>NZ_JAACFY010000010.1:0-151750 GCF_029237305.1 Aeromonas sp. 2MA4 | reverse complement strand
ATTTGCCTGGCGGCCATAGCGCCGTGGAACCACCTGATCCCATGCCGAACTCAGAAGTGAAACGCGGTAGCGCCGATGGTAGTGTGGCATTCGCCATGCGAGAGTAGGACACTGCCAGGCACCCAATACAAGAAACCCCGCTCATCGAGCGGGGTTTTTTATTGCCTGAAATTTGAGTCTTTGGCACTCATCGTCATGTGATAGCCCCCTTATGAGGCTTTTGTTCGATTCCCTCCCCGTATCTTGTCCCGCATTTTTTGCATCGTTTCGCTCGAAACTCATCCATTTATCCCACTGGTTGGATATAAAAAACACAGAATGTGATGCCTCTACCTTTCTTGTGATGCCCGCTCTGCTTTAATTCGTCTGCTCACGTTCGATGGGCCAAGGAATCACAATAATTTGAGGAATGGACACATGTTCAAAAGAACAGTAACGATGATGCTGGCGGCGGGAACCCTGGTATTAGGCGGTTGCGCATCCCATGGTGGTGCAGAACAGGCGGCAGACAACAGCGATTTCGGTGGCAAATCCATCTACCTGCGTGGGGAGATGAACGACTGGATGGCAACCGATGCGAGCAAGGTGGTCAAGGTCGCTGACAAGCTTTACATGGCCAAAGGCACGCTCAAGAAAGAGTGGGCTCCCTACAAGTTCAAGTTCGCCGACTCCGGCTGGAGCTGTGGCACCAACTTTGGCTACAAGAGTCCGAGTGACGGCGTCGCCGTACTGGGCGGAGAGCCTGTGCCGGTCAACCCCTGCTCCAAGTATGAGGACATGAAATTCTCGCCGGATGCCGACGGCGTCTACGAGTTCTATCTGAATATGGCGGGTGAGACGCCAAGCGTGTACGTCAAGAAACCCTGAGTGCTTTCTGATCGCTAAATCTTTCAGGAAATGAATCAGTTAAATGCCTCGGCCCAGAAACCTGCTGGCCGGGGCATTTTTTTAGGATAGAATCGGCGCCCTCATGGCAGTAGTTATACTATATATTGTGTTATTTTTTATAAATGTCACTATTGGTTGTGTTTTTGTCGCTATCATGACGTTGATGCATTCACATAAGGTTGATTGAAAATGGCTAAATCCAACCCGGTGCTGGAGAGTGAACTCGGCTCCCGCCTCATCCCCCTGCAGGAAACGTCCCTCGAGATCTGGGACAGCAAGTATCGTCTCAAGAGCAAGGATGGGGCCCCCATAGATGGCTCTATCGACGAGACCTACCAGCGGGTTGCCCGCGCCCTGGCTGAGCAGGAGTTGGAGCCTGATGCCTGGTATGAGCCCTTCCTGTGGGCGCTGCGCAACGGCGCCATTCCGGCGGGGCGTATCACCTCCAACGCGGGTGCCTTCGAGCACAAGCCGGCCACTTCAACCATCAACTGTACCGTCTCCGGTACCATCGAAGATTCGATGGACGATATCCTCGGCAAGGTGCACGAGGCCGGCCTGACCCTGAAGGCCGGCTGCGGCATCGGTTATGATTTCTCGACCCTGCGCCCGCGCGGCGCCTTCGTCTCGGGTGCCGGTGCCTATACCTCGGGCCCGCTCTCCTTTATGGATATCTATGACAAGATGTGTTTCACCGTCTCGTCAGCCGGCGGTCGCCGCGGCGCCCAGATGGGCACCATGGATATCCGTCATCCCGATGTGATCGAATTCATCCAGGCCAAGCGGGAAGATGGCCGCTTGCGTCAGTTCAACCTCTCCCTGCTCATCACCGAGGATTTCGTCAAGGCGGTGAAAGAGGATGCTCCCTGGTCGCTGATCTTCCCCTACACGGCCAAAGAGGTGGAGCAGGACGGTATTGGGCTGGACGATCCCGAAGTGGTGTTCTGGGCCGACTGGCCCAACAAGGAAGGGGTGGTCATCAACGCGCTGGGGCAGGTGGCCTGCAAGGTCTACAAGACCATGCCTGCCCGCAAGCTGTGGAACGTCATCATGACCTCCACCTACGACTATGCAGAGCCCGGCTTCATCCTGATCGACAAGGTCAATCAGATGAACAACAACTGGTTCTGTGAAGAGATCCGCGCGACTAACCCCTGCGGTGAGCAGCCCTTGCCCCCCTACGGTGCCTGCCTGCTGGGGTCGGTCAATCTGACCCGGTTTGTGCGCGATCCCTTTACTGAACAGGCTGCCTTCGACTGGCAGGGGTTTCGCAAGGTGGTGGCCATCTTCACCCGCATGCTGGACAACGTGGTGGAGATCAACCAGCTGCCGCTGGCCAAGCAGCGCGAGGAGATCACAGCCAAGCGCCGTCACGGAATGGGCTTCCTCGGCCTTGGCTCGACCCTCACCATGCTGCAGATAAAATATGGCTCAGCTGCCTCCGTCGCCTTCACCGAGCAGGTATCCCAGGAGCTGGCCATGACTGGCTGGCAGGAGTCCCTGCGTCTTGCGAAAGAGAAGGGGGTTGCCCCCATCATGGAGCAGGAGTTCGAGGTAACCGGCAAGATGCTGCGCCTGCGCCCCGAAATGGCGGCCGATGGCATCAAGCTGGGTGACAAGGTGAAGGGCAAGGTGCTACATGCGCGCTACAGCCGCTACATGCAGCAGGTGGCCGAGGTGGATCCCGCCCTGGTGGCCGAGCTGGCCGAGGTAGGGGGGCGTTTCACCCACCACAGCAGCATAGCGCCGACCGGTACCATCTCCTTGTCGCTGGCCAACAACGCCAGCAACGGTATCGAGCCGAGCTTTGCCCATCACTACAGCCGCAACGTCATCAAGCCAGGCAAGAAGAGCAAGGAGAGCGTGGATGTCTACTCGTTCGAGCTGCTCGCCTACCGCGAGCTAGTGAACCCCGGCGCAATGCCTTACTCGGAGGATGACGCCAGCCGCCTGCCGGGCTACTTCATCACGGCCGACGACATCAGCCCGGCCCAGCACGTGGACATTCAGGCCGCGGCCCAGCGCTGGATTGATTCCTCCATCTCCAAGACTGCCAACGTGCCGACCGATTTCCCGTTCGAGCAGTTCAAGGACATCTACATGTATGCCTCGGACTCGGGGCTCAAGGGCTGCACCACCTTCCGCTTCAACCCTGAGGCCTTCCAGGGCGTGCTGGTGAAGGAGAAGGATCTGGAGAACACTCAGTACGAGTTCACCCTGGAGGATGGCTCCGTCATCTCCGTCAAGGGTAACGAAGAGATCGAATACGATGGCGAGCTGCATACCGCTGCCAACCTTTATGACGCCTTGAAAGAAGGCTATTACGGTAAATTCTGAGAACAGACTATGGTCAAGAAGATCGACAAGAAAATCGTCGCCTACAAGGTGAAAACCCGGGATGAGCCGCAGGAAGATCTGGCCCCGCAGGATGACGTGGTGCACATGCACGAAACCGTGCTGCGCCCGGAGCGGCTGATGGGCACCACCTACAAGCTGAAGACGCCGGAGCATGTCTCCGAGCACTCGCTGTTCATCACCATCAACGACATCATTCTCAACGAGGGCACGGTGCACGAGACCCGTCGCCCGTTCGAGATCTTCATCAACTCCAAGAGTCTGGAACACTATCAGTGGATAGTAGCGCTGACCCGCATCATCTCGGCGGTGTTTCGCAAGGGCGGGGATGTCACCTTCCTGGTGGAGGAGCTGAGATCCGTGTTCGATCCCAAGGGCGGCTATTGGAATAAGGGCAAGTATGTTCCCTCCCTTATCGCCGAAATTGGCAACGTGATCGAGACCCATCTCACCGAGATCGGCATGATCAAGCTGCCGGGGCTGGATGAGCATCAGCAGGCGTTTCTGGCCGAGAAACAGGCCGAGCTGAAGGCGGCTCAGGAAGCCGAAGAGCAGCAGGCCGGCAGTGGTTTCCCGGCCAGTGCGGCACTCTGCTACAAGTGCAATACCAAGGCGCTGGTGCAAAAGGATGGCTGCATGACCTGCCTCAACTGCGGCGACTCCAAGTGTGGCTGACAAGCCACTGAGCACTTGAACAAGACCGGCCACAGTGCCGGTCTTTTTATTGCTGCTTTTCTGTTCGAACGATCCTGCCGTTCAAGCGATTTGTTGCGCGATAGTAAAATCGGGCGTAGCGTTGGGGGTAATAAAACTGTCACGCTCGTGTGGTTTCAATGACATCTGAGATTCACACACGTGGCACCTTCAGTGCCAAGGAGGATGCTTATGGACAATACGGACCGAAAGCTGTTTATCCTGGATACCAACGTTCTGCTTCACGAACCCCTCGCCATCTACTCCTTCAAAGAGCACGACGTGCTCATCCCCATGACGGTGCTGGAAGAGCTCGACAACATCAAGGATCGCCACAAGGATGTCAGCCGCGATGCGCGGGTGGCCATTCGTGCGCTGGAAGACGTGTTCCGCGATGCAACGCCGGAGCAGATCACCCAGGGCGTACCGCTGGCGGGTGAGGCGAGCGGCAATATCTGTATCTTCAGTGACCACCATCTGCCCCAGGATGCCGAGGTGTTCACCGACAAGGAGGCGGACAACCGCATCATCAACGCTGCCCTCTATCTGCAAAAGCATGAGATGAAACGCCAGGTGGTGCTGGTGACCAAGGACATCAACATGCGCCTCAAGGCCAAGGGGGCCGGGTTGGCGCACGTCGAGGATTATCGCAGCGACCAGCTGATCGACGATATCCGTCTGCTGGCCAAAGGCTTTCAGGTGGTGCCCGGCAGTTTCTGGGAGCGAGTCGGCGAGTGCGACAGCGAGACCCATGGCCGCGATACCGTTCATGTGATCGACTCGAACTTGCTGGAGGGGGTACACGTCAATCAGTACCTGCTTGACGAGGAAAACTTCTTCGCCGCCCGGGTATTGAGCAACGATGGCCACAAGATCCGCATCAAGGATCTGGGCCGTGAGCGGCTGATGTCACGCAAGGCCTGGGGTGTCCATCCCAAGAACGTCTATCAGGGCATGGCGCTGGATGCCTTGCTCGATCCGCACATCGATCTGGTGATCCTGACCGGCCCGGCCGGTTGCGGCAAGACCTTGCTGGCCATGGCTGCCGCACTGGAGCTGGTGATTGAGAAGGGGATTTACGAGAAAGTCATCGTCACTCGGAATACCCCCGAGATTGCCGAGAGCATCGGCTTCCTGCCCGGCACCGAAGAAGAGAAGATGATGCCCTGGCTGGCGGCGGTGACAGATACCCTGGAGGTGCTGCATAAGCAGGACGAGAACATGAGTGGCTCGCTGAGCTACATCATGGAGAAGGCCAACATCCAGTTCAAATCGGTCAACTTCATGCGCGGGCGCAGTATCCAGAACACCTTCGTGCTGCTGGACGAGTGCCAGAACCTGACCGCGTCCCAGATCAAGACCATCATCACCCGTTGCGGTGAGGGGACCAAGATCGTCTGCTCCGGCAACCTGGCCCAGATCGACTCCAACTACCTGAGCCCGGTGACCTCGGGTCTGACCTACATAGTCGAGCGTTTCAAGGATTTCGACGGCAGTGCCAACATTTTCCTGAACGGGGTGGTGCGCAGCAAGCTCGCCTCCTTCGCCGAGGAAAACCTCTGATTTAACGCAGCATCTTCATATGAAAAAGGGGAAGCCACTTGGCTTCCCCTTTTTTGATCCCGTCACCGGTTCAGTGTCCCAGGGTCATTGCCCAAGGTAGCGCAGCAGGCCGGGATGATCGCTGTTTTGCAGTATATCCGGTGTACCCTGCAGGGCGATGCGGCCCTCGTCGACAAACAGCACCTGATCGGCGATGAGTTGCGCATCTTCCGGATTGTGGGAGACCATCAGCACTGTGATGGCCTGCTCGCAGGCGAGCCTGGCCACCTCCGCCAGCATCTCCCGGCGCAGGGCGGGATCGAGCGCAGAGAAAGGCTCATCCAGCAGCAGCAAGGGCTTGCCACGCACAAGGGCGCGCGCCAGCCCGACCCGCTGTTGCTGGCCGCCGGAGAGCTGCTCCGGCAGCCGTGCCAGCATGTCGCCAAGGCCGACCCGCTCTGCGGCCTGTTTCACCTGTGCCTGCTGAGCCGGGCTCAAACGCAGGCCCGGATGCAGACCGATGGCGATATTGTCGAACACCGACAGGTGCAGGAAGAGGTTGTGATCCTGAAACAGGGTGGTCACAGGCCGCTCGGCAGGCCCCAGCGGCAGCAGATCTTCGCCGTCGAAGCTGAGGGTGCCGGACTCCACCGGTACGAAACCGGCGATCATGCCGAGCAGGGTCGACTTGCCCGCCCCGCTTGGCCCTATCAGCGCGGTAATTTCTCCCTTGGGCAGGGTCGCACTGAAGCTGACTCGCCAATCGGGGTAGCTGGTGACCAGCCCATCAATGTTCAGCATTTTTTCCTCCAAGCCCGCGTTCTACCAGCCAGAACAGGGAAAAACAGAGCGTGAGCAGCAGCAGGGCGGTGGCGGCCGCCTCGGTCAGCCGGTAACTGCCGAGCTGCTGATAGAGCAGCCAGGGCAATGTGGTGAGCTCCTGGCTGCCAAACATGGCGATGGCGCCGAGATCCCCGAGCGACAGTATCATCGAGAGCGCCATGGCCAGTGCCAGCGGGCGGCGCAGCAGGGGCCACTCCACCAGCCGCAGGCGATGCAGACCGCGCACCCCCAGGCTGTCGGCCAGTCTATCGTACTGGCGCACCACCAGCTGCATGGGGGCTGAGAGGGTGCGCAGCACATAGGGTAGCGCCATCAGGGCGTTGACCAGTACCACCAGCCAGGGCCCCAGTGCAAAAACATCGGTAAAAGGCATGAACATGATGAAGAGGCCAGTGGAGAGCACCACCGCCGGTATCATCAGGATCATGGATCCGCTGGCTTCCCACAGGGCGGCGGCCCGCCGCTGACGGGTGCGTACCTTGAGGTGACGGCTGGTGAGCAGCAGGCCGCTGCCGAGCAGGGTGGCCAGGGTACCCGCCGCCAGCGCGATCAGCAGCGACTGGCCGCTGGCCTGCCACAGCTGTGCCGAGGCCAGCGCCGTCAGCAGGCCGGGATTGAAACCGGCCACCAGGATTGCCAGCAGAGGCGGCAGGAAGATGGCGAGCCCGGTGCAGAGCGCCACGGCATCCACCAGCACTGTCCCCGGTTGATGACGATCCGGTCGCAGACAGGGGCGATGGCTGCTGATCCGGCTGGCCGGTGTGGTCTGCAGCTTGTGTTGCAGCAGGAGCAGAGTGGCGGTCAGGATCAACTGCACCAGCGCCAGGCCGCCGGCGGTAGCGAGGTCGAAATCAAAGCGCAGCGCCTGATAGACGGCCACCTCCAGCGTGGTGGACCTGGGTCCACCCCCCAGCGCCAGCACAGTGGTGAAGCTGGTGAAACAGAGCATGAAGATGAGGCTGGCAAGCCCCGGCAGTATGCCGCGAATGAGCGGCCACTCCAGCAGCCGGAAGATGTGGGAGGAACGCATGCCCAGCTGACTGGCGAGACGCCAGCTCGATTCGGGGATGCTCTCTATGCTCTGCAGCATAAGGCGCGCCGCCAGCGGCATGTTGAAGAACACATGGGCCAGCAGTATGCCAAACAGGCCGTACAGGTAGTTGCCGGGATCCAGCCCCAGGCCGCGCAGCAGCTGTGATAGCCAACCCTGTTTGCCGTGCACCGCTACTATGCCGAAGATGGCGATGATGACCGGCAGCACCAGGGAGAGCCCAAACAACTTGAGCAGCAGGCGTCGACCGATGAAGCGGCGCCGCGCCAGCGCTCTTGCCACCGGAATGGCTACACCTAAGCTCAGCAGGGTGGAGAGCAGCGCCTGCCCCAGGCTGAAGCCCAGCACATGGCGCAGATAGGGATCGGCCAGCAGGGTGCGGGGGGCCAGCGAACCGGCCTGCCACAGCAGGGCGACGAGCGGCCCCAGGGACAACAGCAGGATCAAGAGGGTGGCTGCGCTACCCGGCAGCCACCAGAGGGGACGAACCTGTGGTTTTACGAAGAGACGGCTCACTGGGTGACGGCTTGCAGCCACTCGCGGATCCAGTTCTTGCGATTGGCGGCCACCTCATCGCTGGTGAAACTCAGCGGCTTGCTGACTGTGATCATCTGCTCGAAGCCCTTGGGCAGCGGCGCATCTGTTACCGGATACATCCAGTTGCCGGCAGGGATCTCCTGCTGGAAGGCGGGGCTTATCATGAACTGCAGAAACTGGTCGGCCAGCTTGCCCTGTTTGGCGCTTTTCAGCTTGGCGGCCACTTCCACCTGACGGTAGTGCCCCTCTTCGAAGGCGGCGGCCTGATACTGGGGCTTGTTCTCGGCGATCAGGTGATAGGCAGGGGAGCTGGTGTAGGAGAGCACCATGTCTGCTTCCCCATCGAGGAACATGCCATAGGCTTCGGACCAGCCCTTGGTCACAGTGACCGTCTTTTTGGCAAGCTCGGTCCAGGCGGCAGGCGCCTGATCGCCATAGACGGACTTCATCCACAGCATCAGTCCCTGACCCGGGGTAGAGGTGCGGGGATCCTGATAGATCACCTTGAGATCCTGGCGTTCTACCAGCTCTTTCAGGCTCTTGGGGGGCGCTTTAAGTTTGTCCTTGTTGTAGACAAAGGCGAAGTAGCCGTAGTCATAGGGGACGAAGGTGTCATCCTGCCAGCCGCCCGGTACCTGGATGCCATCGAGCTTGGTGGTATGCGGGGCGAACAGGCCGCTCTGCTTGGCTTCGCTCAACAGGGCATCGTCCAGGCCCAGCACCAGATCGGCCTTGCTGTGCTTGCCTTCCAGCCGCAGCCGATTGAGGATGGCGACGCCATCTTCCAGCGCCACAAGATTGAGGTTGCAACCGCACTCTTTCTCGAATGCCTGCTTGATCTTGGGACCGGGTCCCCATTTGGCGGTGAAGGAGCTGTAGGTATAAACGGTGAGGGTGTCAGCCGCGAAGGCCTGGGTACTGAGCAGGCCGGTGGCAACCAGCAGCAGGGTTTTCATCAAGCGGCACTCCCTGTTAATGATGAGGTGCCAGCGGATGAGAGCGCAAAAAATGAGCGCCATGCCTCAAATTCCTCCGCCAGCATTATCTGGATCAGGTTCACGGGTATAATCTCAGCGGTAAACCGCACCCCGTTTGAGAAACGAACCGCATTGTATTAACGTTCTTGGGGGGAGGCCAGCATAATTGTTCCTGCGGGCCATCGAGATGGCTTCGGCATAACAGAGGATGTTCGCGTGATCACCAGTACCAAGGAAAGACGCGCCTTCCAGCGCATGATAATCAACGCCCCCGTCACCGTCTTTCAGCAACAGCAAGTGCTGGAGGGGGTCTGTCGGGATCTCAGCGCCAATGGCATGGGGATCGCCGTCGCCGAGCATCAGCTCGATGTCAGCCAGCCCATCCGGGTCAGTCTGGCTACCAACAACAACCTGCTGCCGCCGTTCGAGGCCCAGGCCCGCATCATTCGGGTGCTGGAAGAGGAAGAGGGCTTGCTGCTCGCCATCGAGTTTCAATCCCAGGCCTGAGCCGGCTGAAAACGCCATTGCCTGCGATCGACCAGCGCTTGCTGGTCGATGCTATTTGGCCACCAGTTAAATCCTTGGGTTGCCCACTTGGCTGCTTGTTATCGATCTTTACCCGAATGACCCGACCCGTGTTTATTCCCTGGCCTGAACTGGCTGAACGTTCAGTTGCTTGCTATCGATCAGCGTCTTGCTGGTCGATGCTATTTGCCCCATCGCAAACTGGCCCGGGCCGGTCGGTTCCAGCAACAGATAGCTTTCGCCTTCCCACATCAGGGTCTCATCGCCCGGTTTGGCTGGCAGGGCGACGCCCAGCAGAGCATGCCCCGGCACGAACACCATGGCCTGTTTCAGTTCGGGAAAGAGCTGGGCCAGCATGGCCACCATCAGGGTAACCTTGCTGTCGCAATCCCCCCGGTTCTGCTCCAGCACCTGACGGGGGCTCAAGAAGCCCTTTCCCGAGCGCCCTGACTGGCTGTCGAGCAGCTGGTAGGGGATGGCCTGGATGAAGTCGAGCATATGGGCCACCGTCTTCTGGCGAGCCTCCGTCTCGGTAGCCCCCGCCTGTTTGAGCTGTTCGGCCAGCGGGGCCAGCTCGGCCCGGCTTTCCAGTGCGATGCGTACATGATCCTGCTTGATGGCTGGGCCGCCGTCGGGCGGGGTGAAGGGCTGGAAGTAGTGCTGCATGAGCCATTGTGCCTCCAGCTTGCTGCGCTGGAGGGTGGCCCAGGCCAGAGCCTCCCGGGCTTTGTCCTGATTGCGGCTCTTCAGGTACAGCTTCATATCGGGGCGGGAGAGGGTGAATTGCACCTCGGGAAATTCGGTGCCGGCTTGTTGCAGCAGGCTCTGCAACACGTCCTCCTGCATACGGGCAGGCCGATAGGCGATGAGCGGCGGCAACTTGCCGGCGTCCAGCCGATAGCTGAGTTGCTGTGCCTTGCCCTCCTTGTCTTGCCAGCCGACGTTGAGTTGACCGCCGTTGCTGTTGAAATAGGTCTGTCCGGCACTTGCCGAAAGCGCGAACAACAAGCTGAAAAGCAGGGGGATAGCCGTCGGTCTCTTCATCATCCTTTCCTGTCGGTGGTGTCGTGATAGCCCGCTATCGGCGCCCATGGCGGCGGGATAATAAAACAGGGAGCCAAGGCTCCCTGTTGATTCTACTCGCTTTATTTTTGATGGCCGCGCCTTGTTACAAGGGAATGCGATCAGTTCAGATCCAGCTTGGCTGCTTTGCTTCGAAGGCGCTGATGGTGGCCTCGTGCTGCAGGGTCAGACCGATGGAGTCCAGTCCGTTGAGCAGGCAATAGCGACGAAACTCGTCGATCTCGAAACCAAAGCTGAGCTCGCCGGCACGCACCTGATTGGCTTCCAGATCCACCTCGATTTCGATGCCCGGCTGTGTGGCAACCAGCTGGAACAGGAGATCCACCTCCTCTTCTTTCAACCGCACCGGTACCAGGCCGTTGTTGATGGCGTTGCCATAGAAGATATCGGCAAAGCTTGAGGCGATCAGGGTTTTGAAGCCGTAATCCGCCAGTGCCCAGGGGGCGTGCTCACGGCTCGAACCGCAGCCAAAGTTTTCCCGGGCCAGCAAGATGCTGGCACCGGCATAGCGCGGCTGGTTGAGCACGAACTCGGGATTGGGCTGTTGACCCGCATCATCGAGAAAGCGCCAGTCGTGGAACAGGTGCTTGCCAAAACCGATGCGGTTGACCTTCTGCAAAAACTGCTTGGGAATGATGGCGTCGGTGTCGACGTTGGCGCTGTCGAGGGGAACGGCGATCCCTTTATGTTGTTTGAATCCTGTCATCGCTATTTCCTCTTACAGTGCGCGAATGTCGGCAAAGCGACCGGTGACGGCGGCGGCGGCGGCCATGGCCGGGCTCACCAGATGGGTGCGGCCGGCACGGCCCTGACGCCCTTCGAAGTTGCGGTTGCTGGTGGAGGCGCAGCGCTCCCCCGGTTGCAGCCGGTCATTGTTCATGGCCAGACACATGGAACAGCCGGGCAGACGCCATTCAAAACCCGCCTCGAGGAAAATCTTGTCCAGACCCTCGGCTTCAGCCTGGGCCTTCACCTGTTCGGAGCCCGGTACCACCAGCGCCTGTACGCCAGCGGCGACTTTGCGGCCACGGGCGATGGCGGCGGCGGCACGCAGATCCTCGATGCGGCTGTTGGTACAGGAACCGATGAACACCTTGTCGATGGCAACATCGGTGAGCTTCTGGCCCGGTTGCAGGTCCATGTAGGCGAGCGCCTTGCGGGCGGATTGCTGCTCCATCAGATCGCTGAAGGATTCCGGTGCCGGGATCGGTTCATTGACGGCAATCACCTGGCCCGGGTTGGTACCCCAGGTAACCTGCGGGGCGATATCGGCGGCGTCGAGGATCACTTCGGCATCGAAGTGGGCGCCCTGGTCGCTCTTGAGGCTCAGCCAGTAGGCGATGGCCTGATCCAGTGATTCACCCTTGGGGGCGAACTCCTTGCCACGGATGTAGTCGATGGTGGTCTGGTCGGGGGCTATCATCCCCGCCTTGGCGCCCAGCTCGATGGCCATGTTGCACACCGTCATCCGCCCTTCCATGGAGAGGCCCGCAATGGCCTCGCCAGCGAATTCCACCACGTAGCCGGTACCACCGGCATGGCCGACCTTGCCTATGATGGCCAGCACCACGTCCTTGGCGCTGATGCCCTCCGCCAGCTTGCCGTTCACCGAAATGCGCATTGTCTTGGCGCGGCCCTGCTTCAGGGTCTGGGTGGCCATCACATGTTCCACTTCGGAGGTGCCGATACCGAAGGCCAGGGAACCGAAGGCACCGTGGGTGGCGGTGTGGGAGTCGCCGCAGACGATGGTGGTGCCGGGCAATGTGATGCCGAGCTCGGGGCCCATCACATGGACGATCCCCTGATATTTGTGGTTGAGATCGTAGAGGCGAACCCCGAACTCCTTGCAGTTGTCGGCGAGCGTCTCCATCTGGATGCGGGCCATCTCGCCGGAGGCGGCGATGTCCTTGGTGGTGGTGGAGACGTTGTGATCCATGGTTGCCCAGGTCAGATCCGGGCGCCGCAGCGGGCGGTTCATGGCGCGCAGGCCATCGAACGCCTGCGGGCTGGTCACTTCGTGCACCAGGTGGCGGTCGATGTAGATGAGCGGCGTTTCGCCGTCCACTTCGCGTACCACGTGGGCGTCGAATACTTTCTGATAAAGGGTTTTGGCCATTGCTCTGTATTCCTTGTTATGTGCTGGGTGGCTCAGATCCGTGCGGCGATCTGGGTGCCCATGTCGGCGGTACTCTGCACCGGATGGCGAGCATCTGCCTGATGCAGGTCGGCGGTGAAGTATCCCTCTGCCAATGTCTGGGCTACGGCTTGCTCGATGGCTTGAGCGGCGGCTTCCTGTCCCAGGCTGTAGCGCAGCATCAGGGCGGCGGAGAGGATCTGGGCGATGGGATTGGCGATCCCCTTGCCGGCAATATCGGGGGCCGAGCCACCGGCCGGTTCGAACAGGCCAAAACCAGATTCGTTCAGGCTGGCTGAAGGGAGCAGCCCCATGGAGCCGGTGATCATGGCGCACTCGTCAGAGAGGATGTCGCCAAACAGGTTGGAGCAGAGCAGCACGTCGAACTGGGACGGATCCTTGATGAGCTGCATGGTGGCGTTGTCTATGTACATGTGGTTCAGCGCCACGTCCGGGTAGGATTTGGCGACTTGCGTCACCACCTCGCGCCACAGAATGGAGGAGGCGAGCACATTGGCCTTGTCGATGGAGGTGACCTTGGCTTTGCGAACACGGGCCGATTCAAACGCTATCCTGGCGATACGCTCAATTTCGAAGCGATGGTACACCTCGGTGTCGAATGCTTTCTCGTTCGCCCCTTCTCCCTCGCGCCCCTTGGGCTGGCCGAAGTAGATACCGCCGGTCAGCTCGCGCACGCAGGCGATGTCAAAACCGCGATCCGAGATGTCGGCGCGCAGGGGGGAGAACTGCTCGAGACCTGTGTAGATACGGGCCGGACGCAGGTTGCAGAACAGCTTGAAGTGGGCACGCAGGGGCAGCAGGGCGCCGCGCTCGGGTTGATCGTTGGGGGCCAGGTGCTCCCATTTGGGACCGCCCACCGAGCCGAACAGCACGGCATCGGCCGCCTCACAGCCCTTGATGGTGCTTTGTGGCAGCGGTGTGCCATGGTTGTCGATGGCGATGCCACCCACGTCATGGCGATCATACTCGAGGGAGAAGCCAAACCTGGCCTGCACTTTTTCCAGCACCTTGACGGCCTCGGCCATCACTTCCGGGCCAATGCCGTCACCCGGCAACACTGCGATCCGATAACTGCTCATACTCACACACTCTCCGTATTGATCTTGTCTGTTTTTGTGACGTTGCGTTCCATCTGTTCGGCCACCTGATCGGCGCGCCAGATGCTGTTGATCACGTGGATCAACGCCTGGGCAGAGGACTCTATGATATCGGTAGCCAGGCCCATGCCGTGGAATTTTCGTCCCTTGTATTCGGCGACTATGTCGACCTGGCCGAGGGCATTCTTGCCTTCACCCTTGGCTTTGAGGGCGTATTTGTCGATGCGGATCTCGTAGCCGGTGATGCGGTTGATACACTGGTAGACCGCATCCACAGGACCATTGCCGGTAGCCGCTTCGCAGACCAGATCCTGTCCGACCTTCAATTTGACCGAGGCGGTGGCCAGTACCGAACTGCCGCTTTGTACGCCCAGATACTCCAGCTTGAAGTGTTCCGGCTCTTCGTGGATTTGGCTGAAGAAGGCCAGCGCCTCCAGGTCGTAGTCGAATACTTGCCCCTTCTTGTCGGCCAGGCCTAAGAACTTGCCGTAGAGGTGGTCGAGATCGTAGCTGCTCTCGGCATAGCCCATGGACTCCATTCTGTGCTTGATGACGTGACGGCCGGAGCGTGAGGTCATGTTGAGGTTGTTCTGAGGCAGGCCAATGCTCTCCGGGGTGATGATTTCATAGGTGTTCTTCGCCTTGAGCACGCCGTCCTGATGGATGCCTGAGCTGTGGGAGAAGGCGTTGGCCCCGACAATGGCCTTGTTCGGCTGCACCGGCATGTTGCACAGCTGGCTGACCAGGGCGCTGGTGCGATGAATTTCGCTGTGGCGGATGTTGGTATGGACCCCAAGCAGATCGGCGCGGGTTTTCAGGATCATCGCGACCTCTTCCAGGGAGCAGTTGCCCGCCCGCTCGCCGATACCGTTGATGGTGCACTCGATCTGGCGGGCTCCCATCTGCACTGCGCCGATGGAGTTGGCCACCGAGAGCCCCAGATCGTCGTGGCAGTGCACAGAGATGATGGCCTTGTCGATGTTGGGCACCCGGTTGAACAGGGTCTGGATGATACCGGAGAACTCGGTCGGTACCGTGTAGCCGACGGTATCCGGGATATTGATGGTGCGGGCGCCGGCCGTGATGGCCGCTTCCACCATGCGACAGAGATTATCAATCGGGGTGCGACCCGCATCCTCGCAGGAGAACTCCACGTCGTCGGTGTAGCGCAAGGCGTGCTTGATGGCGCTGACCCCCATCTCCAGCACATCCTCGAAGCTCTTTTTCAGCTTGCTCTCGACGTGAATGGAGGAGGTGGAGATAAAGGTATGGATGCGAAAAGCTTCTGCGACCCGCAAGGCTTCACCGGCGGCGTCGATATCCTGGGGCAGGGCGCGGGCGAGGGCGCAGACCCGGCTGTTCTTGATGTGGCGGGCTATGGTCTGCACCGATTGAAAATCGCCGGGGGAGGAGACAGGGAATCCCACTTCCATGATGTCGACGCCGAGCCGCTCCAGCGCCTGGGCGATCTGCAGCTTCTCCTTGACGGTCAAACTGGCCGCCAGGGCCTGCTCACCATCGCGCAAGGTGGTGTCGAAAATGATGACCCGATCTGACATGTGACTTCCCTCTTCCTAAGTTCGGTAACGTGCATCCTGCGGCGGCATAAAAAAACCCGTGCAGGGTGCACGGGTTTTTGTAAATTCCGGCTATGCCTGAGCCCGGCTACAAGGATCCCGCGCGACTGGTCGCGATTAGGGAGAGTAGTAGTAGCGGAGCGGCAATATGCATGATGACTCAATCCTTCCAGTCGATAACGCTGTTACCAATATCGAGATTTTTATGCTGTGTCAACCCGGACTCACCGGTTCAATCCGCTGGTTTATTTAATCGGATTGTAAAGGAGTGCAAATTTACTTGTCCCATATTCGGCCCTTGCCCGATTATCTGGTCATTCCTGCTGTACTCGATCATCTATGCAATCAGATCGACTTATCAGTTTTTGCTGAATTATCTGAGGTATCCAATGGAAAAACGCAGACCTGGTCGTCCGGTCGGACGTTCTGACATTCGTGACAAGTTGCTCTGTGCCGCTCGTGAGCGTTTTCTCAATACGCCCTACAGCAAAGTCACTACCCGCGAGATCGCCGAGCTGGCCGGCTCCAATCTGGCGATGATCCATTATTACTTCGGCAGTAAAGAGGGTCTTTACAAGGCAGTGCTGGGCGATGTGGCCGAGCCGCTGGACCAGGCATGGCAAGACGAGATTGGCAACCGCAGCCTCAATGAGCTGCTCAACACCTACTACCAGGTGATGGCGCCCAACAGCGAACTCACTTCCGCCATCTCCAGCGCATTATCGACCGAGAAGAGTCCCGGGCGGGATTTTGTGCTGAATCGTCTGCTGGAACGTCAACTGCCCCAGTTTGATGCCTTGCTGGAGTCCATGAAGAGCAATGGCGAGCTGGGTGACAACCTGGATCCCGAGATGCTGAAGATCTCCTTTCTCAGCATGATGTGGCAGCCGTTCGTGATGAAGGATCTCTACGAGCAGGTGTTTGGTCTGACCGTGGATGAGCACTTCATGGCCCGTCTGGCGGATCACAACTGCCGGCTGATGGAAAACGGCCTGCGCGGCACCCTGAACTGATCATTTGCCTCGCTTGCGGTAAAAAAGGGCCATTCGGCCCTTTTTTCATAAATCTGTTATCCCTTGTTCAATTTAGTGTCACTCCATTGCCCTAGTCTGCACAGAGACTTCAGGGAAGGAGGGGTTATGAACAAGATCCAGCAATGGGACCTGCAGGTGTGCCGCATCTGCCTGCTCCACTCCTACAACCGGCCACAGGCCAGGATCAGTCGGCTCATCTCCCGCACCGGTGACGGGCCCCTCTACGCCGTACTGGCGACACTGCTCTGGTGGCAGGGGGAGGCGGAACGTGAACTGGTCGGGGTGGCTCTGCTCGCCTTTGCCATCGAATTGCCGCTCTATTTGCTGCTCAAGAATGCGCTGAAACGTCAGCGGCCGGTGGGCTTGCCGGTTTTCATTACCCCCTCCGATCGTTACAGTCTGCCCTCCGGGCATACTGCCGCCGCCTTTCTGATGGCGACCGTGCTGGCCGCCAGCTTCCCGCTTTGGGCACCCTTGTTGTTTGTCTGGGCCGCGCTGGTGGGGGCGTCACGTCTGTTGCTTGGGGTGCATTACCTGAGCGATCTGGTGGCCGGTGCCCTGCTCGGCGGTGGCTGTGCCCTGCTTGCGCTCAGCTGGCATCAGGGATGAGGATACTGTTTGGCGTGCAGGGTACCGGCAACGGTCATATCAGCCGCAGCCGTACCCTGGCTCGTGCACTGCGAGCGCAGGGGCTGGAGGTCGATTACCTGTTCAGCGGTCGCCCCGCCGATGGTTACTTCGAGATGGACGAGTTCGGCGACTACCGTACCTTTGCCGGCATCACCTTTGTCAGCCATGAGGGGGCCATTTCTGGCTGGCGTACCCTCAAGGGGCTCTCACCCCTGCGCTTCTGGCGGGATATGCGGGCCCTGGATTGTCGCGATTACGATCTGGTGATCAGCGATTTCGAACCGCTCAGTGCTCACGCGGCCCATCGCTGGGGCAAACCCAGCCTCACCATCAGCCATCAGGCCAGTTTTGACTGGCCGATCCCGCGTTGGGGCGAGAGCGGCTTCAATCGCCAGCTGATGCGTCATTTTGCCCCGGTTCGCCAGTCCCTCGGACTGCACTGGTTTCACTTCGGTCAGCCACTGCTGCCCCCCATCATAGATCCCATCGTTGCACTGCCCGACAATCAGCAGATCCTGGTCTATCTGCCGTTTGAACAGACTGAAGCCATCGCCGCTCTCTTGTCGCGCTTCAATCAACAGCGTTTCGTCTGCTTTCACCCGGCCATTCGCAGCGCCAGTCAGTGGCGCAACATACGTTTCGAGCCGCAGGCGCGGGAAGGATTCAAGCAGGTGCTGGCAGGTTGCCGCGGTGTCATTACCAACGGGGGATTTGAGCTGGCGTCGGAGGCGCTTTCCCTTGGCAAGAAGCTGCTGGTCAAGCCGCTGGGAGGACAGTTCGAGCAACTGACCAACAGCAAGACGCTGGAGCTGATGGGGTTGGCCCACTTGATGGATGGACTGGATGCCAATGCGGTGCGGGCCTGGCTGGATGCGTCGGCTCCGGGCCAGATCCTCTACCCTGATGTGGCGGGCGCGCTGGCGAGCTGGCTTGCGAATGGGGCAGAGGAGAGCGTGGCACAGCTCTCGCGCCGACTGTGGGCTCGCACCCTGTTTCCGGAAGAGGTATGTGATCGTTTGAGTGAACTGGAAGGGGGCTGCGCATTAAACAGCACTTGGTTATCGCAAGTGAGCGCCTTTGACTAGACTGAAAGGGATCCCACCAAGGAGAGGACGGACACAATGCGCTTTACCAATGAAAACGGCGATACCATGACACTGGCAGACAATCTGACACTGCACGAGCTGCTGGACATGGGGGTCAGCATCTCGGTCTGTGAAGAGACGGATCCGGATCAACAGATCTGGCTGGCGGAGCCGGAAGACGAACAGTAAGTCTGTGCTCTGCTCGACGGCCCATCCCGACGGGTGGGCTATTTTTTTCTTGTTTTTCTCATAGTGACAGCATGATCCGCTAGCCAGCCCCCCATCTTCCCCGCTTTGTACCCACCCTTTTCACCAAGTCACTGAATGTTAATAGCTGTTTGAAATTTATGACTGTTCTGGTCAGACAAAGCCGTGGACAAGCGTTCGCAAGCGGGTTAAGTTGGATTTTCACCCGCTTTTCGGGTGAATGATGGAAAAAACCTATTTTTCTACTATCGACGGCACCGAACTCGCCTGGCCCGTATTCAGACAACAACAAGACACGGGGCCGGCGCTGCCGGGAAGCAGCGGACTGTCGATAGCTTTCGCTTAACGGAGCAAAGCCTGGAGGGCTTTATCATGGAGATGTTATCAGGCGCCCAGATGGTGGTTAGAGCGCTGGAAGATCAGGGAGTTGAGCACGTTTTCGGCTACCCTGGTGGCTCAGTGCTCGACATCTATGACGCTCTCTTTGAAAACGGCAAGATGGAGCATGTCCTGGTGCGGCACGAGCAAGCCGCGGTGCACATGGCGGACGGTTACGCCCGCTCCACCGGCAAGGTGGGCACAGTGCTGGTGACCTCGGGTCCCGGCGCGACCAACTGCATCACGGGGATCGCGACCGCCTATATGGACTCCATCCCCCTGGTGATCCTGTCCGGTCAGGTACCGACCAGCATGATCGGGGAGGATGCATTCCAGGAGACCGACATGATCGGCATCTCCCGTCCTGTGGTGAAGCACAGCTTCCTGTGCAAGAAAGCCAGCGACATTCCCGATGCCATCAAGAAGGCCTACTACATTGCCGCCAGCGGCCGCCCGGGGCCTGTGGTGGTGGATCTGCCCAAAGACGTGCAGAACCCGAAAGAGAAATTCCCCTATCAGTATCCCGAGTCCGTCTCGCTGCGCTCCTACAATCCGACCAAGGCCGGACACAAGGGCCAGATCAAGCGGGCTGCCAAGTTGCTGGTAGATGCGCAACGCCCTGTGATGTATGTGGGTGGCGGCGCCATCAATGCCAATGCGGATCATCTGGTGACCAAGCTGGCCGAGTTGCTGAACCTGCCGGTGACCACCACCCTGATGGGGTTGGGGGCCTTCTCTGGCACCCATCCGCAGTTTGTCGGCATGCTGGGGATGCATGGCACCTTCGAAGCCAACAAGACAATGCACAATGCGGACCTGATTTTTGCCGTGGGTGCCCGCTTCGATGATCGCGTCACCAACAACGTGGCCAAGTTTTGTCCCAATGCCACCATAGTGCACATCGATATCGATCCCACTTCCATCTCCAAGACGGTACAGGCCCATGTGCCCATCGTCGGCTCGGTGGAAACCGTGCTGGAGCAGATGCTGGAAGTGATCCGCGAGTGCGGTTTTGATAATGACAAGCAGGCGCTGACAGACTGGTGGAGCCAGATCGCCCAGTGGCGTTCCCGCAACTGCCTGGCCTATGAGACACACCCCACTCTGATCAAGCCCCAGCAGGTGATCGAGACCCTGTACAAGGTGACCAAGGGGGAGGCATTCGTTGCCTCCGACGTGGGCCAGCACCAGATGTTCGCCGCCCTCTACTACCCCTTTGCCAAGCCGCGCCAGTGGATCAACTCCGGAGGCCTCGGCACCATGGGCTTCGGTATTCCGGCCGCCATGGGCGCCCAGTTTGCCAACCCAGATGCCGTGGTCTGCTGCGTCACTGGTGACGGCTCGGTACAGATGAACATTCAGGAACTCTCCACCTGTTTGCAGTACGGTGTGCCCATCAAGATCATCTCCATCAACAACCGCGCCCTTGGCATGGTCAAGCAGTGGCAGAAGATGTTCTACGGCGGTCGTCACAGCCACTCCTACATGGAATCCCTGCCCGACTTCGTCAAGCTGGCGGAAGCCTACGGCCACGTCGGTATCGCGGTGAGCGATCCGGCGGAGCTGGAGAGCGCCATGGAGAAAGCCTTTGCCATCAAGGATCGGCTGGTGTTCATGGATATCTCGGTCGATCCGGATGAGCATGTCTACCCGATGCAGATCAAGTTTGGCGCCATGGATGAGATGTGGCTGAGCAAGACGGAGAGAACCTGACGATGGAACATATTATTTCGGTCGTACTGGTGGATCACGCCGTCGATGAGATGTGGCTGAGCAAGGCGGGGGAAATCTGATGAGACATATTATTTCCGTGCTGTTGGAAAACGAGTCCGGCGCCCTGAGTCGTGTGGTGGGTCTCTTCTCCCAGCGCGGCTACAACATCGAGACCCTGACGGTGGCCCCCACCGAGGATCCCACCCTGTCGCGCATGACAATCGTCACCATGGGTGACGAGCGGGTGCTGGAGCAGATCCAGAAGCAACTGCACAAGCTGGTGGACGTGCTCAAGGTGTGTGACCTGAGCGAAGGGGAGCATATCGAGCGGGAGATTGCGCTGGTCAAGGCGCGCGCCGCCGGTGGTGCTCGCGACGAGCTGAAACGGCTGGCGGACATCTTCCGTGGCCAGATCGTCGACGTGACCCCGGAGCAGTACACTGTGCAGCTGGTGGGCACCAGCGAGAAGCTGGACGCCTTTATCAAGACTGCCGCCCAGACCAACGAGATCATCGAAGTGGTGCGCTCCGGCGTCTGTGGCATCTCCCGGGCGGACAAGGCACTGCGCCCCTAATTGTTCGGCAGGTGGATTTGTTATCCCAAAGGGGCTCTTCGGAGCCCTTTTTCACGGGCGCAAGCTGGGCCAGGGGGAAGAGCGAGTCTGTCATTTTCTTTCAAATGATCAGTAAACTATCCACAAAAGCTGTGGAAAACTCTGTAGATTAGCGGTGTGTCTAGTGTTAGTGAGCTGATCTTAAAGGGGTATTTGGAGCTGATCTCTGCTGGGGTGCAATTGTGCAATCCCCTGTGGCGGGTGTGAGTGTTTGCTTATCCTGCCAGCCTTGCCAGACAAGCCATGGAGAGAGGCATAGTGATCCGGTCAGGATCCTGATTTGATCTTGCGGATCAACATGTCGCCCGCCCACTATAAAAAAACCCGCCTCTCGGCGGGTTTTTCACAGGGTCGGCTGAGGGGCGATTACTCGGCCTGAGCTGCCTGGATACCGGTCAGGGCGATGGTGTAGACGATGTCGTCTACCAGGGCGCCACGGGACAGGTCGTTGACCGGTTTGCGCATGCCTTGCAGCATGGGGCCGATGGAGACCAGATCTGCGGAACGCTGTACCGCCTTGTAGGTGGTGTTGCCTGTGTTCAGATCCGGGAAGACGAACACTGTGGCTTTACCTGCAACCGGTGAGTTAGGGGCCTTGGACTTGGCCACGTTCTCCATGATGGCCGCATCGTATTGCAGCGGACCGTCGATGATGAGGTCGGGGCGCTTGGCCTTGGCCAGCTCGGTCGCTTCACGCACTTTCTCTACATCGGCACCGGCGCCAGAGGTACCGGTAGAGTAGGAGATCATGGCGACGCGCGGCTCGATGCCGAAGGCGGCAGCGGAGTCGGCGGACTGGATGGCAATCTCGGCCAGCTGCTCGGCAGTAGGATCCGGGTTGATGGCGCAGTCACCGTACACCAGCACCTGATCAGGCAGCAGCATGAAGAAGATGGAGGAGATCAGGGAAGAGCCCGGGGCAGTCTTGATGATCTGCATCGGCGGACGGATGGTGTTGGCGGTGGTGTGTACCGCGCCGGATACCAGACCGTCTACTTCGCCACGCTCCAGCATCATGGTGCCCAGCACCACGTTGTCTTCCAGCTGCTCGCGGGCAACCACTTCGGTCATGCCCTTGTTCTTGCGCAGTTCGACCAGACGCGGCACATAGCGCTCACGCACTTCCAGCGGGTCGATGATCTCGACACGGTCGGTCAGCACCACACCCTGCTGCTCTGCAACGCGACGGATCTCTTCCGGGTTACCCAGCAGCACAGGACGGGCGATACCACGCTCGGCACAGATGGAAGCTGCCTTGATGGTACGCGGCTCTTCGCCTTCCGGCAGCACGACACGCTTGTTGGCCTGACGGGCCAGCTCGGTCAGCTGATAACGGAACGCCGGCGGGCTCAGACGACGGGAACGGGTAGACTTGGCGGAGAGAGACTCGATCCAGTGCTTGTCGATGTGGCCAGCCACATAGTCCTGCACCAGCTCGATACGCTCGCGGTCATCTTCCGGAATGTCGACGTTGAAGTTTTGCAGGCTGACGGCGGTCTGCCAGGTGTTGGTGCCAGTGATCATGATCGGCAGGCCGGTGGCCATGGCCTGCTGGCACAGGGCCATCACTTGCGGCTCGGGATGATAGTTGCCGGTCAGCAGCAGTGCGCCCAGCTTGACGCCGTTCATGGCGGAGAGGCAGGCGGAGACGATGACGTCGGAACGGTCGCCGGAGGTCACCAGCAGGCTGCCCGGACGGAAGTGCTCAACCATGTTGTGGATGGAGCGGGCACAGAAGGTCACGGTTTGCAGGCGACGGCTGTCCAGCTCACCCTTGTGCAGGATCTTGGCGGCCAGATGTTTGGCGAGATCCTTGGCGCGCGGGGCGATCAGCTGGGTATTCCAGGGGATGCAACCCAGGATGCGCAGCGGGCTCTTGCCGAACACTTGCAGCACTTCCAGATTGTGGGCCGCTTCAGAAGCGTGGTGGTGCGCCTCGAACATCTCGGTCAGGTCCGGGCGGGTCACACCGTGCTCGTCAACCGGAGCACCTACCTTGTTGATGACGCAACCAACGATACGGGGGTTGTTGACGCCACCGAAGTTGGAGCAGGCCAGCTCGATGCGCTCTTTGAGCTTCTGGCTGGAGTCGTTGCCCGGATGGGTCACGAACACCATGTCGGCATCCAGCGCCTTGGCGACGTCATAGTTCAGCTTGTTGGCAAACGGCTGCTTGTCGGTCGGTACCATGCCTTCGATGACCAGCACTTCGGCACCGCTGGCCTTCACGTGCTCTTCGAAGCGAGCCACTATCTCTTCCAGCAGGATGTCGGTGTTGCTGGAGGTGATCATGTTCTCGGCGTAGGAGAGGGCGAATGGCTCGGGCGGGTTGATGTTGGCAGCAGCGCGGATCACGGCGGTGGAGCGCTCGGTACCGGTTTCACCCGGACGCGGCTGAGCGACCGGTTTGAAGAAGCTGACATTGACACCGTGACGTTCCATGGCGCGGACAACGCCAAGACTCACGGAAGTTACGCCGACACCAGTGCCGACCGGGATAAGCATAATAGTGCGTGCCACTTAATACCCCTTGTTCATTTTTTGGGATCAGGAAAAGGCCGCCCTGGGGCGGCCTTGCTCTACAGCGAATTTATGCGCCGACCAGTTCCAGCGCGTCGTGGGCAATGACCCACTCCTCGTTGGTCGGGATAACCAGGGCCTTGGTGGAACCAGCCTTGGTGATCTCGCCACCTTTGCCGAAGCGGGCAGCCAGGTTGGCGTCGTGATCGACGTCGAAGCCCAGCAGACCCAGCTTGTTCAGGGTGATTTCACGGATCGGAGCGGAGTTTTCACCGATACCACCGGTGAAGACCACGGCATCCAGACGACCGTCCATGGCGGCGGCGTAGGCGCCGATGTACTTGGCCAGGCGATAGCAGTAAACATCCATGGCACGCTTGGCTTCTTCTTTGCTGTCGTAGTTGTCTTCAACGAAACGGCAGTCGGAAGTCACTTCGGTCAGACCCTGCAGGCCGGACTCTTTGGTCAGCATGGTGTTGATATCCGCCACGCTCATGCCCAGCTTGTCGTGCAGGAAGAAGATGATGGCCGGATCCAGATCGCCGGAGCGGGTACCCATGACCAGGCCTTCCAGCGGGGTCAGACCCATGGAGGTATCAACGGATTTGCCGTTCTTGATGGCGCAGACGGAACCGCCGTTGCCCAGGTGGCAGTTGATGATGTTCAGATCGGAAACCGGCTTGTTCAGCTGCTTGGCGGCTTCCAGGCTGATGTAGTAGTGGCTGGTGCCGTGGGCGCCGTAGCGACGGATACCGTTCTCTTTGTAGAGTTTGTACGGCAGGGCGTACAGGAAGGCTTCTTCCGGCATGGTCTGGTGGAAGGCGGTGTCGAACACGGCCACGTTCTTGTCGGCCAGGGCCGGGAAAATACGACGGGCTTCACGGATACCGATCAGGTGAGCCGGGTTGTGCAGCGGTGCATAAGGTACGGCGGCTTCGATGCCGGCGATGACGTCATCACAGATCACAACGGAGGAGGTGAAGCGCTCACCACCGTGAACAACACGGTGACCAATGGCGATCAGATTCTGGGACAGTTCCGGATTGAGCGGCAGGATCTTGTTGACGATGTAGTCCAGCGCTTCTTGGTGAGCGGCACCAGCGCCCAGATCGGCACTGCCTTTCTCGCCATTCAGTTTCCACTTGATGCGGGCGTCGTCGAGGTTGAAACACTCGGCCAGGCCGGACAACAGGTCATCACCGGTGGTTGCGTCAATGACAGCAAACTTCAGGGACGAGCTGCCACAGTTAAGTACAAGAACCAGCTTACTCATGAATAAATCCTATCGCAGATTGGGTTGTGTAGGAGGATGCGTTGGACGCGTTGCGTCCAAAAACTTTCAACTTATCCTTATGAGGGTTGGCAATCTGTTGCTTGCCCCTTGTATAGTGATACAAGACCCGAAATCCAGACGTCCCTGACAGCTCAACGGCAGGCCGTTGGTGCAAAAATTGGGCGTACAAAGGATAACTCGATTGTTGAAAAATAACAAAGTCATCCTCAACCTTTGTTATTTCGCATCAAATATAGTCGAGGTTTTGCCGTTAATACGTTCAAAAAAAGCTCGGAGGTAGCATGAGCATGAACATTTTTGGAACTAAGTTACAGCAAGGCCGTCATTATATGACCCTTTGGCCCCGCCGTCCCGAGCTTAATTCCATGTTTCCGGAGAATCGGGTGATCAAGGCCACCGAATTCGCCCTCAAGATCATTCCGGCGCTGGCGGTGCTCAGCGTCATGTTGCAGTTCCAGCTCGGTGAGCTGCACTACTGGCCTTCCGTCATGACCTCAGTGCTGTTTTTGCTCAGTCTGCCGCTGCAAGGTTACTACTGGCTCGGTCAGCGTGCCGATACCCGTTTGCCTCCCTCCCTTGCCAGCTGGTATCGCGAGATCAACGGCAAGATGAACGAGCAGGGCAGTCATCGCCAACTGGTGGCCCAGCCCCGTTACGAAGAGCTGGCCGATACCCTCAATGCTGCGTTCAAGCAACTGGACAAATCTTTTCTCTACGAATAGGCGAACAAGGTTTTCCAATCAGATAAAGGCGCCCAGAGGCGCCTTTTCCATCTATGTCGATCAGGCCGCCAATACTTTGCGGATCTCCTGGATGGAGAGCTTGTATTGACGGGGGCACTGGCGCCATACGGTCAGCATGCGCTGGTACTTGTCGCGCATGGCAATGTCGCTCGAAAGCTCGTCACATGGGCACTTGAGCTCGGGGAAGCGCTTGTCCACTTCCAGCAGGAAGCAGACGTAGTCGGCCAGCTCCCGCTCCTGGCTGCGGCTGTAGCCGTTGAATTCCAGCCGGCTGGCGGTGATTTCACTCTGATCGGCCCCATCAAGATTGCCCCAGGAGATGGCCAGCGCATGGTGCAGTTCCAGGGTGTCGATCACCTCCTGACAGGTGGCCAGATCCAGATGACCGAAGCTCTTCTCCAGTTCGAGGATCTGCAGGCAGTAGCCGCGCGCTATGATGGTGCTGGCCCGCTGGTAAGACGCCGCTTTCTCTGGATTGAGTTTGGCCAGGATCTCGTACTGGTTGCTCAGGATCAGGCGTTCGGTGTGGCTCATGTTCATGGGCTTTTCTCACTGGAAAATGAAACTGGGGTCACGTTAACCCATATCTCAGATGAATTTTTTGATCTGGCAGGGGAGGTTGGTGAGAAAGCCGGATCGGGAAATCAAAACGGAGCGGTTTCTGGTTAATTAAAAGCAGCGGTTGCGTGCTTGCATTGCGGCTTGAGCTGGTAACAATAAAGGAGTCATCTGGCTTGTGCCCGGATGACTCGCCACCAAGGCACCCGACACAGGTGCATGCCAGACCATCACAAACATGACTCCGTCGCTGTGGCCACAGGCCCTGGCAGACGGGGCAACGAAAACGGGGCCGCCAAGATGGCTACCCGGCCTTGACTCATCAGGTGATGCCATCATCACACTGTGAGCTCGGCGAGCGAGACAAGCGAAGGGCCTGCAGTTGCAGGCCCTTCTTGCATGGTGTGTTTTATATGTCTTTGGGCTCAACCCTTGATGAGGTCGAGCACCACCTGATGGTGGTCGCTGGTCTTGAACTTGTCGAAGCGGTGGACGACCTTGCCCTCTTCATCGATGAGGAAGCTCAGACGGTGAATGCCGTCATACTCCTTGCCCATGAACTTCTTCGGGCCCCAGACGCCAAAAGCATCGGCGACGGCGTGATCTTCATCGGCCAGCAGGCGGAAGTTGAGGCTGTCGCGCTCCTCGAACTTCTTCAGGCGCTTGGCCGGATCCGGGCTGATGCCGAGTACCACCACGCCCCGGGCGGCCAGCTCGCTATTGACGTCACGCAGACCGCAGGCCTGGGTCGTGCAGCCAGGGGTCATCGCCTTGGGATAGAAATAAATGAGCACTTTCTTGCCGCGCAGGTCGGATAGACGAACCGGATTGCCATCCTGATCTGACAGGGAAAAGTCGGGGGCCAGGGTGCCAGCGGATAAAGGTTGCATGGATTCTCCTTGGGGTTGGTCGTCAGGCGTGTTTGTTGTTGACGATGAATTCGAACGATTCGGCGCCCAGTTCACGACAGAATCCGGCGAAGGCCGTATCCGAACCGGCGGCTTCTCCCTGCTTGGCCAGATTGAGCTGGAA
Source organism: Aeromonas sp. 2MA4 (assembly GCF_029237305.1). NCBI lineage: Bacteria > Pseudomonadati > Pseudomonadota > Gammaproteobacteria > Aeromonadales > Aeromonadaceae > Aeromonas > Aeromonas sp. 2MA4. The sequence continues at coordinate 124,620 of NZ_JAACFY010000010.1, read as the reverse complement.
GCTTGCCTTGAGCAGGTTGTAGGGCTGTTGCTCCAGCGTCATGGTCTGCATGGCCTGGATGTCCCAGCCGTGGTCGCTGAAGAACTGGGTGCACTGGCTTACGATGCCAGGCTGATCCCGGATCAGGATCTCGGCGTTGGCGCTGATGTCGTATTGCAGCGAATGGTGGCGCTCGGTGCGCTTCATCATGGTGATGAGCTCCCACTCCTGGCTGCGCAGGGGCAGGCTTATCTCGAGTTGCATCAGGCTGTTCCAGTCACCGGACAGCAGCATGATGAAGGTGAATTCATTACCGAAGATACCAAGACGGCTATCGACAATGTTGCAGCCACACCCACTGACGTGGCGAGTGACTTCATTGACGATGCCAGGCCTGTCCGTGCCTATGGCCGTTACGACCAGGTAGTGAGTCATAAATCTTCTCTCGTCCATTAGCTGGTTGTGAATGTGAGTAGAGCGGGAGCGCTCTGGCCACTCTCTGCACCCTGACATGACAACCTTGTTGAGAATGTTGTTGCGGCGAGCCCTGCCTGTGGTGGTCACGACCACGATTTGGCGCATGCTGTTGCGCTCGCGCACAGGGTTTTGTGCCGAATGGTATCATGGCTTGCCCCCTGCCTCCCTTGTTTTTCCAAGGGGGCAGCTTTACCATAACGCCCCTGAAAATCGGGAGAAATATCCATGTTACGCGGTAGTCTTGTTGCGCTCGTTACCCCCATGCTGGCTTCAGGTGAAGTCGACTGGGCCAGTCTGGCCACCTTGGTCGATTATCATGTCAGCGCGGGCACAGCCGCCATAGTTGCGGTCGGTACCACAGGGGAATCGGTGACCCTGAGCGAGCAGGAGCACATCGCCGTCGTGGAAAAAACCGTGGAACTGGCCGCCGGACGCATTCCCGTCATCGCCGGTTGCGGATCCAACAATACCGCCCATGCCATCGCCCTTGCCAAACGATTCGCCGAAACGGGCGTGGTGGCGGGTCTCTCGGTTACCCCTTATTACAACAAACCCACCCAAGAAGGCCTCTATCGTCACTATTGTGCGATCGCCGAGGCTAGTGGTCTGCCCCAAATTCTTTATAATGTGCCCGGTCGCACCTGTTGCGATCTCAAACCGGAGACGGTAGCCCGGTTAGCCAGGGTACCCGGCATCATAGGTCTGAAAGAGGCCACCGGGGATCTGAGCCGTACTCCGCTGCTGCGTGAGCTGTGCGGAGAGGAATTCGCGCTTTATAGTGGCGATGATGCCAGTGGATGTGATTTTATGCTGCAAGGGGGAGACGGAGTCATTTCGGTCACCACCAATATTGCAGCGGCCCAGATGGCCGACATGTGTCGTGCTGCGCTGGCCGGTAATGCCGGGCAGGCGCATGACATCAACAATCGATTGATGCCGTTGCATCAGACTCTGTTCTGCGAACCGAGTCCCATCCCGGTGAAGTGGGCCTGCGCCCGACTGGGATTGATTGCGACGGCGACCTTGCGTCTACCGCTCACCGACCTCACCCCTGAGGGCGAACAAGCGATGACGCGAGCACTGACGACTGCGGAGTTGATGGCGAGTGTTTAAAGCAAATGGAAAGGGAAATGCAGTGCGCCTGGTGCTGAGTGTAGCGACCGTTGCCGTATTGGCAGCCTGTAGTTCACCCCAGGATCGCAAGATGGCCAACCGTGGTTTCGAGTACGAGGATGCCCGCCTTGAAGGTCGTGCGTTTCTGGTGCCGTCCGGGTTGAGTACCCCCGCCTTTAACAGCAATTTCGACATCCCGGCGTTGCCAGAGAGCAGCCGTGACGGTGCTCTTGGCGCCAAGATTGACGTGCGTCCGCCTGCCCAGCTGCTGACAGTGGTACCGGGCAGCCAGGTCGTGCCCAATGCCAGCGAACCCACAGTGGCCTTCTATGCCCTGAGTACCAATCAGAGCGTGGAGCGCGATACCTGGGCCTTCCTGATGAACTTCCTGGCCCAGTACAAGGTGACTACAGAGAAGCTGGATCAGCAGGCTGGCGTCTTGCAGACCGGCTGGTTTGACAACACCAAGGCCCTCGATGGCTGGAGTGAAGAGGATGATGATTTCAACATCCGCCAGCGTTACCAGTTCACAGTGCGCAACGATGCCCAGCGCCATGCTGTCAACATGTCGGTGCGGGTGCTGGATCACGAAGAGACCATTGATGGCGAGACCACCAATGTGTTGACGCCAGCCGATGCCCAGCGCTACGCGACCCGCGCCCTGAACCAGTTCTCCCTCTATTACGACAAGCAGCTCAAGTCCCGCGAGCAGCACAAGGCCAACGATGGCATGGGCTTGCAGCTGGGTCTGGACAACAATGAGCTGAGTGCCTGGATTGCTGACGGTTCCTTTGATCTGGTCTGGCGTCGCCTCAATCAGGTGCTGCCGGCCTATGGTTTCACCATCAAGGATACCCAGCAGTCACTGGGCTGGATCGACGTCGAATACGACGAACCGGGCAGCGATTTCTGGAAAGCCAAGGGTGGCGAGCCGTTCAAGCTGGAAGAGGAGAAGTATCGCTTCCAGTTGGGCGAGATGGCGGGGGGCAAGACCTCTATTACCCTGTTCGACAAGGACAAGAAGCCAGTGGCGTCCGGCGTCATCTCCCAGATGTATATCAGCCTGTCCGAGGCCTTTGCCAAGGGCTTGGCTGACCAGGCAGCAAAAACAGAATAGAAACAGGGGCCTAGTGCCCCTGTTTTGTTAGGTTAATCCCCCTGTAAATACAGGGTCTGATGCGCTTGATATGTTAACCCCCCAGAAACAGGGACCTGGTGCCCCTGTTTTATTCCTCCCACAAACAGGAAGTGTTATTAGCCATGAGTCTTGCAGATCAAGTATTGGCGGTGAATGACGATTTGCCGATCCGTACCGATAAACCTGTCCATTCCGGCAAAGTGCGCAGCGTCTACTGGTTGACCCCCGAAGACAGTGCCCGGCTCATAAAAGAGAAAGGCTATGATGTGCCTGCCGATGCGCCGCTCGCCCTCATGGTGATCAGCGACCGCATCTCGGCCTTCGACTGCATCTGGCAAGGTGTCGACGGGCTGAATGGCGTACCGGGCAAAGGAGCTGCGCTCAACGCCATCTCCAGCCACTGGTTCAAGCTGTTCAAGGAGAAGGGACTGGCCGACAGCCACATCCTGGATATTCCGCACCCCTTCGTCTGGATCGTGCAAAAAGCCCGCCCCGTGATGATCGAAGCGATCGCCCGCCAATACATCACAGGTTCCATGTGGCGTGCCTACAAGGATGGCGAGCGTGAGTTCTGCGGCATCACCTTGCCAGAAGGGCTCAAAAAAGATCAGAAGTTGCCGGAGATCCTTATCACCCCCTCCACCAAGGGTGTGCTGACAGGACTGGATGGCGTGCCGGAAGCCGATGACGTCAACGTCTCCCGTGCGGATATCGAACGCCACTACAAAGGCTTCAACTTCAGCAAACCGGCTGACATCGACCGCTACGAAGTGCTGCTCAAAGAGGGCTTCAACGTCATCAGCGATGCGCTGGCCTCGCTGGATCAGATCTTCGTCGACACCAAGTTCGAGTTTGGCTATGTCCAGGATGCGGCCGGCAACGAGAAGCTGATCTACATGGATGAAGTGGGCACCCCCGACAGCTCCCGCATCTGGGATGGTGCGGCGCTGCGCGATGGCCAGATCGTCGAGAAGTCCAAAGAGGGTTTCCGTCAGTGGCTGCTCAACCACTTCCCGGATCCGGACATACTGCTCAACAAGAACCGCATGCCGGAACGTTTCGCCCTGGCCAAAGGCAACAAGCTGCCGACCGAGGTGATGATGGATATCTCCAACACCTATGTCGGGATCGCCGAGAAGATCATCGGTCACCCGCTGGTGCGCTCCGCGAATCCGAAGCAGGAGATCATCGAGGTGCTGCGGGATCAGTACGGTCTGATCGACTAAGGGTTGCCGCCTTTTTTTGTCATCGGAAAACAAACGTTTGCCGGTGGCAAAAGGCACAATCCGACCAACAGACGGGCCCCAGTGCGGGGCCCGTTTTATTGCTGGTCTGGCGGCAAGAGGGTGGCGGCTATCAGCCGTTGACCTTGAACACCTGCCCGGTCTGCACGCCCAGCACTGATTTCTGGTAGGCCAGTGCCACTTTGGCGGCGGGCACCGGCACGAAGCCCGGGAAGAAGTCGGCGTATTTGTCCATCGACTCGGTCAGCACGGTCGGGCTCACCACATTGATGCGCAAGCTCTTTGGCAGCTCGCAGGCGGCGGCCTTCACAAAGTGCTCGATGGCGCCATTGATGGTGGTCGCACTGACTCCCCAGTTGATGGGTTCCTCGCTCAAAATACCGCTGATCAGGGTGATGGAGCCCTTGTCATTCAGATAGGGAATGGCGGCACGTGTCAGATTGATCTGGCCCATCAGCTTGCTCTGGAGCCCCACTTGCCACTGCTCGTCGGTCATCTCGGTCAGACCGTTGAAGGCCACGCTGCCGCTGGCGACGACCAGCGCATCGAACTGGCCCACCAGGGCAAACAGCGCCTTGATGGAGGCGGGATCGCGCATGTCGACAGTGGCATCGCCACGGCTGTGACCGACTCGGATCACCTGATGGTCCTTGGCAAGCAGTTCACTGACAGCAGAGCCGACGGTGCCGGAGGCACCCACAATCACAATCTTCATCTGTTTCACTCCTGGTTGAGATAGGTCGATTCTAGCGCGATGAAACGGGGGAAAAAGCGCGTAAAATAAACTCATTGTTTCCATATTGGAGCTAATGATGGATATCGCCCATCTGGCCAGCTTTTACGAGGTGGTGCAGCGAGGCAGCTTCTCTGCCGCTGCCGATGTGCTGGGGGTGAGCAAGGGGATGCTGAGCCGCCATGTCAGCGCCCTGGAAGCCGCCCTCAATGCCCAGTTGTTGCAGCGCACTACCCGCCGGCTCAGCCTCACCGAGGCGGGCAAGACCCTCTATTTGCAGACGGGGCAGATCTTCGCGCTAGTCCGGCAGGCGGAAGAGGATATCCAGGCACTGACCGAGGAGGATGCTGGCCGCTTGCGCTTTACCTGTGCGGTCAGCACAGGGGATCGCATGGTGAGCGAGCTGCTTGGCCATTTTGCAGTGCTCTGCCCGGGTGTCGAGGTCGAACTCAACTTCACCAATGCCATGGTCGACATGAGTCAGGGGGAGAACGACATAGCCCTGCGTGCCATGAGCAGCATCCCCGACAACCTGGTGGCGTTGCCACTCGGTCAGCTCAAGGACGTGGTGGTGGCAAGCCCAGCTCTGCTGGTGCGGGAAGGGATTCCAGCCAGCCCCTATGAGCTGAGTAGCCGCCCCTGCCTGTTGCAGGGGAGCAACCCCGCCTGGGAGCAGTGGCACTTTCGCAGAGGAGAGGAAGAGGCCCACATTCTGGTGCAAGGCAAGGTGCGGGCCAATCATTACAGTACCGTACTGCAACTGGCCCGCGCCGGCATGGGATATGCCAAGTGCCCTCTGATGCTGGTGGAGCCCGCGCTGGCCGCGGGAGAGCTGGTGACCGTGCTCGACGGGTGGCAGAGCGGTCTGCATCAGCTCCATGTGCTGCACGCCCAGCAGCGGCGGGTGCCACGCAAGATCCGGTTGTTCAAGCAGGTGCTGGCTCAGTGGTTTGCCGAGCGGCCCCGCTACTTGCTCTGACCGGCGTTATTTTTCTGTCATCTTCGGCTGCTACCCTGCGCCCATCGTAGCGATCAGGAAGATGAGCGAGCATGAAGAGTTATCAGAAGTGGAGTGGTTTGACACTGCTTTGGTCGGCGCTGGGCATGAGTACGGCGCAGGCCGCCGTCGAGGTGGTGGTGCCACCGGATTTCCAGATCCTGGCGGTCAGTGCGGGCAAGATGCAAGATGAGCAGCACGCCACCCTGGCGGATGGGGAGCAGCAGTTGCTGGTGCGATATGAGGGGGTGATCCCGAGTCGCAATAGCAGCGAGAACGATCGTCAGGTGCGATCCGATCCTCAGGTGGTGCGCTATCAGGCCAGCAACCAGCGCTTGACGCTGGTGGCCCAACAGCCAGCCGATGAGCAGGCGATGGTGGCCTATGCCAAGGCGCCAGTTGTGACGCTGCAGGCCAATGGTCAGGCGCTCGATACTCAGCAGGATGCACTGGTGACCAGCGGCATGCTGATCGGTATGGACTGGCGAGCCCGGCTCGAGGAGTACAACCGCAGCGGTGGCAAGGCAGCGTTGACGATGGCCGGAGCGGCAACCACAGTGGCAGCGGGCAATGCTGTGCCTGCTGTGGCAACCAGCGAACTGGAGGGGCGGTTGCAGCAACTCTTCTTGCAGGCGGACCCGGAGCTTCGCAAGCGCTTCGTCGGCTGGGCCGTGCCGCGACTTTAAGTTTGCAGCCCGTTGCAGTAACGTGGGGGCTCTCATCGTGCATTGCGCCCACCTTATCCAACGAGGTCTTCATGTTTGAATTGCACACTCGCCTGCAGGCGGATACCCAGCTGCTCGGGGATCTGCCGCTTTGCCGTGTCCTGCTCGCCAAGGACAGCCAGTATCCCTGGCTTATCCTGGTGCCACGGGTAGACAACTTGCGCGAGATCCACCATCTGGCGCCCGCTCAGCAGCAACAGCTGATGCAGGAGTCCTGCGCCGTCGCCACCCTGATGGAACAGGCCCTCAGCCCGGACAAGATCAACATCGGGGCGCTGGGCAATCTGGTACCGCAACTGCATCTGCACCATGTCGCCCGCTTCACCACGGACAAAGCCTGGCCAGGCCCCATCTGGGGGGCTCACCCCGCTTTGCCATATGACCCGCAGGCCTTGCGAACCCAAGCCGATAGCTGGCGTGCCCGGCTTGCCCATCTCGCCGGTTTCATCCCGCTTTGCGTTGATAATTGAGTCAAGTGAGAGGCGGCTCGCTATTTCAGAGCTCAAGCCGCGCTATCTGTTAGAGTTATGGTATAGATAAGCCCATTTTCGATGTTCAGGAAGGTCCCATGATAGTGACAAGAGCCGACAACGACGCCGTATTGACCACAGAGGATGTGTTGCTGAGTCTGTGCCATTCGGTCACGGGGGTATTGAGTGCGGCGACCCAGAGTCAGGTGCGTTTCTCCGGCATGGTGCAGCGCATCAGCAAGACCTGCCTCAAGCCGGATATCGGCTGTTTCGTGCTGTTCGACGGTGGTTTCTCCGGCCTGGTCGTGATCAACTTCTCCGCCTCTGCGGCCATGGAGCTGTACGAGAGCTACATGCTCAGCATGGGCCTCTCCAAGGAAGATCTCGCCATCTCCCACACCTCGGACGAGGTGAGCAACGTCATGGGCGAGTTGATGAACCAGATAGTCGGCAGTTTCACCGTCAAGGTGGGCCGTGATCTGCAGACTCACATTACCCAGAACCAGCCTAAAATGCTGGCGCTGAACAAGCAGGTGATGCTGAGCGTCGACACCAACCTCGACAACCCGGAAGCGCGGCGGGTTACCTTCTTCACCTCGCGCAACAACATCTTCTATCTGGAGCTGGCGATGGACAGGACAGAGTTCATCCGCATTCACAGTGATGGCATGGACGAAGAGGAGCTGGATCCGGATGCGCTGATCGCCCAGACCAAGCTGGCGGCATCCAAGCCGACGCCGGTTGCCGCCAAGGTGGCCAATGAGCACGACGATCTGCTCGATTCGCTCGGTATCTGACGTCAGCCCCGTGCACAAATGCCAAGGCCACCCCATGGGGTGGCCTTGTTGTTGCTGGGATGGACCGGTTTAGAAGTTGTAGAGCAGGCCGGTGCTGACGCGGGTGGCCTGACTGTCGTAGAAGCTGATGTCGGAGTTGGCGGTGGAGTAGGCCGCGGTAAAGGTGGCGGCGAGATCCTTGACGCCGAACAGACTGTGCCAGAAGAAGGTACCGTTGATGGCAAATTCGTTTGCATCGGCGCTCTGGCCGAAGATGGGATTCGCCTCATCATAGTTGCGCTTGCCGGCATAGACGTTGCTGACGATGGACCACTGGGGGCCACGCTTGGCGTAGGTCAGCTGCAGACCCGTGTTCTTGAAGCTCTCGGCGCTGCCATCAAGCCTGGCCTGCTTGTAGAGGATCGCGGGCTCCAGCAGCTGGTTGCCGCCAAAGTGCCACTGATAGGAGATCTCCATGTCGTGCACCTTGCCGTTGCGATCCAGCATGGAGGCATAGTGGGTACCGTGGGTCAGGTCATACTGCTGCCCGCTGCGCTCTTCATCCAGATCCACTTCCCGGCTGGTGAGGCTGCCGTGGAAGTTGCTGCCCCAGATCTTGTCCCAGGTGAAGCGACCCCCTTTTGATTTCACATCGGTGGAGCTGCGATCCACATTGGTGGCGAAGGGATCGCTCCACAGCTCGACCGGCATGGCGTTGAACACCAGGGAGGTGGCGACGATTCCCTTGTCGCCCATCTCTTGGCGCAGACCCAGCTGCTGGGTGAAGTCGAAGCGGATCGCATCCTGGATCAGGTTGCCGAGAAACACCTGGGTACGGGTGTCGGCAAAGGTGTAACGGATGTCGGCGTTGATGAGGGGAGTCAGACCGCTTTCACTGTCGGGAGAGCCGAGGTCATTGATGCGGCTGTTGCTGTCATCGCCTGCATAGAAGTTGGACTTGTAGCTGACGGCGTTGACCCCGCCGAGCAGGAAACCGGACCAGCCGGACTGCTTGGGGATCTCCCCCAGATCGGCGTGGGCGGCATTGGCTGCCAGCAGGCCAAGACTCAGCAGGGTGAGAGTGCGCATCGATAAGACTCCTGAAATAACAAGCTGTTGGATGAAATGGCTCGGGATGATAGGACAGCAAGCTGAACTGCGGCTGACTGAGTCCACCAACGCATGCTATCCCAGTTGGCAGATGGCGTTAATCAATAATTAATAGCGTGACGGCACAAGAGTTCGGCGCGCCGTGCTGGTATTCTGTTCGGCGAATATCGGGGAGAAAACAACAAGATGAAACAAATCAAATCCTGGGCGCAATATTACGTCGATCTGATGACCAAGCTGGGTCTGGTGCGCTTCAGCATGTTCCTGGCGACGGGCATCATAGTGCTGGCCGTCTCCATCCAGATGGGGGTAACCCTGTTTCTGCGCGGCACCGTGGACATAGTCGACCTGGTGCGCTCCGTCTTCTTCGGCCTGCTGGTGACCCCCTGGGCCGTCTATTTTCTCTCCATCGTCGTGGATCAGCTGGAGGATTCCCGCCAGCGACTGACCCGCATGGTGCGCAAGCTGCAAGACATGCGCGAACGGGATCTGGAACTCAACAGCCAGCTGCAGGAGAACATCAGCCGCCTCAACGCCCAGATTGCCGAAACCAACCGGGCCGAGACACTGCGCCAGCAAGCGATCGAGGATCTGGAGAACGAGGTGTTCCAGCGCGAAAAAGCTCAGTTGCACCTGGGCGAGCGTACCGCCTTGCTGCGCTCCTTCATCGACTGCTCCCCCGATCTGGTCTACTACCGCAATGAAGACGAGCAGTTCTCCGGCTGCAATCGCGCCATGGAGGAGCTGACCGGCCGGGTGGAGGCCGAGCTCATCGGGCTGACCCCGTTCGATGTCTACAAGCAGGAGATTGCCAACAAGGTGGTGGAGACCGACAAACAGGTCTTTACCAGCAACGAGCCGCTCACCTATGAGCAGTGGCTGGAATACCCGGATGGTCGCAAGGCCTACTTCGAGCTACGCAAGGTGCCTTTCTTCGATCGCTTTGGCAAACGGCTCGGCCTGCTTGGCTTTGGCCGTGACATCACAGAGCGCAAGCAATATCAGGACAAGCTGGAGAAGGCGAGCCGCGACAAGACCACTTTCATCTCCACCATCAGCCATGAGCTGCGCACGCCGCTCAACGGCATAGTGGGCCTCAGTCGCATGCTGATGGACACCCCCCTCGATCCCAGGCAGCAGCAGCAGCTCAAGACCATCCACCTGAGTGCCGTGACGCTCGGCAATATCTTCAATGACATCATAGATCTGGACAAGCTGGACCGGCGCCGGTTGGAGATAGCGCCGACCCCCATCGACCTGCCCGCCTTCCTGGACGAGCTGGAGACGCTGTCGCGCATCCAGGCGGAGCAGAAGGGGCTTTATCTGCATTTCGATCGGGATGGCGACATGCCGCAGTTCGTGATGGCCGATGGCACCCGCCTGCGCCAGGTGCTGTGGAATCTGGTGGGCAATGCGGTCAAATTTACCGATGAGGGCGGCGTGACGGTACGTTGTCTCTCCCACGCGGCCGATGTGCCGGGCAAGTTGGCACTGCACTTCGAGGTGGAGGATACCGGTGTCGGCATACCTCGCGCCCAGCAGGAGAAAATTTTTGCCATGTACTATCAGGTGCAAGGCAAGAAGCACGCCACCGGCACCGGCATAGGTCTGGCCGTCTCCCGCCAGCTGGTGCAGGCCATGGGTGGTCAGCTCTATGTGGACAGCGACCCGGGTGAAGGCTCCTGCTTCACCGCCGAGCTGGAAGTGGACTGCGTCGAACCTCAGGTGGCCACCTCCGAACAGGAGATGCCGACCCTCGACATCCTGCTGGTGGAGGACGTGGAGCTGAACGTGACAGTGGCCTGCGCCCTGCTCAACAAGTTGGGGCATGAGGTCAAGGTGGCCCGGGACGGCGCCCAGGCGCTGGCCATGGCCAATCCCGATGACTTTGACCTGATCCTGCTCGACATCCAGCTGCCGGACATGACCGGCTTCGATGTGGCGGCCCAGTTGCTGGCACGCTACGGCGACAGTTTGCCGCCCATGGTGGCGCTCACTGCCAATGCCACCGGCGATCGCCAGTATTATCGGGATCGCGGCCTGCAGGATGTGATCAGCAAGCCGCTGGGCTCCCGAGCGGTGCGCGAAGTGATTGGTCACCTGTTTGCGGATCTGGCCGACGATGAGGCCGACGAGCAAGCCGATGCAGGCAATCAGGATGCGCTGCTTGACCTGGCCTTCCTCACCGATTACGCCGATACAGTGGGCAAGCCGGTGCTGCTCTCCAGCGTCGAACTGTTCGAGAAAATGATGCCAGACTACATGGCTGTGCTCGACTCCAACATGATTGCCAAGGATCAGGCTGGCGTGGTGGAAGAGGCGCACAAGATCAAGGGCGCGGCCGGTTCCATCGGTCTGCGCCGGCTGCAACAGCTGGCCCAGCTGATCCAGAGCCCGGATCACCCCGCCTGGTGGGAGAACGTGGAGGACTGGATAGAGTCGCTGCGCCGCGAGTGTCCGGGTGACATAGCCCGGCTGAAGCGCTGGCTGCTCTCCTGAGCCTGTCTGCCGCCCCATTACGTTGCCGCTTCAGGCACAGAAGGAGATGAACAAGATGTATCAGCGCCTGATCCCGTCACTGCGCAGTCACCCCTGGGGTGAGGAAGACTTGCTTGAGGCGACCGAGCTGGATCGTGCCCGCATCGTACAGGCGGCACCGGTGCGCCGGCTGCAACAGAAGACTCAGGTTTTCCCGCTCGATGTGAAGGCCTCGGTACGCAGCCGTCTGACCCATTCGCTGGAGGTGCAGGAGACAGGCCGCCAGATCAGCCGCCGCATTCTGGCAGCACTGCCCGCGGGTGCAGTGTGCGAGGGGGCCTTCATCAATCTGGTGGAGATGTCCTGCCTGCTGCACGATGTCGGCAACCCGCCGTTCGGCCATTTTGGCGAGCAGGTGATGAGCCAGTGGCTGACACAGGAGCTGGATACCCTGTTCGCTGCAGCCCTTGGCCAGACGCCCAGCCCGCAGTGGGCTGAGCTGCGCCAGGATTTGCTGGTGTTTGACGGCAATGCCCAGAGTCTGCGGTTGGTGCACAGTCTGCATGAGCTGAACCTGACCCTGGGGCAGCTGGCCGCCCTGTGCAAGTATCCACAGCAACCCCTACCGGGACTTCATCATTACGGCCAGCATCACGGCTGGACCAGCAAGCGGGGCATCTTCTTCAGTGAGCAACCCCTCTACCGTTCCCTGAGCCAGAGCCTGGGGCTGGCACCCGGTTGCCGCCACCCGCTGGTCTACATCATGGAGGCGGCTGACGACATATCTTACTGCATCGCCGATCTCGAAGATGCGGTGGACAGACGCATTCTCAGCCTGAGCGAGCTGCAACAGGCGCTGCGTCTGGCCGATGAAGGCAGCTACATGGCCGGGCTGCTGGCGGATGCCACCGCCTCGGACAGAGGCTTCTTCCCCCATTTTCGCCAGCATCTGACTCACGACTTGATCGCGCTGGCCGCCCACACCTATGTGAGCGAGCACGAGATCATACTGAGCGGTGCCTATCCCCAGGCGCTGCTGCACGGTCAGGCTCCGGCGGCCATGGTGCTCGACACCCTCAAGCAGGTGGCTCGCGAGCAGGTTTTCATGCGCCCCGAGGTCGAGGCGCTGGAGCTCGAAGGCTATGCCGCCTTGCGCGGTGTGCTCTCTACCTATGCCTGCCTGCTGGCATTGCCCGCCAGTCAATTCGAGCGCCTGCTGGCCGGGCAGGGGGGCAGCGAGCTCTTCTTCGCCCGTCGCCTGTTTCACCGCTTGTCGGCCCGTCATCTCAAGGCATACCGGCTGGCCGTGGCCAGCAGGGATCCCCGTTTCGACAGCGGTGCAGAGCAGGAGTGGTACTACAGGGTGCGGCTGCTGCTCGACTATGTCAGCGGCATGACGGATACCTATGCGCTGGAAGAGTTCCGCTTGCTGTCCGGGATCTGATACGCCCGCGAGAAGGGCAGAAATGAACGCGCGCAGGCATTGATAGATGACTCACCACCCATATGGGGGTGAGGTTGTTGTATAAAATTCGGTCTTTTTTTAGACTGTGGCAACTTGTTCAACTTTCACTTGGTAAGGAGACGAATATGCAACATTCAATGCTAAACGTTGCGTCCGATCGCTGCATTGGCAGCGCGAAGACTCGTGCTCTTTTTTTACCGCGTGGAGGAAACAGGTAACCCCTGTCTTTTTATCACCCGCGGTTGTCCCGCAGGGTGATCTCTTCTCTCCGGGAGAACCGCACGTTCAACTGGAGAATATCATGTCTATCGAACTGGCTCTGCTGCGCACTGTCGAATCCCTGGTTCAGAAACGGATCACCCGGCTGGAACGCCGCATCAGCTACCTGCACCTCTCACCTGCCTTGCTGAAAGATATCGGCCTTGAAGGGCAAAATGTGCAGATCGCCCACATCCGTGAGCTGGAATATCAAACCGGCTTCCGACTTGGGAATCGAATAACCTGACAAGAAGGGGCTTGGCCCCCTTCTTGCAGGAAAATGGCAGGCTTGGGCCTGCCATTTTTGTATCCGGTTGAGTTTGATTACGAATTTTCATTCGCACATTTTGCCAAAATCCCTATTATCGCTCTCCGATCTGTTCAGGAGTTATCCATGTTGTGTCTTTGCTATCGCGCCTTCCTGCTGTGCTGGCTTGCCTGCTGGGGCCATTTGGCTGTGGCACAAACCAGTCTGGACAAGGACCGGCTGGGGCTGTCTGAGCGCCTGTGGCTCGCCTCGCGCAGCGATCTGGTTGTCGGCATGCCCTCTGTGGCCTGGCCCCCTTACGTCTATGCCAATAGCCGGGGTGGGTTCAGTGGTCCGCTGGATGATTTTGCCTCTCTGGTTGCAGGTCGGTTGGGACTGACGCTGCGCTACAAGACCTATCCCTACTACGCTGGTGCCCAGCAAGCGCTGCTTGATGGCGAGGTCGACATGCTGATCGGCGTGACCCCCAGTGCCTCGCGGCAACAGAAAATGCGGTTTACCTCGGATCTCATGGGGCTGCCCCGCGGTGTGCTGCTGGCGAAGGGGAACGACACCCTCTCCCTGGCGGCGGCTCGTCAATTACGCTGGGTGTGTGAACAGGGATTCAACTCCTGTGAGGACCTTGAGAAGCTGGGCATGGACCAGCTGGCGCAGGCAGACAGCAGCGACGAGGCCGTCTTCATGGTGAAAAAGGGGTTGGCAGACGCCTATCTGGCCGATCTGCCTGCCCTGGTTCGCTTGCAACGCCTGCAGCAGCAGGCCGGCCTGAAAGTGATCACCCCGGACTGGGTGACGGATACCTCGCTGGCCATGGCAGTGGGACCCAATAATCAGGGACTGCTGGAACTGCTGGAGCTGGCGCTCAACGACATCTCCCTTGAGGATCGGCGCCGCATTCTGGAGACGGGGGGCATAGTCGACTATGAACTGGCTCATGGCCCTCGCCAGATTATCTTCAACCAGAGCGAGCTCAATTGGCTGGCCTTGCATCCCACGCTGAAGTTCGGCGTTGCACCTGACTGGCCAGCGGTGAGCGAGATCGACGGTGCGGGTCAGCTCAAGGGTTTCATCGCCGATCTGCTCAAGGTGATGAGCACCCGGTCCGGTCTCAAGTTTACTCTGGTACCGACCAGCAGCTGGACCGAAACCCAGGCGCTGTTCCAGGCGCGCAAACTGGATTTCATTCCGGCCATGACGCCGACGCCCGAGCGCCGCCAATTCTCTCTGTTTACCCCTGAGTACGCCTTCATCCACAGAGTGATCGCGGCCAGACAGGGGGTGGCCGAGCTTGAGGATCTCAATCAGCTCAAGGGGCACAAGGTAGGCATAGTCGGTGGTTCTGTGGAGGAACTGGTGCTCAAGGAGGTGGGAGCCTATCCGGTGACGGTCAGCAGTGATACCAGGCTGTTGCCCCTGCTCGATCAGAATGAGGTCGATTATGTGCTGATGAGCATGACAACGCTGCAACTGGCGTTGCAGAAGGGATTCAACAACCGCTATCAGGTGGTCTTCTCCGGCAACGAGTTGCGAGTGCCCGTTGCCATGGCGGCCCATCAGCAAGATCCCATGTTGCAGCAGATCCTGACCAAGGTGTTGCTCTCCATCCGGCCTGACGAGTTGTCGAGGCTGGAACAGAAGTGGCTCTCCCTCACCATCCAGACCGGCATCAACCCGGCGACAGTGCTGCTCTGGTCCTCTTTCGGTATGGGGGCCTTTCTGCTCTGCGTGCTGTTATTCATGGGCTGGAACCGCACGCTGCGTCGCCAGATAGTCCAGCGCCAGCTGGCCGAGCGCAAATTGAACGAGCAGCTGACCTTTGTGCAGACCCTGCTCAACTCCCTGCCCAACATGGTGGCACTGCGTGACCGGGAGCAGAGCATCACGCTGTGCAACCAGGCTTATCGGGATGCTTTCCTTGGTGCCTGCGTGGGCGATGAGTGTATCGATCTTGACGGCATGCCGCCCCAGGAGCGTGAGCGGGTGCTCAAAGAGGAGCAGGATGTGTGGCACAGCGGCAAGCAGCTGGAAGGGGCTGGTTACAGTCGCCGCCAGGATGGCACCCTGTTTCACGTCATCTATGCCAAGCGCCCCTACCGATCACCAAGCGGCGATATGCTGGGTGTATTGACGGTGCTCACCGATGTGACCCGTATCAAGGAAGCCGAGGCGCGGGCCCGCAAGGCTGAGACACGGCTCACCCAGATCACCGACAGCATGCCGGGTATCGTATATCAGTACCTGTGGCAGGGGCCGGGCCAGGGGCGCTTCCTCTATGCCTCGCAAGGGGCGAACGAGATCCTGGGGGCCAGCCAGCAGGAGATGCTGTCGGCGGAGTCCGGGGGTGAGGTGTTCGGCTTTACCGAAGAGGCGCTGCAGGATTTTGTCAGCAAGGTCGCCAACCACGCCGAGACACTGGCACCGCTCGACCTGGAGGTAAAGGTAGAGCGCCCTGAGGGAGATCGCTACCTGCAGGTGCGCGGCAGTTTCGTGCCGCAGGAAGAGGGGAATCTGATCCTCAACGGCGTGATCCAGGACATCACTGCCCTCAAGCGTCAGGAGCATGAGCTGAGGGAGGCGCGCGCCTATGCGGAGCAGGCGATGCAGGTGCGCAGCCGTTTCCTCGCCACCATGAGCCACGAACTCAGAACCCCCATCTCCGGCATGCACGGCATGCTGGAGCTGCTGCAGATGAGCGAATTGAATGAAGATCAGCGTTACATGCTGCGCAACGTCATCACCTCTACCAACAATCTGCTCTATCTGGTCAACGATGTGCTCGACTTTTCCAAGATAGAGGCGGGCCAGCTGCAACTGCATTATCAAGCCTGCCGTCTCGCCTCCGTGATCTGTGACGTGATCCGTGGTCATGCCACCCTGGCCCATGGCAAGGGGCTCAAAGTGACACTGGATTGGGCGCCAGACGTGCCGGACCAGGCGCGTATCGATGCTGTGCGGGTGGGACAGGTGCTCTCCAATCTGCTCAACAATGCGGTCAAGTTCACCGAGCGGGGGGAGATCCGCATCCAGGTCAGTTATCGCGCCGAGCAACTGCTCATCGCCGTCAGTGATACCGGTATCGGCATTGCCGAAGCGAAGCAGGATCGCCTGTTTACCCCGTTCGAGCAGGTGGAATCCGACATAAATCGACGCTTTGGCGGCACAGGGCTGGGGCTGGCCATCTGTCATCAGCTGGCGCAGAAAATGGGAGGCAGCCTGGCCCTTGAGAGCAAGCCCGGCCAGGGAACCCGCCTGACGTTCAGCTTTCCGTTGACCGAGAGTCGATGGGATGCACCTGCGCTGGCGGGTCAGGAATGGTGGCTGTTTGGCGAGGATGCCGCCTTGCAGTCTGCCATGCAGCGGCTGGGGGCCAGGCTGAATCGTCTGGATCCTCAGCAGTGGCAACAGCCACTTAGTGGCTTGCTGTTCGCGGAGGAGGGCTGGCTGGAACAGGCCCTGGGCAGCGATTGGCTGACACGTTTACAGCAATCCGCGCTCAAGGGCATAGTGCTCTCCCCGCTGGAGGCACTGCGCGGACGCATGGGATCGGATGCCTGGTGGCGCTTGGGGCAATCCCCGCTCTATCCGGATCTGTTGCTGGAAACCTGCCATCAGCTGCTGGGAGAGAAAGCGATCAATCCGGTCGAGGCCCATACGGCCAAGTTGCAAGGACGCGTGCTGGTGGCCGATGATCATCCCATCAACCGTGCCCTGCTGGCCCGTCAGCTCGCCATTCTGGGGGTGGATGCCGAGGTGGTGGATGATGGCGAGAAGGCGCTGCGCACCTGGCAGGGGCAAGATTTTGCCTTGCTGCTCACCGATTGCCACATGCCGGTGATGGATGGATATACCCTGACGCGGACCCTGCGAGGGCAGGGGGAACAGGCGCCCATCATTGGCGTCACGGCGGATACGTCAGAAGAAGCCAGTCTGCAGATGCAGGAGGCCGGCATGAACGACATGCTGTTCAAGCCTTACACCCTGGATACCTTGCGCCAGATGCTGGAGGACTGGTTGCCGGTCGCCGCACCGGTCGCCGAGGTAATACCGGTGCCTGCTGAACCCGCTGCGGATCTGGGGGCATGCTGGATCTCGCTGTTTGGCGATGAGGCGGTGGCCCGCAGCATGGCGCGGGAGTATCTGGATTCCAACCGCCAGGATAGTGATGACATGATGCAGGCATTGGCCCGTCAGGATACGTATGCTCTGGTAGAGACTGCGCACCGCATCAAGGGGGCTGCCCGCATGGTAGGACAGCTACCATTGGCAGAGGAAGCTGCCCGACTCGAAGCGGCGGCCCGACTGAAACAGCTGGAAGAACTCACCGAGTTGAGCCAGACAGTACAGGCGCTGATGAACTCTATAACACGCGAAATTGGACTATGGCTCGATGAACAAGACACAGCATGAGTTGGCGATCATGGTGGTGGAAGACCACGCGTTTCAGCGCAAGGCACTGATGCACCAGATCCGTGGGCTCGGTTATACCTCGCTGCTGGAAGCTCAGGATGGCGTGGAGGCACTGGCGATGTGTCAGCGCCATCAGGTCGACATTCTGTTTTGCGATCTGCGCATGCCCGGCATGGATGGGATGGCGTTGCTGCGCCGTCTGTCCCTCGGGGGCTTTCGTGGCGGTATCATCCTCTCCAGTGCATTGGAAGATGACGTGGTCGAGGCCGTGTTGCGGATGAGTGCCGCCTATGGCCTGCAGGTGCTTGGGCGCATCGAAAAGCCCTCCAGCCAGCAGCAGATCAGCCAGTTGATCGGCGCCTGGCGCCCACAGCAGGAGCGGGCCCAGGAGGAAGATGGCCACAGCCTGACGCTGGATGAGCTGAGCCGGGCATTGGAGCAGGATCAACTGCTGCCCTGGTATCAACCCAAGGTGAGTTTTGGCTCGGGGCACTGGGTCGGCATGGAGGCGCTTGCCCGTTGGCAGCACCCGGACTACGGCCTCATCTCGCCGGTGCGCTTCATTCCCCTGGCGGAGAACAACGGCCTCATCGATCAACTGACCGAGGTAATCATCAGCAAGTCGTTGCGTGACGGTCACCTGTGGGAGCAGACAGGTCTCTCCCTCAATCTGTCGATGAACCTCTCAACCACCTCCCTTATCGAGGGGGATCTCTGCAATACCCTGATCAACCAGTGCCAGCGCTGGAGCATCAACCCTGAACTCATCACCCTGGAGGTGACCGAAAGCTCGTTCGTCAAGGATCTGGGCAAGTCGCTGGAAGTGCTGACCCGGCTGCGGATGCATGGCTTTGGCCTCTCCATCGATGACTTCGGGACCGGCTACTCCTCCATGCAGCAGCTGGCGCTGCTGCCCTTCACCGAGCTCAAACTGGATCGCTCTTTCGTCGATCGCTGCTATGAGGACCCCTCTCGCTTGGCCATAATAGAGTCAAGTATCGAACTGGCCCGCAAGTTGGGACTCAAGTCGGTCGCCGAAGGGGTAGAGGATGAATTGACCTGGCGGCTGCTGGCCAGATTGGGGTGCGACGTGTGTCAGGGCTTCTTCTCCGCCCGGCCCATGCCGCGGGATGAATTGATGGGGTGGCACGACACCTGGCGCGAACGGTTACCCGGCCTGATCGGGGACTGAACGCCAGGCGGCATGCCCGCAGTTGAACAAGGACGTTCATGAAAATTTCAAGCAAGTTGTTGTTTAGTTTCTGTTTTATCAATCTGTTGGTGATCCTCTCCTCCGGACTTGTCTATCACCAGCTCGGCCGGATCGGCGAGGTCGAGACAGCGCTGCTGGAGCAGGCACTGCCTGCCCTGCAACGGGATGAGGCGAGCCAGAAGGCGCTGGTGGCCACCGTCTCCTCCCTGCGCGGTTATCTCATCCTCGGCAAGGATCCGGCCCAGGCCTCCCGCCTCAAACAGGAGTGGGAAGGGGCCTGGCAAGCCATCGAGCAGCAGCAGTTCACTCCCGCACTTGCCCAGTCGCTCAAGGCCTTCAAAGGACGCCAGGAGCAGGTATGGGCCATCGCCCACACAGAGGAGAACCTGCCCGCTCACACGCTCATGCTGCTGGAGGCGGGTCCGCTGGCAGAAGCGGCTCTCGATCAGTTGCAGTCATTCGCCAATGAAGAGGTGGCCACCCCCCAGGATCAGTTGCCAGGGGATCGCCGCCTGCTGCTCAAGCAGGTGGGGGATGCGTATAACAGCCTCTCCAATGCCCTCTCAGCCCTGCGCGACTTCCTCATCTCGGGTGACCCCGAATATGGCACCAAGTATCAGGATTACTACCAGTTCCATCAGCAGCGGGTCGCAGAGCTGAAACAGCAGCAGGCCAATTTCTCCGAGGCACAGAAGAGCCTCTGGTCGCTGTTTGAAGAGATGTCAGCGCCCTTTGCCGAACTGGTCGGTCAGGTGATAAGCAAGCGTCAGGCCCCGGACTGGGATCAGGCCAATCATCTGATGGCAACCGACATAGAACCTGCGTTGACCCAGCTGGCCAGTCAGCTGGCAGCCCAGGTGACCCAGACTCGCTCTGAAGTGGACAGCATGGGGGAGAAGATGGCCAGTGCCGGTCAGACCATCAACCGTACCCTGTTGCTGGCTACCCTGACCGTCATAGTGCTGGGCACCCTGGTCGCCCTGCTGTTCAGTCGCCGTCTGACCCGGGACATCGCCAGTCTGGTGGTGCGGGCCGATCAGGTAGCCAATGGCCGTCTGCCGTCCCGCCCTCTGCCGGTGCAGAGTCAGGATGAGCTGGGGGGATTGACGGGATCCATCAACCAGATGTCGCTGCAGCTGCGTCAGCTGGTCGGCGAGATCCAGGGCGCCGTGGGGCAGGTGGAGGGGGCGTGTGTCGAGGTGGGTAACACCACCAGGGCCATCGTCGACGATCTGGCGAGTCAGAATCAGCGGGTGGATACGGTGGCGGCGGCGATCGAACAGATGTCGGTCAGCACCCGTGATGTGGCGGGGAACATAGCCGAGGCGGCTCGAGTGGCCCATCAGGCTGAGGGACAGACACAGCAAGGGGGCAGTGCCCTCGGTCGTATGACCACCACAATGCAGGAGATTGCCGCCATGATAGCTCAGGCCAATCAGGCCATGGGGCTGCTCAGTGCCCAGAGCGAACAGGTCGGCCGTGTGACCGAGGTGATCGCTACCATAGCCGAGCAGACCAATCTGCTGGCGCTCAATGCTGCCATCGAGGCGGCGCGGGCCGGGGAGCAGGGGCGTGGCTTTGCCGTGGTGGCTGATGAGGTGCGTCTGCTTGCCAGTCGCACCAGTCAATCAACCGAGGAGATCAGTCAGACCATCGCCAGCATTCAGCAACAGACCCGCCAGACGGTGAGCACGGTCGGCAGCGGTACCCAGTTGGTCGAACAGGGCCGCAACGCCGTTGCCTCTGTGACGCAGACCCTGGATACCATGCTGCAGCTGGTGCAGGATCTGTCCGGTCAGCTGGGGGCCATTGCCACCGCTACCGAGCAGCAGTCGCGGGTTGCCCAGGAGGTGGCGGGCACAGTGGAAGAGATCGCCGGGCTGAGCCGGCAATCGAGCCAGCGCAGCCAGCAGGGGGAAGAGATAGTGGCCAGACTGGCACAGGATACGGGTCGTTTGACGTCCGTCATCAGTCGCTTCGAACTGGGGGCCTGATAACGCCGCCAAGGCGGATGATCTGGATAAATAAATGAGGCGGGCCAGATGGCCCGCCTCAGCATTGGTACAGGCGGCAGACAGCATGATAGTCGAAGCTGCTGGACGTCTCCTGGTTGAGCCGGCTCACCAGGAGGAATGAGGCGTTGTTTGTCATGAACGCCTGCCTGATGAGGGTCATTACAGGCGGCGAAAAGCCTGATTGTCGAAGCTGCTGGAGGTCTCCTGGTTGAGCAGGCTGACCAGCAGGATGGCGCGTTTCTCTCCATCCGGTTCCAGATAAATCGCCTCGAATCCGGCCAATGGGCCCGATTCGATCAATACCTTGTCGCCCTGGGTCGGCAGATTGGCGTAGCTGGCTCTCGCCTCGTCGCTGTCGTCACGGCTCATCAACTGATAAACCAGCTGGCTGCTGATGGCGGTCCACTCCTTGCCGAAGTGGATGATGCGGCTGATGCCACGGGTCGACTTCAGGGTGACCGGCGTGACCTCCTCCAGATCCACATAGATAAACAGATAGTTGGGAAACATGGGTTCCCGCACAGGGACACGCTTGCCCCGTCGCAGCTTCTCGATCTCGACCATGGGGTAATAGGACTCAATCCCCTGGGCTTCGAGATGGGCGCGTGCGCGGGCCTCTTCCTTTGGCTTGCAGTAGGCCAGATACCATTTTTTCATGTTCTGTTACGTTCGTGTTGCCGTGCTCCCGGTTATGATAACCGCGGCAATAAAAAAGGCCACGCTTGGCGTGGCCTTTTTTGCTGAGTGAGTGATTACCAACCTTTGACGATGCCGCCTTTGAACAATTCGTCAGCAGTTTTGTACACTTCGTCGCTCTGGAAGGCCTGGACGAACTCCTTCACCTTGGCGTCATCCTTGTTGTTGCCACGGGAGACGAGCAGGTTGACATAGGGAGAATCCTTGTCTTCCACGAACAGACCGTCACGGCCTGGCAGCAGATCGATCTGGGAGGCATACACGGTATTGATGATGGCCAGGTCCACATCTTCCAGGGAGCGGGGCAGCTGTGCCGCTTCCAGTTCAACAATCTTCAGATTTTTCGGGTTGCTGGCGATGTCGAGCACTGTCGCTTCGAGACCTGTGCCTTCTTTCAGGGTCAGCAGGCCCTGCTTTTGCAGCAGGATCAGAGAGCGGCCCAGGTTGGTCGGGTCGTTCGGCACGGCGATTTGCGCGCCCTCTTTCAGATCGGCCAGGGCCTTGATCTTCTTGGAGTAGCCAGCGATGGGGTAGACGAAGGTGTTGCCAACCGGTACCAGATCGAAGCCGCGATCCTTGACCTGGCTATCTAGATACGGTTTGTGCTGGAAAGCGTTCAGATCGATGCTGCCATCGTTCAGGGCCACGTTCGGGGTGGCAAAGTCGGAGAAGGTGACCACTTCGACATCCAGACCGAACTTGTCTTTGGCGACCTTGGCCGCGGCTTCCACCAGCTGGGATTCCGCCCCGGCAATGGCGCCTACTTTCAGGGTCTTGCTCTCTTCTTTTTGACCGCAACCGGCCAGTACCAGGCCAGCCAACAAGGCAGCCGCAACGGATTTAATGCCAAATTTCATAAAAACCTCCTGTCAGAAATCGACGATTAACGATGATCACATGTGTTGACCAGGCGCTC
Source organism: Aeromonas sp. 2MA4 (assembly GCF_029237305.1). Classification (NCBI taxonomy): domain Bacteria; kingdom Pseudomonadati; phylum Pseudomonadota; class Gammaproteobacteria; order Aeromonadales; family Aeromonadaceae; genus Aeromonas; species Aeromonas sp. 2MA4. The sequence goes on along the minus strand of NZ_JAACFY010000010.1, from coordinate 102,142 downwards.
ACCCGCGCTCTGGATGATTTGAACCAGTAAAACCAGAATCACAACGGTTGCCAGCATGACTGTGGGGTCAAAGCGCTGATAACCGTAGCGAATACCCACATCGCCCAGGCCACCCCCTCCGATGGCACCGGCCATGGCGGAGTAGTTCACCAGCGTGACCAGGGTAATGGTGACGCTGTTGATGATGCCGGGCAGGGCTTCTGGCAGCAGCACCTTGGTGATGATTTGCAAGGGTTTGGCACCCATGGCCTTGGCCGCTTCCAGCAAGCCGTCCGGCACCTCCATCAGAGCACCTTCCACCAGGCGTGCGATGAAAGGCACTGCACCTATGGTCAGCGGCACTATGGCGGCTATGGTGCCTATGCTGGTGCCGACGATCAGCCGGGTCAGCGGAATAATGGCTACCAGCAGGATGATGAAGGGCACGGAACGGCCAATGTTGACCAGGATGCCGAGCAGCTTGTTCAGGGCCGGGTTGGCCAGGATCTGGCCCGCCTTGGTGACGTGCAGTGCGACCCCAAGAGGCAGGCCAAGCAGGCAGCCAAACAGGGCGGAGGCAAACACCATCAGCAGGGTATCACCGAGGGCGGTGACCAGCAGATTAATCATGGCTTCGGACATAACCCATTACCTCCAGCTGAATGCGATTGTGATCAGGGACTGCGTCTGGCAGCCCTTGAGGGCAGTGATGAGCAGATCAGTCGTTGCTGCGGACATAACCCATGACCTCCAGCTGAATATGGTTGTCTATCAGGAACTGCTGAGTCGCCTCGCACTGGGCCTCATCCCCGAACAGTTCTGCCAGCAGGAAGCCGAACTTGACGCCCCCGGCGTACTCGATATCGGCGCTCAGTATGCTGATATCGATGTTGAAGCGACGACTCGCCTCGGAAATCAGCGGTGTATCGACCGTGCTGCCGGTAAAGCCGAGTTTCACCAGCGGATAGCTGCCCGCCACTCGCTCGCTGCTCATGCGGTCCTGATACTCCTGCGGCACCTCCAGATGGATGGTGGAGTGGATGAAATCACGGGCCAGCTGGGTCTTGGCATTGCTGAAGAACCAGGCGACCTCGCCCTGCTCGATCAGACTGCCGTCGCTGATGATGGCCACGTCATCACAGATCCCCTTCACCACATCCATCTCGTGGGTGATGAGCAGTATGGTGAGCCCCAGCTTGACGTTGATCTCCTTGAGCAGGCTCAGGATCGAACGTGTGGTCTGCGGGTCGAGGGCCGAGGTGGCTTCGTCACACAGCAATACCTTGGGAGCCGGTGCCAGGGCGCGGGCGATGGCGACACGCTGCTTCTGGCCGCCGGACAGCTCGGACGGATAGGCGTGGGCGCGGGCTTCCAGCCCGACCAGCGCCAGCAACTCGCCGACCCGGGTCTGGATTTGGGCCTTGCTCCAGCCTGCCAGTTCCAGCGGGAACGCGATATTGGCGAACACTGTGCGGGAGGAGAGCAGGTTGAAGTGCTGAAAAATCATGCCGATCTGGCGGCGGGCCTGGGTCAGCTCCCGCTCCGGCAGCGCGGTCAGGTCCTGGTCGTCGACGATGACCTGCCCCTCTGTCGGGCGCTCCAGCAGGTTGACACAACGGATGAGGGTACTCTTGCCGGCACCGGAGGCACCGATCACCCCGAAAATTTTGCCTTGTGGCACATGCAGGCTCACGTCACGCAGGGCGTGCACGGCATCACTGCCTTTACCGTAGACTTTGTTGAGACCGATCAACTTAATCATGGATTCTTCCGTGCTAACAGCCTTAAAGCACAGGGCGCTACAGGCGGGTGAATTGGGCAGAGGTTCCACTGGGTTACTCTGTCATCATGGAGGATGATGCTAAGATGTCTGGATGGCTATGTCAACGCATGTTTCTACGTCTAGACGTCTAAAAAAGTGATAAGAATTCTCGCCGGATGACTAACGACGACAGTGGTTTATCAGGGGGCAATATTGTATTTGGCTATTGTTGATTTTTTCCGAATATAGCCTGGATAATCTGCTTTCGTTGTCTGTTTTGTTAGTCATGAAGGCAGGAGTGCTGTTCGCACTCTTTGGCTGCCACCAAGATGGCACAAATCGTTCCACTTTGTTCCTTTATCTCTTTTGTTATCCATCCCCTTGATGCAGCACAAAAAGTGACCGCCTTTGGTTTGGGATATGTGTGGTTGTTTTTTATACTCAACAGGTGTGGCGTGGCAGGAGGAGTGAGTGATGCGATTTCAACAGATCAAGGATTTGCTGTCTTACCTCGAACAGGTTCATCACCAGCTCGGACTCTGTTATGGGCGATTGATGGCAGAAGTGGATGGCGAGCGCAGCCGCATGTTGCTGGCGTATCTGCAAGGGCGGGAGGATGAAGCGAGTGCCCATCTGCACGATTATCAGGGACAGCTGAGTCAGGGCGTCAAGGAAACCTGGCTGGAGCGGGGCTTCAGCGAGGATCTGTTGCCCGAGATCCAGCGGTTGGCACTACCTGCCACTGCCCAGACTCAGGACATAGTGCAGCAGGTGTGTCGTCAGGAAGAAAAACTCATCGGCGAGCTGAGCCATCTGGCCCGCGAGTGCCCGACTGACGAGACGGCTGCCTTGCTGATCTCGCTGGCATCGCTGGAACAAACCCGCTTGACCCGACTGGTACACGGTGTGCATCGGCTCGACGACATTTAGCCGCGGTAAAGGTGCAACGAAAGAGGCCCGGCATTTGCCGGGCCTCTTTTCTATCATTGACCCTAAGTGGGGATGTCGCCTTACTGCTGTTCGGCGCTGCGTTCGGCCGCATGAAGGGCTGCCCCTATGATGCCAGCCTGATTGAGACTGGCGGCTGCCACCAGCGGCGCGCGGGTTTCGATGCGATCGATGAATTTGTCGAGCTTGGCTGAGCTGCCGCCCCCCAGGATAAAGAGGTCGGGGGAGAACAGAAACTCCAGTCTGGCCAGATACTTGTTGAAGCGTTTTCCCCAGCGGCTCCAGGAGAGATCCTCCCGCTTGCGCACCGCATCCGAACAGTAGTGCTCGGCTACCATGCCTTCCAGCATCAGGTGACCCAGCTCGGTGTTGGGCAGCAGCTGGCCGTTGACGAACACGGCTGTACCTATGCCGGTACCAACAGTGATGAGGATGATGATCCCCTTGCGATCCTTGCCGGCACCAAAGCGCATCTCGGCCAGACCTGCCGCATCGGCATCGTTGAGCACATGGCAGGGCAGGCCGGTCACATCCGAAAACAGGTGTGCTGCATCGGTCTCGATCCAGCTCTTGTCGATGTTGGCCGCGCTCTTGGCGATGCCGTTGTGGATGGTGGCGGGAAAGCCGCAACCCACAGGGCCCTTCCATTGGAAGTGTTCTACCAGTGCCTTGAGGGTATGTGCCACGGCCGCCGGGGTAGCCGGTTGCGGTGTTGCCAGACGGTGGCGTTCGCCAATCAGCTCGCCTGTTTCGGTATCGACCAGGCATCCCTTGATCCCTGAGCCACCGATATCCACTCCCAACATCTGCATCAGATTGTTCCTTTTATAGTGCCGACGGTTAACCGTCGGCAGAGCATGAAAAAATGACGTGTATCCGGCAAGGGGGAGATCGCTTATGCGTGATCCGGTAGACCTTTTTCGATGCAACGGATCAGCAAGCGTGTCTTTTTGTTGTCATCCTGCTGGCGTTTGGCCAGGGTCGTCAGCGCCCACTCTATGTGTTCGGCCACCATGGGCTCGGCGGTCGTAAACGCCTGTTGCAGGGCGGCGATCACCTCTGGCGTGGCCGGGCCGTTGCCAAGCGCCACCGCCAGGTTGCGGCGCCAGCGTTGATAGCCGATGCGCCGGATCGGGCTCCCCTCGGTGTGCTTGAGAAATTCGCTCTCGGCCCAGCGCCACAGCTCCAGCAGGGGCGGGCGGTGCAGGTTGGGGCGCGCTTTGAAGTCGGGTTCCGGGCTTGCACCTGCATAGCGATTCCAAGGGCAGATGAGCTGGCAGTCGTCACAACCATAGATGCGATTGCCCATGAGCGGCCTGAACTCTTCCGGGATGGGGCCGTCGTTCTCTATGGTGAGGTAGGAGATGCAGCGGCGCCCATCCACCACATAGGGCGCGACTATGGCACCGGTCGGGCAAATATTGATGCAGGCCACGCACTTGCCGCACTGCTCTTTTTCCACCGGGGCATCAATGGGCAGGGGCAGGCCGAGGAGCAGCTCCCCCAGAAAAAAGAAAGAGCCGGCCGATTCGTTGAGCAGTAGCGAATGCTTGCCGACCCAGCCCAGCCCGGCCTTGGCGGCCAGCGGCCGCTCCAGTATGGGTGCCGAGTCGACGAAGGGTCGCCACTCTCCCATTGTGTCCTGGGTGGTTTGAAACAGCGCCTGACAACGCTGTTCGATCCGCTCCCCCAGTTGCTTGAGGCGGTTGCGCAGCACCTTGTGGTAGTCGCGGCCGAGAGCGTAGCGGCTGATGTAGCCGAGGGTCGGATCGCACAGGGTGGCGGCAAAACCCGCCTCGAAGGGGAGGTAGTTCATGCGCACCGACACTACCCGCAGTGTGCCCGGCAGCAGCTCATGGGGGCGGGCCCGCATCATGCCGTGTCGGGCCATGTAGTCCATTCTGCCGTGATGGCCTGCATCCAGCCAGGCCTGCAGCCTGGGCTCCTCGAGGGTAAGATCCGTGTCCGTGATACCGACCTGGTCAAATCCTAGCTCGCCTGCCCATAGCTTGATATCGTGAGCCAACTGCTGAAAATCAGGCGTAGTCATGCGGCATCGAGCCCCACAGGCTTGATGTCCTGGGTCAACCGGCAGTGAAAATCAGATGTGGTCATGTCGCATCGCGTGCCCGAAGCGTCTCAGCCAGGGCTAATGGATGAAAGTCAGGAGCCGTCATGGTAAAGGTCATCGGGGATGCTATCAGCGGGAAAGAGGTGCGCAGTTTACCACAATCACTGTGGCGGACTGAACAGATCCGCGCGCTGGAGCAGCGCTGGGCCGAGCGAGAAGGGCAGGAACGCTACGCCCTGATGGAGCGTGCCGGTGCGGCGCTGTGTACCTACGCCACCCATCATTGGCCGCAGAGCCGCCGCTGGTGGATCTTTGTCGGCCCAGGCAACAACGGCGGGGATGGCTATGTGCTGGCGCGTCTCGCCAGACAGATAGGCCTTGAACCCCGGGTGATCGCCGCCAGGGCGCCTGCCGAGCTCAAAGGGGATGCCAGGCGAGCCGCCGATGACTGGCTGGCGCTGGGGGGGGCTGTGCTGATGGCTGGCGCCAGCGAGCTGGACTCACTGCCGTCGCCGGACCTGGTGATAGATGCACTGCTTGGCACGGGTGTCCATACCCACCTATCGCCGCTTCTGACAAAGATCGTCGCAACAATCAATAGCTTGGGCGCGCCTGTGTTGGCGGTGGATCTGCCCTCCGGCCTCAATGCCGATACCGGCTGCGCCATGGGGGCGCTGGTGCGTGCCACTCGCACCCTCACCTTCATCGGCATCAAGCAGGGCATGCTTACCAGCGATGGTGTGGATGGGGTGGGCCAGCTCGACTGCGATCCCCTCGGGGTCATGCCAGAGGAGACGCTGCAAGCGGCGGCGGAGCGGATCGATTATCCCGGCCTCAAACACCTGCTGACGCCGCGCCAGCGCTCGGCTCACAAGGGCTCCCACGGCAAGGTGCTGCTGGCAGGGGGCAATGTGGGCATGCAGGGAGCCATAGTGCTGGCGGGTCTTGCTTGCCTGCGGGCGGGAGCGGGTCTGGTACGGGTGTGCCAGCATCCGAGTCATGGGCCCGTCAGCCTCTATCAAGCCGAGTTGATGAACTCAGTGGTTGATACGGATGAGTACTGGGCTTCGGTGCGGCTGGTGGGGCCGGGACTCGGTCAGGACGAATGGGGTCGGCGCCATTTTGAATTATTGGTCAATGACAGCTTGCCGCTGGTATTGGACGCCGATGGATTGAATTGGCTGGCGCTATGTCCCCGTCATCAGGATAATTGGGTGCTCACGCCTCACCCGGGTGAGGCGGCACGCCTGCTGGGCTGCTCCATTGCCGATATTGCAGCGGATCGTTTTGCCGCTGTGCGGCGCCTGCAGCAACGCTTTGGCGGCGTAGTGCTGCTCAAGGGCGCGGGGTCGCTCATTGATGACGGCAAGCAAATCGCGCTCTGTGATGAGGGCAATCCCGGCATGGCCAGTGGCGGCATGGGCGATCTCTTGTCTGGTATAATCGCCGCCCTGTTGGCTCAGGGCTGGTCTGCCGTCGAGGCAACCAGGCTGGGAGCCGTGATCCACGGGGAAGCGGCCGATCTGGCCGCCGCAGACGGAGAGAGAGGAATGCTGGCATCAGACCTGCTGCCCTTTATCCGTCGACTGGTTAATCCCGACTCCATAACAAGTTAAAGAAGAACATGGCAAAACAGTTGATGATGACACTGCCGGACGAGGCAGCAACAGTGGCACTGGGTGGCCGTCTGGCACACGCCTGCCAGCAGGCGACCACGGTGTTCTTGCACGGCTCCCTCGGGGCCGGAAAAACCACCCTGACCCGTGGCTGGGTGCAAGGGCTGGGGCATCAGGGCAAGGTCAAGAGCCCGACCTATACCCTGGTGGAACCCTATGAACTGGCCGATTGGCAGGTTTATCACTTTGATCTCTATCGTCTGGCTGATCCGGAAGAGCTGGAGTTCATGGGGATCCGGGACTACTTTGCTGCCAATACCCTCTGCCTGGTGGAGTGGCCGGAGAAAGGGGAGGGCTGGCTGCCGGCGCCCGATCTGGACATTACCCTGACTTATGTAAACGAGCAGCGTGAGGCTCTGATAGAAGCCCGCACTGCTATTGGCGAAGCCATTCTGGAACGGTTGTCATCTACGTGCGCTTGATCCTTGTTATTGCCCTCTCTCTGATGGCCTTACCCTCCTGGGCGAATCAGCTCAAGAGTGTGCGGGTATGGCCATCGCCGGATAACACCCGGGTGGTGCTCGACATGAGCAGTGCTCCCAATTACAACTACTTCACCCTGACCGGCCCGGATCGACTGGTGATCGACCTCAAAGGGGCGAACAACGTCGCCAATCTGGCCAGTATCGGGAACAACAGCGAGCTGGTGCGCAAGATCCGCGAGAGCTCGCCGTTGGAGAAGGGTGGACTGCGGCTGGTGCTGGATCTCAGTTCCACCATCAAACCCGTGGTATTTCCGCTGGCACCGGCAGGCCCCTATGGCCACCGGTTGGTGATCGACCTGCCTTATGAAGAGAAACGCTCTGCCGCCGCCGTGCAAGCCACCCCTGTGGGGGGCAAGGGCAAGGGGGTGGTGATCGCCATCGATCCGGGCCATGGCGGGGAAGATCCGGGCTCCATCGGCCCCCGTCGCACCTATGAGAAGCGAGTTACCCTGGCGGTATCCCAGAAGCTGGCTGCACTCATTGACAGGGAACCGGGCATGCGCGCCGTGCTGACTCGCCGCGGGGACTACTTCGTGGATCTGAACAAGCGCTCCGAAATTGCCCGCAAGGCCAAGGCGGATCTGCTGGTCTCCGTCCACGCGGACAGCTTCCACAACTCGACGCCGCGCGGCGCCTCTGTCTGGGTGCTGTCGACCAATCGCGCCAACCGCGAGATGGGCAGCTGGCTGGAGAAGCAGGAGAAACAAGGGGAACTGCTGGGCGGGGTAGGCAAGGTATTGGCCGAATCCGACCCGAATCCCTATCTGGCACAGACCTTCCTCGATCTCTCCATGGACAAGTCCCGTGCCGAGGGCTATGACGTCAGCCGCCAGATCCTGCGCTCCATGGGCAAGGTGGCCAAATTGCACAAAAAGGCGCCGGAGCATGCCAGTCTGGCCGTGCTGAAAGCCCCGGACATTCCCTCCGTGCTGGTAGAGACAGGTTTTATCTCCAACCATGCTGAAGAGAAGCTGCTGGCTACCCCCGCCTATCAAGACAAGCTGGCCCGCGCCATCTTCGAGGGGATCCGCAATTACTACCGTGCTCACCCGACCAAGGGCGCCTTGCTGACTGGCAAGGGACAGGCCAGTCGGCCGGCAGCTACCACTCGCCCTGCGCCTGTGGCCCAGCAGTCGGTGAGCCAGCCCAGGCAAGTACAGTCGCAGCCGGTCGTGACCAACAAGATGCCAGCCACTGCCCGCGATGGTGGTGCTGCGACCAGCTCGGGAGCCGGGGTGATCAAGCCTTACTCGGCGGCAGCGCAAGAGACAGGTGCGCCGGTCAGTAATGTGGGCGACTATGACAAATCGCGGATGCTCCGCCATGTGGTCAAACGGGGCGAGAGCCTCTCCCGCCTTGCCGAGAGGCATGGGGTGAGTCAGTCCACATTGGTTGAAATCAACCAGCTGCGCAGCCGGGATATTCAGATTGGTCAGACAATCTATATCCCCCAGCAGGGACAGAGCCGCAGTGCCGCCCCCGTTCGCAGTGACGACAAGTCGCAGATGATCCGCCATGTGGTCAAGCGGGGCGAGAGTCTCTCCCGCCTTGCCGAGAAGAATGGGGTGAGTCAGGCGCGGCTGGTGGAGATCAACAAGCTCAAGTCGCGGGATATCCAGGTAGGGCAGGTGCTCTACATTCCCCAAAACTGACGCGCGGGAGCTGGTGATGCCGCTCCCCGTGTTGGCGTATACCATCGCAAGATTGAAACTCAGGAGTAAGTGATGCCGATCCGTATATTACCCCCTATCCTGGCCAACCAGATTGCCGCCGGAGAGGTGGTGGAGCGGCCCTCTTCTGTGGTGAAAGAGCTGGTGGAAAACAGCCTGGACGCGGGCGCCGACCGGGTCGAAATCGACATCGACAAGGGCGGTGCCAAGCTGATCCGCATCCGTGACAACGGCTGCGGCGTCGCCAAAGACGAGCTGGTGCTGGCGTTGTCGCGCCACGCCACCTCCAAGGTGGCGACCCTGGATGATCTGGAAGGGATCTGCAGCCTGGGGTTTCGCGGCGAGGCGCTCGCCTCCATCAGCTCTGTCTCCCGTCTCACATTTACCTCCCGCACCCAGGATCAGTCCGAAGCCTGGCAGGCACAGGCGGAAGGGCGAGAGATGAACGTCACCGTCAAACCGGCGGCCCACCCGGTGGGCACCACAGTGGAAGTGGTGGATCTCTTCTTCAATACCCCGGCGCGGCGCAAGTTCATGCGCAGTGAAAAGACCGAATTTGCCCATATCGATGAGCTGGTGCGTCGCATTGCGCTCTCCCGTTTCGATGTCACCCTGATCCTGCGTCACAACGGCAAGGTGATGCGCCAGTACAAGGCCGCCAATACGGTGCCTGAGCAGGAGCGCCGGCTCGCCGCCGTTTGTGGCACTCCCTTCATGCACCATGCGCTGGCGGTGGAGAGCGAACATAGCGACGTACGTCTGTGGGGGTGGCTGGCGCTGCCTGAGGGCGCCAGACCGCAGAACGATCTGCAATACACCTATGTGAACGGTCGCATGATGCGCGACAAGCTCATCAATCATGCCATCCGCCAGGCCTATGACGAGCTGCTGCCCCCCGACCGCTTCGCCGCCTATGTGCTCTATATCGAGCTGGACCCCCACCAGGTGGATGTGAATGTCCATCCTGCCAAGCACGAGGTGCGCTTTCATCAGGCGCGGCTGATCCACGACTTTATCTTTCAGGCGCTGTTTACTGCGCTGCGCCGCGAAGGGGTCAGCGCAGCTCATCAGGAAGAGCCGTTGGCCGAAACCCTGGTCGAGCTGCCTGTCAGCGGGCAGATTGAATGCCCAGGGCAGGCGCCTCGTCCCGAGTGGTATGGCGCCGAGCACAGCTATCGGGCTCCTGCCTCGACGAATGAAGTGCGAGAAGGGGGCGCGGCGCGTGCCGGCAACTACCAACCGCCCGAGCCACCCAGCCGGGAGGCGATGCGGGGCATGGGCGCACTGCTCACCACCTTGCCTGGTGCCGGGCCCGCGTCTGCTGTATCCGCTACCGCTGCAATGGTGCCCAGTGCAGCAGCTCAGACCACACCTGGAGTCTGGCAGGCACTCACTCTGGTGGAGCAGGCCTATCTGTTGCTGGTGCGAGATGGCCAGCTGGCGCTGCTCTCCCTGGTGCGGGCCGAACGCCTGTTGCTGCGCAACTGGTTGCTGGAAGCCTGGGGCCAGGGGCTGGCTGCGCAACCCCTGTTGCTGCCAGTTTCGTTCAAGCTGCCGAAAAACCTGATATCGCTGGTTGAAGCGCAGGAACGTTTGCTCAAACGGATGGGGCTGGAGTTGAAAAGCGGGGGGCGTGACACCATGATCCTGACTCGGGTGCCAGCCTTGCTGCGCCAGACCGATCTGGTGCGGCTATTACCCGAATTGTTGCAAATTATCGAGAGCGGATCTGACAGTGATGCGAGCCAGCTGGCTGAAGTATTATGCCAATGGCTGGTTGAGCAGGGGATAAGCCACGAAAAAATATACGATTTTTCAACAGCCAATCGCTTGCTGACGGAACTTGTGGCCGATTTCAGTGACCAATTGGCAGATATTCGCATGGTGCGCCCCGTGTCGCTGACGACAGTACTGGAGGCGTTTGCAGATGGTGGCTGAGTTGCCGAGTGCTTGTTCCAATACACAGTCTGGCAATAAGCCCGTGATGTGCTCGCTGTCGCTGCTAAATCTGATCGAGGAATTTGAACGTGGCTGACTTGCCGAATGCAATTTTTTTGATGGGGCCAACGGCCTCCGGCAAGACGGATCTCGCCATCGCCCTGTGCCAAACCCTGCCTTGCGACATCATCAGCGTGGACTCTGCGCTTATCTATCGCGGCATGGATATAGGGACTGCCAAGCCAACGGCGCAAGAGTTGGCTCTGGCTCCCCACAAGTTGATCGATATTATTGATCCTGCCCTGAGCTATTCGGCCGCCGACTTTTGCCGCGATGCCCTGCGGGAGATGAACGATATTGTCGCCCGTGGCCGCATTCCGCTGCTGGTGGGGGGCACAATGCTCTATTTCAAGGCACTGTTGGAGGGGCTTTCTCCGCTGCCATCCGCCGATCCGGCCATTCGTGCCGAGCTGGAAGAGGAGGCGGCACGCCTTGGCTGGCAGGCGCTGCACGATGAGCTGGTGCGGATTGATCCGGTCGCCGGCGCCCGCATTCATCCCAATGATCCGCAGCGTCTTAGCCGGGCCTTGGAGGTGTATCGCATCAGCGGCAAAACCCTGACCGAGCTAACCCAGGTGCAGGGGGAAGGGTTGCCATATCGGGTGCACCAATTTGCCATTGCCCCGAGCGATCGCGCCCTGTTGCACAAGCGCATTGAAGAGCGCTTTGACAAGATGTTGCAAAGCGGCTTCGAGCAAGAGGTGCGTACGCTTTATGAACGAGGCGATCTCACCCCCGACCTGCCAGCTATTCGCTGCGTTGGCTACCGCCAAATGTGGGACTACCTGGCAGGGGAAGTGGAGTATGATGAGATGCGCTATCGCGGTATTGTTGCCACCCGCCAGTTGGCCAAGCGTCAAATGACCTGGTTGCGCGGTTGGCCTGAAGTCACCTGGCTGGAATCTGGTGAGTCTGGCAATCTGGCAAGGGTCGTTGCCCGTGCCGGAGTGGCTTGACACTCCTGTATAATCAGGTTGTTATATTGATATCCGGTGTTTAAAAACAACAAACTATAAGGAAAAGAAGATGGCTAAGGGGCAATCTCTCCAAGACCCGTTTTTGAATGCGCTGCGCCGTGAGCGGATTCCTGTTTCTATTTATTTGGTGAACGGCATCAAACTGCAGGGTCAGATCGAATCGTTTGACCAGTTTGTCATTTTGCTGAAGAACACCGTGAGCCAGATGGTCTACAAGCACGCCATTTCCACCGTGGTGCCGGCTCGCGCCGTCAACCATCACCAGCATGTCCCTGGCGCAGCTGGCGAAGAACAGGGTGAAGCTGAAGCGTGATATCTCGAGGCGAGACGACTCGCCAATTCAGATTCGTCATGATTCCTGTCAAGGAGCAAGCGCTTGTTTGACCGTTATGAAGCCGGCGAACAGGCCGTTCTGGTGCACGTCAACTTCAGTGATGAGGGTGAGCGGGAGGATCTGGAAGAGCTCAAGATGCTGGTGAGCTCGGCCGGCGTCAATGCATTGGGGGTGGTGACTACCAACCGCAGTGCGCCCAGCGCCAAACTCTTTGTCGGCAGCGGCAAGGCTGAAGAGATCGCGTCCCAAGTTCAGATGTTGGGCGCAGACGTGGTGATCTTCAACCATGCTCTGACCCCTGCCCAGGAACGCAATCTGGAACGCCTGTTCCAGTGCCGTGTCGTGGACAGAACCGGCCTGATCCTGGATATCTTTGCCCAGCGCGCCCGAACCCACGAAGGCAAGTTGCAAGTCGAACTTGCCCAGTTACGCCATCTTTCTACTCGCCTGGTGCGAGGCTGGACCCACCTTGAACGTCAGAAGGGCGGGATCGGTCTGCGCGGCCCGGGTGAAACCCAGCTGGAAACCGACCGTCGCCTGTTGCGTGAGCGCATCAAGGCAATTTTGCGTCGGCTCGACAAAGTGGCCAAACAGCGGGAACAGGGCCGTCGTGCCCGTAACCGCAATGAGGTACCGACCGTGTCACTGGTGGGTTACACCAACGCCGGAAAATCCACTTTGTTCAACCAACTTACAGCTGCCAGCGTGTATGCTGCCGATCAATTGTTCGCAACACTGGATCCCACCTTGCGTAAATTGGTGATCCGGGATGTGGGTGATGTGATTCTGGCGGATACAGTTGGATTTATTCGGCACTTGCCCCATGATCTGGTCGCAGCTTTCAAAGCGACGCTGCAGGAGACCCGCGAAGCGGACTTGTTGCTGCACGTAGTTGACTGTGCCGACGAACAGATGCAAGAGAATATCGATTCGGTACAGCAAGTGTTGGCTGAAATTGAGGCCGATGACCGACCCCAGCTGATGATCTGTAACAAGATAGACAAGCTGGCGGATCGTCCGGCAGGTCTGGAGCGGGATGATGAGGGGCGTCCGGTACGGCTCTGGTTGTCCGCCCAGAGCGGTGAAGGCTGTGAATACCTGTTTACGGCCCTGACCGAGTTGCTGGCCGGATCCATGGTGCATCACACCTTGCAGTTACCCCCTTCGGCCGCCAGATTGCGAAGTGCGCTCTATCGTCTCAAAGGCATTGAGCAGGAAGGTTTCAGCGAGGAGGGGGATTTTGTGTTGCAAGTTCGCCTGCAACTGGCCGACTGGAACCGCCTCGTGAAACAGGAAGGCGAGAATTTACAACGCTTTATCAGGCATTGATTCGTCGATGAAGATGAATGTTTGCAGGCTTCATCAATGATTGATGGCCAGATAGAGTTGATATCCATCCGCTTGTATTAATGGAGATGCTGATGGCTTGGAATGAGCCTGGAAACAACGGCAAAGACCGTGACCCTTGGGGGAACAACGGCAAGAATCAGGGACCCCCTGATCTGGACGAGATGTTGCGCAAGGTAAGCCGCCGTTTTGGTGGTTTGCTGGGTGGTGGCAAGTCAGGTGGCGAGATGGGCCGTTTTGGTCTCTCTATCGCCTTGGTGGTTGCTGTGGTGGTGTGGGTCGTCAGCGGCTTCTATACCATTCGCGAAGCAGAGCGGGGTGTGGTGCTGCGTTTTGGGGAGTATTCCCATAACGTGGATCCGGGCCTGCGCTGGAAACCGACCTTCATCGACCGGGTGATCCCGGTGGACGTCGAGTCTGTACGCTCGCTGCCCGCCTCCGGCTTCATGCTGACTCAGGACGAAAACGTAGTGCGTGTCGAAATGGACGTGCAGTATCGCGTTGTCGATCCCGAGCAGTATCTGTTCAGCGTCACCAATGCTGACGAGAGCCTGGGTCAGGCCACCGATAGCGCCCTGCGCTATGTAGTGGGCCACACCCGGATGGACGATGTCCTGACCACAGGTCGGGAAAAGGTCCGTCAGGAAACCTGGCAAGTGATCGACGGCATCATTGAACCGTATCAGATGGGTCTTCAGATCGTCGACGTCAACTTCCTGCCGGCTCGTCCGCCTGAAGAGGTAAAAGATGCCTTCGATGATGCCATTTCCGCCCAGGAAGATGAGCAGCGTTTCATTCGTGAAGCAGAAGCCTATGCCCGTGAAGTTGAGCCAAAAGCTCGCGGCTCGGTCAAGCGTCTGGAGCAGGAAGCTGAAGGTTACAAGTCCCAGATAGTGCTGAAGGCCAAGGGTGAAGTGGCTCGCTTCAACGAGTTGCTGCCCCAGTATCAGGCCGCACCTGAATTGACCCGTGAGCGTATCTATCTGGAAACGATGGAAGAGCTCTATCAACAGGCCAACAAGGTGCTGGTGGACATGCCCGCTGGTAACAACAGCATGATCTATCTGCCTCTCGACAAGTTGTCTGGTAAAGCAACTGCAGCGCAACCGGCTCGTCCGGCTGGCACGTCAGTGGTGGAATCGACGCCGCCGTCCAACGAAGGGGCCAATTCCACACCGACCCCGCTGCGTAGCGGTGACCGTTTCAGCTCAGGGAGAAACTAATAGATGAAAAAAATAGCTATTGGTGTCATCGCTGTAGCCGCCATGGTCTGCTTCTCTTCCATCTTTATCATTGATGAAGGTCAGAAGGGGATTGTCGTCCAGTTTGGCAAGGTGAAGCGGGTTGAATCTGGCGAGCCGCGGCTTTATGAGCCCGGTTTGCACTTCAAGGTGCCGCTCATCGATCAGGTTCGCAAGATGGATGCTCGCATCCAGACCCTGGAAGGCCAGGCGGATCGCTTCGTGACCTCCGAGAAGAAAGATCTCATCATCGACTCCTACGTGAAGTGGAAGATTGAGGACTTCTCCAAGTACTACCTGGCAACGGGTGGTGGCAACAAGATCCAGGCCGAAGACCTGCTCAAGCGCAAGATCAACAACGGTCTGCGCTCCGAGATCGGTAACCGCACCATCAAGGACATCGTCTCCGGTGAGCGCAGTACCGTGATGGAAGATGCCCTGATGAAGATGGCGCGCTCCTCCGAGCTCGGCATCAAGGTTGTTGATGTGCGGATCAAGCAGATCAACCTGCCGGTGGAAGTCTCCAGCTCCATCTATCAGCGGATGCGTGCCGAACGGACGGCAGTGGCCCGTGAGCATCGCTCCCAGGGTCGCGAGCAGGCCGAAATCCTGCGTGCCGACATCGACCGCAAAGTGACTGTCATGATCGCCGATGCCGAGAGTAATGCGCGTCAGCTGCGTGGTGAAGGGGATGCTGAAGCCGCCAAGATCTATGCCGACAGCTACAGGAAAGACCCCGAGTTTTTCAGCTTCGTGCGTAGTATGGAGGCCTATCGCAAGAGTTTTGCCGGTGGCAACGACCTGATGGTACTCAAACCAGACAGCGAGTTCTTCCGCTACCTCAAGTCTCCTCACGGCACCAAGCAGTAAGAGACAAGCATAAGACCAAAGGGCCTGATGATTCAGGCCCTTTTGCTTTATGGCATGAGACCAACCGCCGATACGGGCGGCTTTTTTGTGCAAGGAGATGGGATGCTGACATCCATTCTGATGGGATTGGGGCTGCTATTGCTGTTTGAAGGGCTCGGCCCCTTGCTGATGCCCAAAGCCTGGCAACAGATGCTGCGGTTGCTGAGCGAACAGCCACCGGAACAACTGCGCCGTATCGGTGGATCTCTGGTGGTGGCGGGCGCCGTCATCCTCTGGATGCTGGGTCACTGAATCATGTGGCTGGCTCTGAGTTCCATTGCGGCGCAGACAATAAAAAAGAGGCCTTTGGCCTCTTTTTTTATGCAACAGCAGATATCGCTGACTCAGGCGCTGCGTTGTACCGCCATCTGGGCCAGGGTTTCCAGCGCCTGCTTGTGCTGGGAGTCCGGCAGGATGGCGAGGGCGGCAATGGCCTTGTCAGCCTCTTCTCTGGCACGCATGCGGGAGTACTCCAGCGCACCGGTGCGGTCGAGAATCCCGAGAATCTGGTCGAGATGTTCCATGCCATTGCGATGCTCGATGGCATCACGCACCAGCTGGCGCTCTTCGGGTGAGCCCACTTCCATGGCCCGCAGCAGCGGCAGGGTCGGCTTGCCTTCGGCCAGATCGTCACCGACGTTCTTGCCCATCTCATCGCTCTGGGAGCAGTAGTCCATGACGTCATCGATGATCTGGAAGGCTGTGCCCAGATACTTGCCGTAGTCGGTCATAGCTTGCTCGACGGGCTCGGGCTGATGGGTCAGCACGGCCGCGAGGCGGGTGGCGGCCTCGAACAGTTTGGCGGTCTTGCAGTAGATGACCGTCATGTAGCTCTGTTCTGTGGTGTCCGGATCGTTGCAGTTCATCAGCTGCAACACTTCCCCCTCTGCGATGGTATTGGTGGCATCCGACAGGATCTCCATCACTCGCAGGTTGGAAAGCTCGCTCATCATCTGGAAGGAGCGGCTGTAGAGGTAGTCGCCGACCAGCACGCTGGCAGCATTGCCAAACAGCGCATTGGCGGTCTCCCGGCCACGGCGCAGATCGGATTCGTCGACCACGTCGTCGTGCAGCAGGGTAGAGGTATGAATGAATTCGATGATGGCGGCGAGTTTGAGATGATCCTGACCTTCATATCCCAGTGCGCGGGCGGCCATCACTGTCAGCATGGGGCGCATCCGTTTCCCGCCTGCACTGACAATATAGAAACCCAGCTGGTTGATCAGGCTGACATCGGACTGAAGTCTCGCCAGGATCAGTTCATTCACCGCCGTCATGTCGGCAGCACAGAGCGCACGGATAGTCTGTTGGTCCATAAGTCTCGTAACGTGACGGCAGCAATAACTGCGGTTTTAGTAATGGCGGGGATTCTACACGATTTCACAATGGGTTACAGTTAAGCGTTTATTCACGGCGGCAGATATGCGCACAAAATAAACTTTTTGCTAAATTGGCCTTGCCTGAGCAAATCGATTTGCGTAGAATGCCGGCCCATTGTTATAGGTTTTTGCGCGTGTCTGGCCTTGAGCAAAAGACACGCCTTTACGGAGTTAATCAAATGTACGCGGTATTCCAAAGCGGCGGAAAACAACACCGTGTGGCCGAAGGTCAAATCGTTCGTCTGGAAAAGCTGAACGTTGAGACTGGCGCTACTATCGACTTCAATGAAGTTCTGATGGTTGCTGCAGGCGACACTTTTAAAGTAGGTGCTCCTTTCGTTGAAGGTGGCAAGGTTGTAGCTGAAGTTGTGGCTCACGGCCGTGGCGAGAAAGTGACTATCGTCAAGTTCCGTCGTCGTAAGCACCATCGTAAGCAAGCGGGCCACCGTCAGTGGTTCACTGAAGTCAAAATCACTGGCATCAGCGCTTAATTAGAGGAGTCCGATAAATGGCACACAAAAAAGCTGGCGGTTCATCCCGCAACGGTCGCGATTCTGAAGCTAAACGCCTTGGCGTTAAGCGTTTCGGCGGCGAAACAGTTCTGGCAGGCAGCATCATCGTTCGCCAACGTGGTACCAAGTTCCACGCTGGCACCAACGTTGGTCTGGGCACGGATCACACCCTGTACGCGAAAGCGACTGGCAAGATCCTGTTCGAAGTTAAAGGTCCGCTGAATCGTAAGTACGTTAGCATCGTTGCTGAGTAATTACGGACCGCAAGGATCCGAAGCCCCGCCAACAGGCGGGGCTTTTGTTTTTCTGACGCAGTTTACGAAAAAACGGAACGTAGATGTGCCTGGTGTTGCGCGGGGCATTCATCGCTAAGATGCGTATCGCCCGCAGGGGCCTGTACCACTATAATTGCGTATCGGTTTTTCGAATTAAGGTGACGGTTACCTATGAAGTTTGTTGATGAAGTCCAGATTCGAGTCGATGCCGGTGACGGTGGTAACGGTTGTGTGAGCTTTCGCCGTGAAAAGTACATCCCGAACGGCGGCCCGGATGGTGGTGACGGTGGTGACGGTGGCGATGTCTATCTGATTGCCGACGAAAACCTGAATACCCTTATCGACTACCGTTTCGAGCGTTTCCATGCGGCCGAGCGCGGTGAGAATGGCCAGAGCGCCAACTGTACCGGCCGTCGCGGCAAGGACAGGATACTGCGTGTGCCGGTCGGTACTCGTGCCAGCGATGAAGACACAGGCGAACTGCTGGGTGATCTGACCCACCACGGCCAGAAGCTGCTGGTTGCCAAAGGTGGCTTCCACGGTCTGGGCAACACCCGTTTCAAGAGCTCCGTCAACCGGGCGCCGCGCCAGAAGAGCAGCGGTACGCCGGGTGAAGTGCGTACTCTGAAGCTGGAACTGCTGCTGCTGGCCGATGTCGGCATGCTGGGTCTGCCCAATGCTGGCAAGTCCACCTTTATCCGTGCCGTGTCCGCCGCCCGTCCCAAGGTAGCCGATTACCCCTTCACTACTCTGGTGCCGAACCTGGGTGTGGTGCGTGGCGAGAACTCCCGCTCCTTCGTGATAGCCGACATTCCGGGTCTGATCGAAGGTGCCGCCGAGGGTGCAGGCCTCGGTATTCGCTTCCTCAAGCATCTCGAGCGCTGCCGGGTCTTGATCCACCTGGTCGATATCTGCCCGGTCGATGACTCGGATCCTGCCGAGAACGCCGTGACAATCGTCAAGGAGCTGGAAAAATACAGCCCTGAGCTGGCTGGCAAGCCGCGCTGGTTGGTGTTCAACAAGATGGATCTGATCCTGGAAGAAGAGGCGGTCGAAGTGATGGAGCGCGTCAAGACGGCGCTGGCCTACGAAGGCCCCGTCTACCAGATCTCCGCCATCAGCAAGGAAGGCACCAAGAAGGTGTGCTACGACATCCTGGATCTGCTGGATACCATGCCTCGTCAACTGGCGGAAGATGCCAGGGACGCCATCGAGAAGGTGGAGTTCAAGTGGGATGACTACCACAAGAACCAGCTGGCCCAAGCCGAAGCCGAAGCGCTGGCCGCCTCCATGGCCTTCGATGAAGGGCTCGATGAGGAAGACTGGGATGATGACGAAGATGATGGCGTTGAAGTCATCTATGTTCGTGACTGATCACTCTGTCCTGCCTGATCGGTGCAGTACCTCTGCCCACCGATGAGAAAAACCGGAGCCTGGCAACAGGCTCCGGTTTTTTATGGGGCGCATCTGGATCGATCGGATCACCACATAGATATATTTCTTATGTCACTTATTGCCTGCCAACCGCAACGGATTATACTGCGCACCTGAATGTAACCTTGCTGAAACAATATGCTAACCATTCGTAATGAATTGATATGCGTATCTGTTTGAGGTCGTTCTTATGGAAGGTTCGCCTGCAAAAATATTTATGCTTGAAATGATCCATTAAGGGCTTGTTTGTGCATTTTTTTGGAGTATTCTTGCGCCCGTTTTGTCGGGCGAGAGCATGAATATGCAAGTTGACCTGGCTAAGGAAAAGTAACATTAAGGCTGTAGACCATGCTGGAAAAGACTCTGCAAGCGCCTGCGCTCAATACTCGTCGCAACGTGCTGATGTTCCTGGTCCCGTCACTCATCGGGATCCTGCTGTTCATGACCCCCGTCATCTATGACGAGAACGTCACCATTCCGGTTGCCGTGCTGGCGAAGCTGGTGCAAACGGTATTTGCCGATTATCTGGTGGCCATGGTCAGTGCCATCATTACCACCACCATGCTGATGACGCTGATCGCCTGGCTGTTCAAGCCAGCGATCCTGGTGCGTCGCCCTTTCCTCAACAGCTTGTTCAACGTCTCTCCTTTCTGGGCCTGTGTGCGGGTACTGGGTGGCGTGTTCGTGCTGCTGACCTTCTTCAATGCGGGGCCAGAGGTACTGCGTTCCGGTGCTACCGGCGGTCTGGTGCTGCACGATCTGCTGCCTGTGCTGTTCTCGGTGTTCATCTTCGCAGGTCTGTTGTTGCCTCTGCTGCTGGATTTCGGTCTGCTGGAGTTTGTTGGCACCATGATGACCCGCATCATGCGCCCTGTGTTTCGTTTGCCGGGGCGCTCCGCCGTGGATTGCTTCGCCTCCTGGCTGGGGGATGGCAGCGTTGGCATTCTGCTGACCAGCAAGCAGTATGAGGGCAAGTTCTATACCCAGCGTGAAGCCGCCGTCATCGGCACCACCTTCTCAGCTGTCTCCATCACCTTCTGCCTGGTGGTGATCTCCCAGGTGAAGCTGGAGCATATGTTCGTTCCCTTCTACCTGACTGTCTGTCTGGCGGGTGTGGTCGCCGCCATAGTGGTACCGCGCCTGCCGCCGCTCTCCTGGAAGAAGGACATCTATGCCGATGGTACTCCCCTGTGCCGCAAGCAGGAGTCAGTGCCCCATCAGCACAGCGTGATGAGCTATGGCTATGAGCGTGCACTGACCAAGGCGGAGAGTGTCACCGATCTTGGTGCGGTCGCGCGGGAAGGGGTGAAGAATGCGCTGGACATGGTGTTTGGCGTGTTGCCGGTGGTGATGGCGATCGGCACCTGTGCCCTGATGCTGGCCGAGCATACCCCCATCTTCAACTGGCTGGGTGCGCCATTTGTTCCCTTGCTGGAGCTGCTGCAACTGCCGGAGGCCGAGGCCGCCTCCAGGACCATCATGGTCGGTTTTGCCGACATGTTCATCCCGGCCGTGCTGGCCTCGACCATAGAGAGCGACATCACCCGCTTCGTGATTGCCGCCATGTCGGTCACCCAGCTCATCTATATGTCGGAAGTGGGCGCCCTGCTGCTGGGCAGCAAGATCCCGGTCAAGCTGTGGGAGCTGTTTGTCATCTTCCTGCTGCGCACCCTGGTGACCCTGCCGGTCATTGCCGGTGTGGCGCATCTGCTGTTCTAAGGCAAGAGTCTGGGATCTAAAACGGTCAACTTGGGTTGGCCGTTTTTTATGGTGAGTATTAGACCAAAGTGAGTCTTTTTAATGGATGGTTTTTACATTAACGTAACAAGCTGAAAAAAGCGTGCCAGCCGAGCAGTAGGCAATTCAAATCGAACGTGGCCAGGAGTCACCCCATGACCTCACTGCTCAGCTACCGGACCGGTCCTTGCGACCAGCCCTTGCTTTACCAGACCATTGGCGAATATCTGCAAGAGATAGCCGAACGTTTCCCCGACCGTCCCGCCGTTGTAGTGCGTCACCAGCAGATCCGCTGGAGCTACCGTGAATACCTCATCCAGATAGACAGGCTGGCACTGGGCTTGCTGGCGCTAGGCATCCAGCCGGGGGACAGGGTCGGAATCTGGTCGCCAAACAACATAGAGTGGTGCCTGGTGCAGTTCGCCACGGCCCGCATCGGCGCCATCATGGTCTGCATCAACCCAGCCTATCGCAACTACGAGCTGGAGTTTGCCATCAACAATGTGGGTTGCCGCGCCCTCATCTGTGCCAGTGCCTTCAAGGGAAGCGACTACCTCGCAATGCTCAATGAGCTGGCCCCCGAGCTGGCAAGCTCGCCGCCGGGGCTGCTGGTCAGCGCCCGCTTGCCGAGCCTGGAGATGGTGATCCGGCTCGGGGAGGCGCAAACGCCGGGTATGCTGAACTTCAGCGCCGTGCAGGCCCTGGGGGATGTGCAGGATCCGGCCTGGCTTGCCCGGGTGGCGGCGACCCTCAAACCGGATGATGCCATCAACATCCAGTTCACCTCGGGTACCACGGGCAGCCCCAAGGGCGCGACCCTGAGCCATGGCAACATTCTCAACAATGGCCGGCAGGTGGCGCGGGGCATGGCGTTTAGCGAGCAGGACAGGCTCTGCATACCCGTGCCGCTCTACCATTGCTTTGGCATGGTGCTTGGCAATCTGGTGTGCATCAGCGTGGGGGCCTGCGCCCTGTTTCCATCGGAAGCGTTCGATCCTGTGGCGACCCTGCAGACGGTGAGCGAGGAGCGTTGCACCGCCTTGCATGGCGTGCCAACCATGTTTATCGCCGAGCTGGAGCTGCCCGGCTTTGCTGAGTTTGATCTCTCCTCCCTGCGCACCGGCATCATGGCAGGAGCGATTTGCCCCGAGCCCTTGATGCGCAAGGTGCAGACTCTGATGCACATGACAGAGGTGACCATCGCCTACGGCCAGACCGAGTGCAGCCCCATCAACCACATGACCGCCATCGATGCGCCGCAGGACAAGCGCGTCTCCACGGTGGGCCGCGCCCTCGAGCACACCGAGATCAAGCTGATTGACCCGAGCGGCGAATTGGTACCCATTGGCGAGCGGGGTGAGATCTGCTGCCGCAGCAAGGGGGTCATGCAGGGTTACTGGCAGGACCCGGTCAAGACGGCGGAAACCATAGATGATGAAGGCTGGTTGCACTCGGGTGATATCGGCATCATGGATGAAGAGGGTTATGTGCAGATAGTAGGGCGCAGCAAGGAGCTGATCATCCGCGGTGGCGAGAACATCTATCCCCGCGAGATAGAGGATCGGCTCTACGATCATCCTGCGGTGCAGGATGCCGCCGTGTTCGGTGTCGACAGCGAGCGTTATGGGGAGGAGGTGTGTGCCTGGGTCAAGCTGAGGCCGGATCAGATGGTCAGCGAGGAGGAGATCAAGCACTTCCTCTCGGCCCGCATCGCCTACTTCAAGGTGCCAAGATACATACGTTTCGTGGAGGAGTACCCCATGACGGTGACCGGCAAGCTGCAGAAGTTCAAGATGCGGGAGGCCATGACCCGCGAGCTGACCCGCCAGCATGCCGAGGCGACGCGTTGAGGTGGTTTTACCGCGATGAGAAAAGGGCCCTCGGGCCCTTTGTTCGTTGTTGCCAGCAGGCTGCTAGCGCGGCGTGATGCTCACATCCGTGGGGCACTGAATGGTCAACGAATGGACCGTATTGGCGATGCGGTGGGGTGTGGCCGCCTTGTATATTTTCTTCTCTTCGTCATAGCTGCCCGTTGTGTACTGGGTGGAGTAGAGCGTCTGCTGACGACGATCCGTCTCCTTGTAGCCCTGGGGGCAGGTCTGGTTGGCCTGCTGGAAGCAGGCCGTCATGCTGCTGCACTCGATATAGAAACCCCGCTGGCTGGCATCGGCCAGATGGACAGGGGTAACGGTGGGCGGGGGTGGCGACAACAGGGAGCAGCCGGACAGCGCCAGCGCGCCCAGCATGATGAGATGTTTTGACATAAATAACCTGAACCATGTGGTGTGATAAAGAGTGAGGGGGAGTCTTTTGCTCCCCCTTCGCTGTAGGGCACAGTTATAACCAAGCGGGCCTGCTCAAACCAGCATACAAATGTAAGAAAATATGAACCCTGTCTATGCCTGTGTGGCCAGCAGAGCCTCTTCATCCACCTGGTCCAGCTGTTCCGGCGCCAGAAAACGCTCGGCATAGTCGCGCCAGATACCGCTGCTGACGAACAGGGCAAACAGCGCCGGGTCTATGTGCTGCTCACGCACCATGTTCTGCATGATGGCCAGGGATTGAGCTACCGTCTTGCCCGACTTGTAGGGACGATCGCTGGCGGTCAGCGCCTCGAAGATGTCGGCGATGGCCATGATGCGGGCCGGGATGCTCATCTGTTGCCCCAGCAACTGGCGGGGGTAACCCTTGCCGTCCATGCGTTCATGATGTCCACCGGCGATCTCGGGCACATTGCGCAAATGGCGCGGGAAGGGGAGCCGCTCCAGCATGCGGATGGTCTGGATGATGTGCTCGTTGATCTTGTAGCGCTCCTCTTCTGTGAGTGTGCCGCGGCCGATGGCCAGGTTATAGCGCTCCCCCCGGTTGTAGAGATAGGTCGGCACCCTGACCTTGAAGCCCCAGGGATTGCGTTCATCCAGGCTGTCGTGGACGGGGCGGGGTATGAGGTGGACTGTCTTGTCAGCGAGCAGTGGCTCGATACAGGGCAAATGGGGGGCAGGTTCGTTCTGGTGCAGCTTGAGTTCCTCCCGGCTGATGCCGAGCCTGTCGTCCAGGGTGCGCAACCAGGTACGGTTGGCGATGGCATCGAGCCGTGTCAGCTTCTCCGGTGCCATCCATTCCCCGCCCAGGTTGCACTCGGCGACGAAGGCGAACTCCTGATCCAGGGTGCTCCAGAGTGGTGCCACCTCCGCTCTTGCCGCTTCCCGTTCTGACGCCGGCAGACGGGCCGCCAGCACCTCGATATAGGCGTCGCGTTTGAGCACTTCGAAGCGGGTACGGACCTCGTGGATCCGATCGTAGATAGTCTCCAGCTTGGTGGCCTTGTCGACCACAAACTCCGGCGTGGTGACCTTGCCGCAGTCGTGCAGCCAGCTCGCGATGTGAATGGCCTCCCACTCCTCTTCATTGAGCCGAAAGTCGGCAAAGGGGCCCTGCTGCTGGGCACAGGCCGCTTCGGTCAGCATCCGGGTCAATTCGGGTACCCGCTGGCAGTGGCCACCCGTGTAGGGACTCTTGGCATCGATGGCCCCTGCCATCAGCTCGATGAAGGACTCCAGCAGCTGTTTCTGCTCCTCCAGCAGGCGCTGGTTCTCGATGGCGGAAGCAGACGTGCCTGCCAGCGCCTCGATCAGGCTGATGCGCGAGGCCAGTTCGCGGGCAGAGCAGCCGGGCAGGATCAACAGCAGGCAGCCGATCAGCTCCTGTCGATGATTGCACAGTGGCTCGGCGACCAGCTGGCAAGGGCCGGGGAAAGGACCCCAGCTCGCCAGATGTTGCTGCCAGCCCCGTTCGTCGACGGCCAGGGTGAGCCGCTCGCCATGAGCCAGCTTGCCGAGCAGCGCCTCCTGCCAGGGGGCTTGGGCGGCAGGCAAAGGCTGTTGCCGCCAGAGCGCCTGGACGGCCACCATGCTCTGCTCTTGCGCCAGGTAGAGGCAGCCCCCCTCGGCCTGTACGGCGGCTATGGTCTCGTGCAGTATGCGGCTGAGCAGGGAGTCGAAGCGGTGTTCCGCCGCCAGTGCCCGGCCCATGTTCATGAAGTTGCCCAGGGTCAGTCGCATGCCGGACATGGTACGGGCCAGATCGTCGATCTCGCGGATCGCCGATTCCGGCACCCGGCTCTCGCCGAAGTCGAAGTGCTGGATCCGCTCCGCCTCTTGAGTCAGGGCCAGCAGGGGGGTCGCGGTGCGGCGGGAGACCAGCCAGATCACCGGCAACAGCAGCAGCAAACCTGCCAGTGCCCAGCCGAGGTTGATCAGCGCTTCGTTGCGAGCCTGCTGGTAGAGCAGGTCTGCCGAGACCAGCAAGGCGATATAAAAGGGTGATCCCTCGCCGAGGGGAGAGAGATTGACCAGCCAGTCACTCTGATCGGCGGCGGTCAGATTCAGCTCCACCGGGCTGCTCAGCAAGGCGGGTTGGCTGGTGACCTGTTGCTGCAGCTGGGTCAGCACGGGATGGGACAGCGCCGACAGCAGGGGCAGCTGGCTCAGTTGCTCGAAGCTGGGAAGCTGTTTGGGATCCGTGGCAAGCAGAGTGGCATATTCGTCGAACAGAACCACCTGACTCTGCTCTGGCAACCGCAGTTCACCGATCAGGGCCGACAGTCCCTCGACGCTGGTATCCAGCCCGATCACTGCCCTTCTGTTGTCGCTTTCCACCGCCAGCGTCATGCCTGGCTCCTTGGTGGTAAAGAAGAGATAGGGGTGGGTGGTGGCGATGCCTGAACGCCAGCGTGCCTGCTTGTACCAGTCACGGCTGCGGGGATCAAACTGGTATTGAGGCATGGCCCGGCGCTCGAGCAGGGTCAGCCGCTGGTCGAAGTAGAGAAACTCCCCCTTGCCCTGGTGCAGGCTCTGCACCAGCAAGGTGCTGGCCGCTGGGACCCTGTCCAGTTGGGCTCGGGCCCGCTCGGTCAACTTGCGCACCAGGAAGAAGTCACCATCCGCGTAGCCGGCATAGACGGCGCCATAACTGGGGCTGTTGGCCAGCACCTCTGCCAGTTGTGGCAGGTAGCCGAGCCGGGCATCCAGACTGTTCATGGCCGCCAGCTGACCGCTGCGCAGCAGACTGAGGGACATGCGGGCCGGCCGCTCGTTCAATTGAAGGGCGAGGGCGAGCTGCTCCCGGTATTGCAGGAAATTTTGCCGCTCATGCTCCAGTCCCTGTTGTGCCGCTTGCTGGAATTGCAACGCGATAAGGGCGCTGCCCAGCAGGGTAAACAGCAGGATGAAGAGGGTAGCGATATGCACATAGAAGGGTTTACGACCTGGCCTGGCACTTGTCATGGACACATCCTTGTCACACTGGCGATTGCAGAGACGATCTACTATCAGTGTGCCAACAGGATGACAGAAAACACAATAACCCGTTCAGATATATCAGGATATGGCATAAACGTGACGGCCCCATCGGGGCCGTCTTGAGGGGGTCAAGCCAGTACTGCGGCGGGCACCAGGGTGACGCGGGCGTCTTTCACCTCATGCCACACCTGATGATTGTCCTGATATTTGTAGTTGGCCGTGCCTGATTTCCAGTCTTCCCCGAGCACCATGCGCAGCTCGAAGTTGGGCTGGATCACCGGCCCGATCTCGCCGCTTTGGGGCCATTTGATAATGGGGTAGCCCTGCGCAGTCACCAGGATATGGCACTGCTTGGGCATGACGCACATATAGGTGTATTGGCCTTTCAGTTCGGAGGCCATGTCGAGCGGTGGATTGGTTGCCTGGGTCAGATGGGCGATGCCATTGACTGTCTCCCCTGGCGTATAGACTGCCAGGTTCAGGTGCAGCAGTTGCGCCCCGGGCATGGCTTTGCCGATCTCGAAAGAGGCGAGGAAGAGGCCGGTCTTGGTGTCTGTGATTGCATTCATGCCTGTATTCTCCTGCAAAAAGAGGGGGTAGGTTGAGCTCACAACCAGACAACGAGCCACAGCATGCTAGCGCTTGCGGTCAGAGCGGGTAACTGTGGATATTGTCACTTGACGCTCAGCCCGGGCTGGCATAACGCCATCTGCACCCCTGGCAAGGCAGGAGGCTCAGGGAACTCAGGCGGTGCGGCGATTTTGATTATCGGTTGCCAGCAAAGAGCCACTGTCAATTCGTTGGCCTGGCGCGTGATTCGTTCAGGTATCCCGTGCTACATTGCCTCCCTTGTTACTGGTCTGTAAATCAATGGAGTGACCCATGTCTGCCATCCCCTATTCAGTGCTCGATCTGGTCCCCGTGCCCGAAGGCTCCCACCCGGCCGAGTCGTTTCGCCGTTCGCTGGACCTGGCCCAGCATGCCGAGCGCTGGGGGTATCAGCGTTACTGGCTGGCGGAGCATCACAACATGCCGGGCATCGCCAGTGCAGCCACCGCTGTGCTGATCGGTCATCTGGCGGGAGGCACCAAGACCCTGCGACTGGGCGCCGGCGGCATCATGCTGCCGAACCATGCACCGCTGGTGATTGCCGAGCAGTTTGGCACCCTGGCTTCGCTTTACCCTGATCGCATCGATCTTGGGCTGGGTCGTGCCCCCGGTACGGATCAGCGCACCATGCAGGCACTGCGACGTCAGCGCAGCGGCGACGTGGATGAGTTTCCGGCGGATGTGCGCGAGTTGATGAGTTATTTCGGTGACGAGACAGGGGCGGTACAGGCCGTACCGGGTCAGGGGCTGCATCTGCCCATCTGGCTGCTGGGTTCCAGCCTTTACAGTGCCCAGCTTGCCGCTTCTATGGGGCTGCCGTTTGGTTTTGCCTCTCACTTTGCTCCCGGTCTGTTGTTGCAGGCGCTGGAGATCTACCGCGCCCAGTACCGCCCCTCGGTGCGCTGGCCCAAGCCCTATGCGGTGGTCTGCATCAACATGATCGCCGGCGACAGCGAGCGGGAGGCCCGTTTCCAGTTCACCACTGTGCAGCAACAGTTCCTGCGTCTCTACCGGGGTGACGCTGGCAAGCTGCCCGCACCTGTGGCCGAGCTGGGGGAAGAGTGGTCGCCCCGTGAGCTGATGGCGATGGAGCAGACCCTGGCCCGCTCACTGGTGGGAGATCGCGAGCAGGTGCGTCACGGCCTCAAGGCGCTGCTGGCCGAGACGGGGGCCGATGAGCTGATGTTCAACGGCCCTATCGTCGATCAGGGGGCGCGGCTGCGCTCGTTCGAGATCGCGGCCGAGCTGATGCAGAGCCTGTGATCCATGGATGAGGTCTACTGGAACCCCATGGTGCCCGAGCTGTCTGTGACCAGCCTGGCAGCTTCCTTGCCTTTCTATACCGGGCTATTGGGGTTTGCTGTGCGCTATCAGCGAGATGATCCCCCCTTCGCCTATCTGGAGCAGCAACAGGTACAGTTGATGCTGGAACAGATCCATCCGGCAGGATGGCTGACCGGTGTGCTGGAGCCTCCGCTGGGACGCGGCATAAATTTGCAGATGGAGCTGACCGACATCCAGCCCCTGCTCGCTCGGCTGGCGCTGGCCGGGGTGGCGCTCTATCGGCCACTGCGTGAATCCTGGTATCCGGTGGGGAATATGAGCTCGGGTCAGCGGGAGTTTCTGGTACAGGACCCCGACGGTTATCTGTTGCGGTTCGTCCAGCATCTGGGCGAACGACCGGTTTCCTGATCCAGGATTACATCTAATCCATTGATTTTAAACAATAGTCAGGTTGATGTCGGCCATCTGTCGTGTCACCTTTCTTCGCGCTGGCCCTATGCTGGCCCTGTCTACCACCACAAGGAGCTCATGATGATCGTCAGGAAATTGAGATTGCAACGGGGTTGGTCACAGGATCAGTTGGCGACCCTGACTGGCTTGAGTGTTCGCACCATACAGCGGATCGAACAGGGTCAGCAGCCCGGACTGGAATCTCTCAAGGCCCTGGCCTCCGTCTTTGAACTTGATGTGGCTCAACTGGATGGGACACAACAACAGGAGCGCGAGATGAGAGGGAATGAAACTATGGGTCAGGACAGGGTGCAGGTGTCGGCAGAGGAGCGGGCCGCCATGGGGTATGTGGAGGGGCTCAAAGGCTTCTACTACCACATTTTCAGCTATGTGCTGGTGATCTGCGGGCTGTTTGTCATCAACTACCTCAGCAACCCGGACTATATCTGGGCCTGGTGGCCGGCGCTGGGGTGGGGTCTGGGGTTGATTTCCCATGCCATCAACCTGTTCCAGCCCTTCAAGCTGTTTGGTCCGGAATGGGAGCGACGCCAGATCGAGAAGCGACTGGGGCGCAAGCTGTAACTCATTGGTGCGAATAGAACAAAGCCCGGCAACTTGCCGGGCTTTGTTCTTGTGAAACGCGACAGAGTGGGGTTCTCGCCACTCTTTCCCCTTACTTGGCGTGAGCAGGGCAAGGGGTAGCTATCAGGGCATCGTCTTCATAACGCCACAGAGTGAGGCTCTCGTCGCTCAGGCGCAGCCCTTGACCATCACTTGGCGTGAGTGGGGCAGGGTGTCGCTATCAGGGCATCGTCTTCATAACGCCACAGGGTGAGACTGTTGCCCCACACGCAGCCGGTGTCGAGCGCCTTGATGTCGTTCCTGCCTGTGTTGCCCATCAGGGCCGCCCAGTGGCCGAACACCAGTATGGGGTCATCCATATGGTGCTCGCGCTGCTCGAACCAGGGGCGCAGGCCGGGAGTAGACTCTGTGGGGCCTTTCTTGCACTGGAACTCGAGTCGGCCATCGAAATAGCAGAAGCGCATCCGGGTGAAGGTGTTGATGATGTAGCGGTAACGTTCGATACCTGCCAGGTCTTCACTCCAGCCATCGGGCAGATCGCCATACATGTTGTGCAACAACCAGCTGTACTGATCGCCGCGCAGCAGACTCTCCACTTCGCGGGCACAGTTGCGTGCCGTTCGGGCGTCCCAGGCGGGGGAGATACCGGCATGCACCATCATGATGGGCAGATCCGGGTGCTCCGCCAGCAGGGGGCGATGGCGCAACCACGTCAGCAGCTCGTCCCGATCCGGCGCTTCCATCAGGGCTTGCAGCTTGTCTTTCTTCTTGAGCGGCGCAACGCCATCGGCGACCGCCAGCAGGTGAAGGTCGTGGTTGCCGAGCACTGTGACGGCCCGCTGGCCCAGCGACTTGACGTAGCGCAGTGTCTTCAGGGAGTCCGGGCCGCGGGCGACCAGGTCGCCGCAGAGCCAGAGCACGTCCTTGGCTGGATCGAACTTTGCGAGATCCAGCAGACGACGCAAGTCGTCATAACAGCCCTGGATATCGCCAACAAAACAGTTCGCCATGAAACCTCAGTTAATAATGTTTGGGACGGCCAGGGTAAAAGGCGCTATGGGCGCCTCGAACGGCTGCCCTGACTCATCTTGCAGGGTATAGCTCCCTTCCATCACCCCAAAGGGGGTGTCGAGTGGCACGCCGCTCTGATAGCGAAAGGTCTCCCCTTCGGCAATCACGGGCAGCTCCCCGACCACGCCGGGGCCCTCGACTTCCAGCATCTTGCCGTTGGCATCCGTGATGAGCCAGCGCCGGTGCAGCAGCTGCGCCGGCCCCGGCCCCAGATTCTCGATCTCGATCAGATAGTGGAACTGGTAAGGGTCCTGGGTATCCGCCACATAACGGGGGTATGGGCGGATAACAATATGCGGGTATGCCACGGGATCAGGCCTGTTGTTGATCCGCCAGCCAGTTGGCGATCATGACGAACTGCTCCAGGGAGAGATTCTCCGGGCGCAGGTTGCCATCGATACCAAGCTCGGTCAGCTGAGCGTCCGTGATGAAGTTGGCGAAGCTGTTGCGGATGGTCTTGCGGCGCTGGCCAAAGCCTTCGGTACAGACGCGGCTCAGGCAGCGGATGTCTTTGGCGACTATGGTCGGGTTCTTGTGCGGCACCAGACGGACCACGGCTGAATCCACTTTCGGTGCCGGTTTGAAGGCGCCAGGGCCCACTTCCAGCACGGGGATCACCTGGCAGTAGTACTGCACCATGACGCTCAGGCGGCCATAGGCCTTGCTGCCCGGGCCGGCAGACATCCGCAATACCACTTCTTTTTGCAGCATGAAGTGCATGTCTTCTACCCGGTCGGCGAAATCGCACAGGTGGAAGATGAGCGGGGTGGAGATGTTGTATGGCAGGTTGCCGAAGATGCGCAGCGGCCCCTTGCCTTCCCCCATCAGAGTGCCGAAGTCGAAGCGCATGGCATCGGCTTCGATGACGGTCAGCTTGTCCTTGAGGGTCGGGTGCTCGCGCAGGCGCGCGGCCAAGTCCCGGTCCAGCTCGACCGCTGTCATCTTGTCCATCTGGGAGGCGACCGGTTCGGTCAGGGCGGCGAGGCCCGGGCCTATCTCCACCAGATTCTGACCCGGCTGCGGATTGATGGCGGCCACTATCTGATCAATAACATAGCGGTCATGCAAGAAGTTCTGACCGAAACGCTTACGGGCCGTGTGACCCATGTGCACCTTGTTGCTCTGCACCTTACTGCTCATATCTTTTTTTCTCTACCATCTTGATGGCGTGGTTAATCGCGGTGATCAGACTGCCCGGGTCCGCCAGGCTCTTGCCTGCCAGATCCAGCGCAGTGCCGTGATCCACCGAAGTGCGGATGAAAGGAAGTCCAAGGGTGATATTGACCGAACTGCCGAACCCCTTGTATTTGAGCACGGGCAGCCCCTGGTCGTGGTACATGGCGAGTACCGCATCCGCATCCTTGAGGTATTTGTCCTGGAACAGGGTATCGGCCGGCAGCGGGCCGACCAGATCGATCCCCTCCTGGCGCAAGCTGGCCAGGGCGGGTTCGATCACGTCAATCTCTTCACGGCCGAGATGACCCCCTTCCCCTGCGTGGGGATTGAGGCCGCAGACGTAAATCCGGGGCTTGGCGATGCCAAACTTGGTTTTGAGATCCGCATCCAGAATGCGGATCACCTTGCCGAGGCGATCCTCTGTGATAGCCATGGCTACGTAGGCGAGCGGTATATGGGTGGTGGCCAGCGCCACCCGCAAGCCTTCGGTCGCCAGCAGCATCACCACGTCGGCGGTACCTGACTGCTGGGCGAAGAACTCGGTATGACCACTGAATGACACGCC
Organism: Aeromonas sp. 2MA4; assembly: GCF_029237305.1. Lineage (NCBI taxonomy): Bacteria > Pseudomonadati > Pseudomonadota > Gammaproteobacteria > Aeromonadales > Aeromonadaceae > Aeromonas > Aeromonas sp. 2MA4. Next base: position 70,371 of record NZ_JAACFY010000010.1, on the reverse strand, counting down.
CGCCTGATTGATGATCCCCTTGTGCACCGGCCCGGTCACCACGGCGGAAAATTCGCCGCTGAGGTTGCCGTCACAGGCGCGCTGCAGGGTTGCCAGCACATAGGCGCCGTTGCCCTCGTTCAGCTCACCCGGCACCACGGGGGCGCCGAGGCTGACTGGACAGAGGGTCAGGGTACCCGCCCGTTGCGGCTCGGCAGAAGCTTCGGCATCATAGGGTTGCAGCTCGATGGGCAGCCCCAGCAGGGCGGCCCGTTCGAGCAGCAGGGCGGGATCGGCGATCACCACCAGCTGGTGGGGCCAATCCTGCTGGGCTATCTGCAACACCAGATCCGGGCCTATTCCGGCGGGCTCACCCGGGGTAATGGCGAGACGACGACAGCTCATCAGCTGCCGGCGCCTTCGATCTGGATGTAGGCCTCGTCACGCAGCTCATCAAGCCAAGCCTGGGACTCTTCGGTGAAGCGGCGGTTGAAGATGAGCTGATAGGCACGCTGCTCCTGGGCCTTGCTGGTGGCATCCTGGCTGCGACGCTCTTCCAGCTGCACTATGTGCCAGCCGTGGGTAGTACGGAAGGGGGCGCTCAGCTCACCCGGCTTGAGGCGGTTGACCATGTCGCGGAACTCCGGCACATAGACGTTGGGATCAGACCAGCCCAGCTCGCCGCCCTGCACCGCAGAGCCCGGATCTTCGGAGTATTTTTCCGCCAGACTGGCGAAGGTCGCCTTGCCGCTCTTGATGTCGTGCAGTATGCCATCCAGCATGCCCTTGGCTTTCTCTTCGCTGAGGATAATGGAAGGCTTGATCAGTATGTGGCGTGCTTTCACCTCGGTCTGCAGCACCTGCTGCTGGCCCTTGGCATCGAACACCTTGACGATGTGCAGACCGGCGCCAGAGCGCAGCGGGCCAACTATGTCACCCTTGGCCGCGCCTTGTACCGCTTCGGCCATCAGGGTCGGCATCTCTTGCGGGCTCATCCAGCCCCAGTCGCCCCCTTCCAGTGCCTTGGGACCATTACTCTCGGCAATGGCCAGCTTGCGGAAGTCGGCCCCCTGTTTCAGGGCAGCCAGTATGCGCTCTATCTTGCTCTTGGCGGCGTTGAGCTGCTCGGCGCTCGGGTTGTCCGGCAGGGCAATCTGGATATGGCCGACATGGTACTGCTGTTGCTGCTGGCCCTGCTTGGCGAGGATATCCACCACCTGCTTGACCTCCTGATCGGAGATGTTGATGCGACGGCGCACCTGGTTGCGGCGCACCTCGTTCATCAGGATCTCGCGGCGCACCTCTTCCCGATACTGGGCATAGGTCAGGCCTTCGCGGGCCAGTTGGGCTCGCAGCTGATCCAGGGTCATCTTGTTGTCGGCGGCTATGCTCTGGATGGCTTGCTCCAGCTGGGTGTCGCTGATCTTGAGGCCCTGGCGATCCGCCAGTTGCAGTTGCAGGCTCTCCTGGATCAGGCGATCCAGCGCCTGCTTGCGCAGGGTGGCATCATCGGGCAGGGACTGGCCGCTCTCCTGGGCAGAGCTTTTGACTTTCTGTACCAGGGCTTCCTGCTGGCTGGCCAGCACCACGTCCTTGTTGACCACGGCAAGCACCTTGTCCATCAGCTCGGGGGCGGCGAAGGCCCCCTGACTCATGGCTCCGAACAGGCCTGCAGTCAGCAGGGAAATCAACGTCTTCTTCATATCCATCTCTCAAGGCGTTTGCCAGACCGGTTATTGGTCTCGCAGGTTAAACGGACGAATGTAAGGCAGTGCTTCGGTATCCAAGGAGGTGCCCTTGGAGCCGGTACCCACGCTACCCAATCCTTTCATTTCAAACTGAATGCCCAGGCTGCGCTCCGAAGTCGGACGCATGGTCACGTTATCCGGTGTATTGACCCACTCCAGGTTGAAGTTGATGCTCCAGCAGCAGGAGTCATATTTCAGGCCCACCTTGCGATCCACATTCACCCCCTGATCGAGGTCGCGATAGTAGCCCCCGTAGAGGTGCCACTGATCATTGAGCGGTGTGGTCAACAGCATGCCGACCTGATTGATGTCGGCGACCTGGTTGGTGTTCGACAGGTCGTAGTTGGCATTGCGCACGAAGCGGTAGTTCAGCTGGCTGATCAGCTTCTCGCGGCGATACTCGAGGGCGCTGTTGGCAGAGCTGATCTCGCTCTGATCCATATCATATTGCGCACCGGCATGGGCAAACCACTGCTCGTTGATCTTGGCATCCCCCTCAAACGAGAGCGGGGAGCGGGTGTTGGTCGCCAGTGACTCGCTGGGGTAGAGCTTGACCCTGGGGGCAACAAAGTCGAAGGCTTGGGCAACGGCCAGTCGAATTCGTTCATCGCCAGCATCATCATAGACTCGGCTGGTGACGCCCACCGACACGCGATTTGAGTCGCTGATGCGATCCAGACCGGCATAACGGCGGTCGCTGAACAGGCTGTAGTAGTCCTGACGCATGGTGGTGGAGTCATAGACACCTATGTTGTCCTGATCCTTGTAGGGCACATAGAGGTACTGGAACTCCGGCTCCAGGGTTTGATTGGCGTTGCCACCAAACCAGTCCTGGTTGCGTTCGAAGGTCATGCCGCCCTTTAGGCGGAAGGAAGGCAGGGTCCGGGTGATGATGCCCTTATCCAGAGTGACGCCGCTCGCACCTTCAGGAGTGAACCGCTTGGTGAAGGTGGAGCTCATGTTGTCCGGCACTTCCTGATCGTAACGGGTGTACATCAGCTTGTACTGGCTGTCGAGGTAATAGCCTGCCTCGTCGATGAGCGGCATGGTCAGGGTCGGCGCCGTGTAGACACGGGTGCCGGTATAGGCATCCCCCAGGTTTTGCGCTGAGGCCTGGGTGTTGTTGTAACCGAATCGGGTGACTTCGGTATTCCAGGCCAGATCGTACCAGTTGCCCTGATGGTAGTAGTTGTGGTTGATCCGTGGCATCAGCTCGTGGGGCTGTTGAGCATTGGCCAGTAGTATCTGGTAGGTCCGTACCTCTGTGTTGAGGTTCCAGTTTTGCTGGAAGTAGCCGGCCATCAGGGATTGCTGCAACTGGTTCTCGACCTGGGTCCCTACCTTGGGGGAGAAGTCGTTGAAGTAGTTGTAATCCCGATCCCGGACCTTGGTGTAGTCGATCGACACCTGCATGGCATTGTCGGCAAACCGCGAGGTGTGGCGCGCATTGAGCAGATAGCGATGCCCGTCAGACAGCTTTTCGTTCAGGCTGGGGGTTTCATCATACTGTTTGTCGTCTGCCAGATTTTCGAAATAGAGGCTGCCGACATGGGCCGGATCCGGCATATAGCGGAACTCTACCTGCTCCATCAGGCCCCGTCTGTCCATGAAACGGGAAGTGATGGTGGCATCGTAGTTGGGCGCTATGTTCCAGTAGAACGGCTGGGTGATGTCCATGCCGTTCTTGGAGCTCTGGGTATAACCCGGGTAAAGCAGGCCGGTTTTGCGCTCATCCTTGATGGGGAAGTTGATATACGGGAAATAGAACACCGGATAGTCGTAGAGCCAGAGGCTGGCGTTCCAGGCTTCCCCGAACACCTCTGTCTGATCGATGTCGATGCTGCCCGCTTTCAGGGTCCACACTTCCTGGCCAGGTGGGCAGGTGGTGTACTGAGCCCCTTCCAGGGTGATGTTCTGGTTGTTGTTGGTCATGGTGACCCGGTCGGCAGAGCCGCGTACCGGTGAGCCATGAACCTGGTATTTGCCCTCTTCCAGCTCGGAATTCTTGGTATCCAGGTTGGATTTCAGGGTCTTGTCACTGGTGACAGTGATCTGGCCATCGTTGTAATAGATGTTGCCGATGGCGATGACATCCCGGCTCTTCTGATCGAGCTCGGCATAATCCGAGTCAAATTTGCGCACACCCTGGCGAACTTTGACATCGCCCTGATAGACGGCGGTACCGCCCTGCTTGGCCTCTAGCCGATCGGCATCCACTTCGACAGGTTGGGCGTTGGCATCCTTTCCGGGGGCCAGTTTCTCTACCTTGGGTACATAGTCATAGCAGAGCCCGTCCAGGATCCCGGTGGCGGGCGGCGGCGTCAGCGGAGCCGCCTGCACTATGGCCGGGGTCAGGGCTGGGATAAGGCTGATGGTCAGGGCGATGGGATATGAGTACCCCAGTGTCCATTTTGTCATGTGAAAGACTCGCGCAATCCGTGGTAGATACGGCTGATTCAAGACATGCATTTTACGACAGGATTCATCGAGTTGACATTGCATGTCATTGCTTTATGTTAGCCGGCAATGATAAAGCATTATTGCGGCCAGGGCTAACAGCCAAGTGCTGCTTTCCAATTCGGTCCCCGACTTATGTACGATCGCGATTCCCTGCTATTGCAATGGGCTCGCCGGATTTCCGGTGATGCCAACCTTGAGTTGACCCTGATTTCCGGTGACGCCAGTTTTCGCCGCTACTACCGTGGTGGTGGCTTGGTGTGGGTGGATGCCAATCCAAAAACCGAAAAAAATCATGAGTTTGTCCGCAATGCCTCTGCTTTGCATGCCATGGGGCTGCTGGCGCCCGAGATAAAGGGGGTGGACTATGATGATGGCCTGCTGGCTGTGACAGATCTGGGGGATACCCAGCTTATCAGCTGTCTGGATGCACAGAATGTGCTGGCCTGGTATGGCAAAGCCATCGCCTTGCTACCCAGACTGGGGGCGGTAGCACTGGCGCTGGAGCCCTTCGACGCTGCCTTTATGGCCCGTGAAAACAGTATTTTCCCCGAGTGGCTGCTGGGCCATCATCTGCAGCTGGCCCTGAGCGAGTCGGAACAACAGCTGCTGGATGATATGTTTGCCTGCCTCACTGCCAGCAATCTGGCTCAACCCCAGGGGGTGATGCACCGTGACTTTCACAGCCGCAACCTGATGGTCTGTGGTGGTGATACTCCAAACGGCAGCGAATTGGCCATCATCGATTTTCAAGACATGGTGATAGGTCCCCTCAGCTATGACCTCGTCTCCCTGCTGAAAGACTGTTACGTGCGCTGGCCCGACGATGTGATCGAGCAGGGCATGCGCCACGGCTTCGATACGCTGCAGCAGGCGGGTCTGCTTGGCGGGCTCGACTATGCCAGTTTCCGTCGTCATGCCGACCTGACAGGCATGCAGCGTCACCTGAAGGCGGCTGGTCTCTTCACTCGCCTCTATCACAGGGATGGCAAGTCCGGTTACCTCAAGGACATTCCCCGCACCCTGGGCTATGTGGTGGATGTGTGCCAGCAACATGGCGCCAGCTATCCGCAGCTGGCCCGCTTCGGTGCCTGGTTGCAGCAAGTGGTGTTGCCCGGGCTGGCCCGAGTGGCCGGAGCCCCGGTATGAAGGCGATGATCCTGGCTGCCGGCCGTGGCGAGCGGATGCGCCCGCTCACTGACACCTTGCCCAAGCCGCTGCTGGCGGCAGGGGGCAAGCCGCTCATAGTGCACCATATCGAAAAGCTCAAGGCCGCCGGCGTGACCCAGCTTGTCATCAACCACGCCTGGCTCGGCCACAAGCTGGTGGAAGCACTCGGTGACGGCAGTGCGTTCGGGGTCAGCATTCACTGGTCGGCAGAGGCGAGTGCGCTGGAAACCGCCGGTGGCATAGTGCAGGCGCTGCCCCTGCTTGGCGCCGATCCGTTTCTGGTGATCAACGGCGATACCTGGCTCAGTCTGGACTATCGCACCCTGGTCAACCAGCCACTGGGTACGGATCTGGCCCATCTCTGGCTGGTGCCCAATCCGCCCCAGCATCCTCATGGGGATTTCTCGCTTCACGCCGGTCGGGTGCAGGATGCGCCAGCCTTCACCTTCAGCGGTGTCGGGCTCTATGACCCCGCCGCCTTTGCCGATTTGCCGTCGGGGGCGCGCAAGCTGGCCCCCCTGCTGCGCGACTGGATGGCGCAAGGCCGGGTCGGTGGCGCCATGCTGGCCGGCGAGTGGCGCGATATTGGCACCACAGAGCGGCTGCGCGAGCTGAATGATCAGCTGCAACGGCGCACTCATTAACATCACGAGGTCTTGAACCATGCGTATTTGGGGTAAGGTGCTGGGCGCCTTCTTCGGTTTTCTGCTCGGCAACATCTTTGGTGCTCTGCTTGGCCTCTGGATCGGCCATCGTTTCGATCGGGGCATGGGTATTCGGGGCGCGTTTCAGCGTGGCCCCAGCCAACAACAACAGGCGGTATTTTTCCATGCCACTTTCGCCGTCATGGGCCATATCGCCAAGGCGAATGGCCAGGTAACAGAGCAGGAGATCCGGGTTGCCTCCAACCTGATGGATCGGATGCGACTGGTGGGAGATCAGCGAGCGCGCGCCCAGGAGTCGTTCCGTCTGGGCAAGGAGGCCGAGTTCCCGTTGCGGGAAACCCTGGCCGAGTTCCGTCGTGCCAGCCTGGGGCAGCGGGACATACTGCGTTTCTTCCTGGAGGTGCAACTGCAGGCAGCCTTTGCCGATGGCAAGGTCGAGGCCGACGAGCGCGCCATTTTGCATACCATCGCCGATGAGCTGGGCTTCAGCCGCATCGAGCTGGCCCGCATCCTGGCGATGGCCGAAGCGCAGATGAACTTTTTCAACCGGGCGCATGGCGGCCAGTATCAGGGCGGTGAGCACGGCGGGCAGCAGTATCGGCAGGATGCGCCGTCAGCGGATCGCCTCAAGGATGCCTACCAGTTGCTCGGGGTGAGCGAGAGCGACAGCGATCAGGACATCAAGCGCGCCTACCGCAAGGAGATGAGCAAGCATCACCCCGACAAGCTGGCCGCCAAGGGGCTGCCACCGGAGATGATGGAGATGGCGAAGGAGAAGACCCAGGAGATCCAGCAGGCCTGGGAATGGATCCGCGAGGCCCGCGGCATCCGTTGAGTGCCGCTATCTGTCCGCCATAAAAAATGCCCGTCGATGACGGGCATTTTTGTTTGCGAAAGTCAGGTTTAGTGGCTGTCGACCCAGACAAACTTGAGCACGAACAGCAGGGCGACCACCAGTACGCAGGGGTTGATCTCGCGCCAGCGGCCTGTACCTGCCTTCATCACGCAGTAGGAGATGAAGCCCACGGCGATCCCCTCCGTGATGGAGAAACTGAACGGCATCATGACAGCTGTCATGAAGGCCGGTACAGCTTCGGTCAGGTCTTCCCACTTCACCCGGGTCAGCTCGGAGCACATCAGCACGCCTACATAGATGAGGGCGCCGGCGGCGGCATAGGCAGGCACCATGGCCGCGACGGGGGAGAAGAAGATCGCCAGCAGGAACAGCAGGCCGACCACTATGGCGGTCAGGCCGGTGCGGCCACCGACGGCGACGCCGGAGCTGCTCTCGATAAAGGCGGTGACAGAGGAGGTACCCATGAAGGCGCCGCCGACCGAGCTCACGCTATCCACCAGAAGTGCCTGCTTCATGCGCGGGAAGTGACCCTTGTCGTCCGCCAGCTTGGCGCGGTTGGTGACGCCTATCAGGGTTCCGGAAGAGTCGAACAGGTTGACCAGCATGAAGGAGAAGATGATCCCCGCCAGGCTGATGTCGAGCGACCCCATCAAATCCAGCTGGCCGAATACCGGCTCTATGCTAGGGGGCATGGAGACGAAGCCCTTGAAGGTCACATCACCAAACAGCCAGCCCAGGGTGGTGGTGACCACTATGGCGATCAGCACGGCGGAGTGAACGCCGCGGGCTGAGAAGATGCAGATCAGGAAGAAACCGAGCAGCCCCAACAGGCAGGGCAGGGAGGTGAGATCGCCCACCGTCACCATGGTGGCCGGGCTCGCCACTACGATACCTGCGTTGTGCAGGCCGAGCAGGGCGATCAGCAGACCGATACCGGCGGTGATACCGACCCGCAGGGTGAGCGGGATATTGGCGATCAGCCAGTAACGTACCCGCAGCAGGGTGAGGATCAGCAGACCCATGGCACCCCAGAAGATGGTGCCCATGCCGACTTGCCAGGAATAGCCCATGCCGGCCACCACCACGAAGGCGAAGAAGGCGTTCAGTCCCATGGCCGGGGCCAGGGCGATGGGCAGATTGGCCAACAGGCCCATCAGTATGCTGCCGATGCCAGCGATAAGGCAGGTAGTGACGAACACGGCCTGGGTGTCCATGCCCGCCGCAGAGAGGATCTGCGGGTTGACGAACACGATATAGACCATGGTCAGGAAGGTGGTGATCCCGGCGATGACCTCGGTGCGGGCGGTAGTGCCATGGCCTTGCAGGGCAAACAAGCGCTCAAGCAATCCTTGCCCGGCGGCCTGATTGGCAGCTTGGTGTTGTTGGTTCATGTTGGATTCCAATAGGTGACGTGAAATAAGCAGCAGGAGAGTCGGCACCCCATCCATGCGTGGGCAAGGGGGCTGTTTTTCTGGTGACTAAGTGACCAGACTCGTCCTGATACCGTGACAGCGCGCACATTTTCACACAGGCGGCGCCGTTTACAAACCCCGGATCTGCGAAGCGGATCAATGAATAGAGCAAAAATTCAAACGTTTTCTTTTTGAGCAATAAAAAAGGTCCTCGATAGAGAACCTTTTATGGCTGACAGAGGCCGCGTCAGAGGGTCTTGAAGTAACGCTCCACCAACTGGGCCAGCACGGAGTCGAGTCTGTCCTGTACTTCCCCCAGCTCTCTACCGACACGACGCAGGAACAGACTGGCCTGCTCCTCGGTCAACTTGCGTCCCTCGATGAAGAACTCCTGCTCCGGCAACTGCTTGTCATAGCGCGGGATCAGCACCCAGCTCACCAGCTCGGGATAGATGGCGGCGAAGATCTTGGCGGCGGCGACACAGAAGGTCTCGATGTGTTCTTTGCCATCCGGCCCGAGGCAGCCGGGTTCGACCCGGATCTGGATGGTGAGTTTCTTCTCTGTGGGGGTCTGGGTCGTCATTTCGATACATCCATGCAAAGGCATCCGTCTTGGATTGTATGCCAAAAGGCAATAGAAAGGGGAGCCGAAGCTCCCCTTGTGACGCCGTCACCCTTATTTGGTGATGCGTTTGTATTTTGCGCGATGGGGCTGGATCGCCTCGGCGCCGTAGGTCTTCTTCTTCCACTCTTCGTATTCGGTAAAGTTGCCTTCGAAGAAGGCAATATTACCCTCGTCCTGGTAGTCCAGGATGTGAGTGGCGATGCGGTCGAGGAACCAGCGATCGTGGGAGATGACCATGGCACAACCTGGGAACTCCAGCAGGGCGTTCTCGAGGGCGCGCAGGGTTTCGATGTCCAGATCGTTGGTCGGTTCATCCAGCAGCAGTACGTTGCCACCGGTCTGTAGCAGCTTGGCCAGATGCAGACGGCCACGTTCACCACCGGAGAGCTCGCCGACCCGCTTCTGCTGATCGGCGCCCTTGAAGTTGAAGCGGCCGATATAGGCGCGGCTCGGGAACTCGTAGTTGCCGATGCGCAGTATGTCCTGACCGTCAGCGACCTCTTCGAATACCGTCTTCTTGTCATCCATGCTGTCGCGGAACTGATCCACAGAGGCCAGCACCACGGTTTCACCCAGGGTGATGGTGCCGGAATCCGGCTGCTCCTGACCCGACATCATGCGGAACAGGGTCGACTTACCGGCACCGTTCGGGCCGATAATGCCGACGATGGCCCCTTTCGGAATGGCAAACGACAGATCGTCGATCAGCACCCGATCACCGTAGGATTTGCGCAGGTTGGCCACTTCCAGCACCTTGTCGCCGAGGCGGGGTCCGGGCGGAATGAACAGCTCGTTGGTCTCGTTGCGTTTCTGGTAGTCGTTGGTGTTGAGCTCTTCGAAGCGAGCCATACGGGCCTTGGACTTGGCCTGACGACCTTTCGGATTCTGACGAACCCACTCCAGCTCTTTCTCGATGGACTTGCGACGAGCCGCTTCGGAGCTGGCCTCCTGGGCCAGGCGGGCATCTTTCTGCTCCAGCCAGGAGGAGTAGTTGCCTTCCCACGGGATACCTTCGCCGCGGTCCAGTTCCAGGATCCAGCCTGCCACGTTGTCGAGGAAGTAGCGGTCGTGGGTGATGGCCACCACAGTGCCTTCGTAGTCGTGCAGGAAGCGCTCCAGCCAGGCCACGGATTCCGCATCCAGGTGGTTGGTCGGCTCGTCCAGAAGCAGCATGTCCGGCTTTTCCAGCAGCAGACGGCACAGCGCCACACGGCGGCGCTCACCACCGGAGAGGTGCTGGATCTTGGCGTCCCAGGCCGGCAGACGCAGGGCATCGGCCGCGCGCTCCAGCTGGTTTTCCATGTTGTGGCCACCCTGGGCCTGGATGATGGCTTCCAGCTCGCCCTGTTCGCGGGCCAGCTTGTCAAAATCTGCATCCGGATCGGCGTAGGCCGCATAGACCTCGTCCAAGCGAGCCATGGCGCGTTTGACGTCGCCGACGGCCTCTTCCACCGCTTCGCGGACTGTCTGCTCCGGATCCAGCTTCGGCTCCTGGGGCAGGTAGCCGATCTTGATGCCGGGCTGCGGACGGGCTTCCCCTTCGATCTCGGTATCTATGCCGGCCATGATGCGCAGCAGGGTGGACTTACCGGCACCGTTCAGGCCCAGTACGCCTATCTTGGCGCCCGGGAAGAAGCTCAAGGAGATGTTCTTGAGGATATGACGCTTGGGCGGCACTACCTTGCCGACCCGGTTCATGGTGTAAATAAATTGAGCCATTGGCTAATTCTCTTCCTATTCAGCAGGTTAATGTCTTGGCACTAACAGACTGATGTCGTGGTGGGGCCAGGTCGACACGCCGTCAACCCGGTTCCAAAAAACGCTCCGATTGTAAACCAATGGGGGAAGGGGGGCAAAGGCAGGGCCCGGCTTGTAGCCCTCTTTGCCGCAGCCGTCACATCCGGCTGTGCGCTGGGGGCACGCCTGGCATGATGAGGGCTCTTTTTGTGCCAAAGCCGCCATATTTGGCTGTTCGTCGCTGACCAGCCTTGCCGGGCAATATTTTCGCTGGCTGCGAGCGAGACATTGGGTTGTACCTGGCTCTGATTGCCGGTCGCGGGTTGGGAAGGGGACCGACGTCTATTTCCAGATCGGGCATGAACGGGTGAGGGTTACTTCCCCTTGTGACCGGCGAAGTAGAGCACTCGCCGCACATATTGTTGGGTCTCCTGATAGGGGGGGATGCCGCCGTACTGTTCCACCGCTCTCTCTCCTGCGTTGTAGGCTGCCGACATCAGTACCCAGTTGCCATCAAACCGGCGATCCAGCCACTTGAGATAGGTCACGCCACCCTTGATGTTCTGTGCCGGATCGAAGGGGCGAGTCACGCCGAAGCGCTGTTGGGTTTCCGGTATGAGCTGCATCAGCCCCTGGGCATTCTTGGGGGAGACGGCGCGGCTGTTGAGGTTGGATTCGGCAATGGCGATGGCCAGCACCAGCCGCTCATCGAGGCTGTGGTGTTTGGCGGCGTGGCGCAACATGGCGGCCAGTTTCTGTTTGGTTGGTGACTGGCGGGCCAGGTAGGCATCCAGATTGAAAGGGGTATTGGGGATCTCGGCAAAGTAACTGCCTGCTCCCCCGCCGACGCCGGCGCCACACTGATCCCCCATGATGGCGTTGCCGATGCGGGCATTGTAGTAGCGGGCGGCTTGCTGATTGCCAAGGCGCATTGCCATGGCGAGGTAGGCGTTGGCCATCTTGGGGTTGCGCACCGAGCCCGGGCCGGTGGCAAGCAGGCGACCGATGCGAAAATAGCCTTCCGGGTTGCCCGTCGTGGCGGCGGCACAATAGAAGTGAATGGCTTGGGTCAAATTACCCTGGCTCTGCGCCACCTGACCCTTTTTCAGGGCAGTGAGCGCCTTGGGGGCTTGTCTGAAATCCCTGCTTTGCGCTGCAGCCTGCACAGTACCGGCCAGCAACAGCGATAAAAAAAGCAGCAAAAACAGCCTGTTTTCGCTGAGGCTCGCCATGGATTCTCTCCTGTTGGGGTACAGAAGATATAGGGGAACATGGCCCGATCTGCCATTAATCCAGTGGATCCTGTTGTTATGACGCCACCTGCCCAGAGATCAAAATGGTATGGAACCAATGGCAAATACAGGCCCGTGTGGGATGCCGGTGGGCATTGGAAGGGACAGTCCCATCACAAGGGGTAGCAAAAGTGGCTTGCGATGGGGGAAACCTGTGATGACTCATGTTCCACGCCGCACTATTTAGTCAGGATTGCACGTTCATGTCGCCGGGGGGCTCACCCCGGCCGGTAATAGTCAAGATACCAGCGCACAAACTCGGCGACTCCCTGCCTGAGCGGGGTGGCGGGGCGGGTACCCGTGAGGGTGTGAAGGGGCTCGCTGTCGGCCCAGGTGGCGTGCATGTCGCCAGCCTGCATGGGCAGCATCCGCTTGATGGCGGGCTTGTCCAGCGCCTGCTCCAGCGCCTCGATAAAATCGAGCAGCCGCACCGGCCGGCCGTTGCCTATGTTGAGGATGTGATAGGGGGCAGCGCTCTCGGCCTGGCTGTCCTGACTGGCGTGCCAGTGCGGATTGGCGCGGGGCGGCAGCTCGGCGATGGCGAGTATGCCGTCCACTATGTCGTCTATGTAGGTAAAGTCGCGGCTGAGATCCCCGTGGTTGTACACATCGATGGGCTCGCCCGCCAGGATGGCGCGGGTGAACTTGGCGATGGCCATGTCGGGGCGACCCCAGGGGCCATAGACGGTGAAAAAGCGCAGGCCTGTGGTAGGCAGACCATAGATCGCAGAGTAGGAGTGGGCCATCAGTTCGCCACTCTTCTTGGTGGCGGCATAGAGAGAGACGGGGTGATCTACCCGCTGTTCGGCACAGAAGGGCATCAGATCGCTCAGGCCATAGACAGAGCTGGAGGAGGCGTAGATCAGATGGTTTATGCCGTGCTGGCGGCACCCTTCCAGTACAGTCAGCATGCCGGTGAGATTGCTGTCGGCATAGGCGAACGGATTTTCCAGTGAGTGACGTACCCCCGCCTGGGCGCCCAGGTGGATCACCCGCTCGAACTGGCCGTTGGTGAACAGGTTTGCCATGGCATCCCGATCTGCTAGTTCCCGCTGTTCGAAGCGAAAATGAGGAAAGGGGAGCAGCCGGGCCAGTCGCGCCTGTTTCAGGCTTACCTCGTAGTAGTCGTTCAGATTATCCAGCCCCACCACCTGATGGCCTGCCTCGCATAGCCGTTTGGCCACGTGAAAGCCGATAAAGCCAGCGGCGCCTGTCACCAGATACTTCATGAGTGTTGTCCTGTGCTGATCATTGGGGTCTCTGGTCCTGAACGGGGACTGGAAAATGGCTGTGGGCTTTGTACCAGAGCGCGCACGCCAGCGCCACGTCGTTCCGGCGACATGGCGGGCGATGGCGGAGCTCGTCAGGCGCGGCATGCTGCATCTTGGTGCACGGCCTGTCAATGGAGAATGACAGGCACCAAAACGGGGCGTTTCCCGGAGCTATTGTGATCATGGTCGCAAAAAATAGACTGGACCCCATAACGAAGCCCTGCGGACAGGGCTCGCGTCCGCCACTGCGGCAAAAACACTCTTTTCACTTCGCTATTGGATACAGGTTATGGACAACACCCCGGGCTCTGCGGACTCGCACGCTTTTGTGCACCCGTTTTATGAAGATGTTCTCGCCCTGCTGACGGCAGCCGGTTTCGTTTCTCTCGGTATCTTCCTGTTTCATCAGGTTGGCCTGCTCACCGGCGGTACCGCCGGGCTGGCGCTCTTGCTGCAACAGGTGACGGGCCTGAGCTTCGGCCTGCTGTTCTTCGGTATCAATCTGCCGTTCTACGCCCTGGCCTGGCTGAGGATGGGGCCGCGCTTCACCCTCAACACCTTCGTCTCGGTGGCGGCTGTCTCCTTCATGACGGATCACCTCAACGCCGTGCTGCAGATAGGCAAGATTGAGCCCGTCTATGCTGCCCTGATCGGTGGCACCCTGATTGGCATGGGGCTGCTCATCATGTTCCGCCACAAATCCAGCCTGGGTGGCTTCAACATATTGGCGCTGTTTATTCAGGACCGCTTTGGCATCCGCGCTGGCAAGCTGCAAATGGGGCTGGACTGCACCATAGTCGTTGCCTCCTGCTTCGTGGTGCAGCCCTGGATCCTGGCCCTCTCGGTAGTGGCGGCCATCATCTGTAACCTAGTGTTGACACTCAATCACAAGCCGGGCCGCTATCAGATAGCGTGAGAACCCGATATTGCACTCATCCGATATCCGTATCGGGTGTTGACGTTCAACGACACAAGCCGGGCCGTTATCAGATAGCGTGAGCCAGAACTTCTCTCACAATCAAAAAGAGCGCCTGATGGCGCTCTTTTGCTATCCAGGATCCCGACCCCTCTCACACCACCATGGGCAGGCCTGTCTCAGGGTGATGGATCACCTGAGCGGGATAATCATAGAGGCGGTCGATCAAGGCCGGGGTCAGTACCTCGGCCGGGGTGCCATCAGCCAGCAGCCTGCCCTGATCCAGCATCACCAGTCGATCGGCGTAGCGCGCCGCCAGATTGAGGTCGTGCAGCACCACCAGTACGGCCGTGTTGCGGGCAGCCAGGGCACGAGCCATGGTGAGCAGCTGGTGCTGATATTTGAGGTCGAGCGCCGAGGTGGGTTCGTCCAGCAACAACAGGCGCGCCTGCTGGGGATCGTCCGGTGCTTGCCAGATCTGGGCCAGCACTCTGGCAAACTGCACCCGCTGTCGCTCCCCCCCGGATAGGCCGGGATAGAGACGTCTGGCCAGGTGATCGACCCCGGCGTGGGTCATGGCGGCCCGCACTATCTCGTCCCGTCGGCTGCCGGGCTCAGTGTGGGGCAGGCGCCCCATGGCGACCACCTCTTCGCACAGAAACGGAAAGTTGAGAGACGAGCTCTGCGGCAGCACGCCGACGCGGTGGGCCAGCTCTCTGCTGGCCCAGGCTTGCCGCTCCCGGTCAAACAGATTGATTTCCCCTTCGTACTCCAGCTCGCCGGTCAGGCATTTGAGCAGTGAGCTCTTGCCTGCGCCGTTTGGGCCCAGCAGGGCGGTGAGCGTGCCGCCTTGCAGTGTGAGGTCGAGTCTGTCCAGGATGGGGCGGCAACCACGGGTGAGGCTGAGCTGGTGGCAGCGCAGCAGAGGGGATGATATTGACAAGGTGAGACCTCCGGTTAAAGCGTCCGGCGGCCCTTGACCAGCAGCCAGATAAAGAAGGGAGCGCCCAGCAGGGCAGTAATGATGCCCACCGGCAACTCGGCTGGCGCCATCAGGGTGCGAGCCAGCATGTCGGCGCCCAGCAGCAGGGCAGCGCCGAGCAAAGCTGAAAGCGGCAACAGTCTGACATGGTTGGGCCCGGCCAGCAGTCGCACCAGATGGGGCACCACCAGACCGACGAAGCCGATCATGCCCGCCACGGCGACGGCGACACCGACCCCAGCGGCGGTGAGCAAGATAAGGCGCCGCTTGAGGGATTGCACATTCACTCCCAGATGACGGGCTTCCCCTTCCCCCAGCAACAGGGCGTTGAGGGGATTGGCATCGCGCATGAACAGCAGCAGCAGGGCGATCAGGGTAGCCAGTGCCAGCGCCACATCCACCGGTTTGCCTGCCGCCAGTGTGCCCATCTGCCACAGGCTCAGGTTGCGCAGCATCTGGTCGTCGGCCAGATAGGTGAGCAGGCCGATCACTGCGCCGGAAAGTGCCGTGATGGCGACCCCGGCCAGCAACATGACGGTGACGGAGGTGCCACCTTCCCGAGTGCCGAGCAAATATACCAGCGTAGTGGTGAGCGCGCCGCCGAGAAAGGCGAGCAACGGCAGCAGGCCGATGCCGAGAAGACTCTGCCACTGCTGGCCGAGAGGGGCCAGCAGCACTATGGCCAGCGCGGCACCGAGGGCGGCCCCGCCGGAGACGCCAATGATGCCGGGATCGGCCAGCGGATTGCGAAACAGCCCCTGCATGACGGCGCCACAGAGGCCGAGAATGCCGCCCACCGCTATGCAGAGCAGGGTACGGGGCAGGCGGATCTCCTGCACGATCAGCAGCTTGTGGGCTTCAATGCCGCTTTCCTGACCGGCAAACAGGGCGCGCAGACTTTCGCCGAGGGAGAGCGCCATAGGGCCGGTCGCCAGGGATCCGACCAGCAGCAGTGCCAGCGCGGCGCTGGTGAGGCAAAGCAACCAGGGCAATGGCAGGCGCATCATGAGCCCAGCTTGATCCACTTGGCGATCTGGTTCGCCTGTTGCAGCGAGGTGAGACTGAGACCCCCTTGCAGGGCGTGGCCGTCGATGGCGTGGATGGCTCGATTCTTACCTGCCGGCGTCGCTGCGAGCGCGGGCACCTGTGCCAGCACGGTTTGTGGATCCTGATATTGTTGCCAGTCGCGGCCGCTCACCAGCACCAGGTCCGGCTGCAGCTTGATCAGGGCTTCGGCAGAGACGGGTTTGTAGTCGCTCAGCTGGTCTACCGGATTGATGCCGCCCGCCAGGGTGAGCAGGGCGCTGGCGGTGGTGTTGCCGCCGGCTATGCTGGTGGGTTGCCCCTTGTGCAGCAGCAGGAAGGCGACCTTGAGCGGCCTGTTCTGTTTAGCCTGCGCGGCCAGCTGATCGGTCTGGGTCTGGATCTCGGCCTTGAGTGCCGCTCCGGCGGCCGGGTCATTGAGCAGCTTGGCCAGGGTATCGATACGCTGGTTGAGGTTGGCCAGGGTCGGTGCCGTCTCCAGCACACTCACTGCTACGCCTGCACGGCGCAGTTGATCCAGCGCCGGCGGCGGCCCCATCTCGTCGCTGCCGATCAGGCGAGTCGGCGCCAGACTGAGGATCCCCTCGGCGGAGAGGGCACGGTGATAACCGACCCTGGGCAGATTTTTCGGTTCAACGCTGCTGATGTCGGTGGCGACGAGGCTCTGTTCACCGCCCAGCGCCAGAATGAGCTCTGTGGTGGCAGGACCTATGCTGACGATACGTTCCTGCGCGCTTGCTAGCAGGGAAAGAGCTGAGCAGCTCAGCAGGGTGAGTGCGAGGGCAAAACGACGGCCCATGCTAACCTCCGAAGGGTGAATGAAGTTGGGTTTGCGCCGAGAATATCAAGTCGGTGAAAAAAATGCACTGAGAATGAAAGCGATTATCAATTGCATTGGTTTGGGCGCTTTATTACAGTATTCGCCATGACAGAAGAGGGATGCAGAACGTATCCCCAGGGAGAACCGATGAGCATTGCACAACGCATTCATGAGCTGCTGGAGCAAGATCCCAGCGCCCATCCTTCCAGCATTGCCACTCAGCTGGCGGTCAGCGAGTGGGAGGTGGTGCGCCACCTGCCCGACGAGCTGGTGACCCGGGTCCCCGCCGAGCAGGCTGAAGCCCTGCTGGCGGATCTGGCCGACTGGGGTCAGGTGACTACCATTGTCGAATCCGATGGCTCCATTTTCGAGGTGAAGGCGCCCTTTCCCAGGGGCAAGAACGCCCGTGGCTACTACAACCTGATGGGGCGTGACGGCGAGATGCACGGCCATCTCAAGCTCGACAACGTGGTTGGCATTGCCCTGGTCAGCAAGCTGTTTATGGGTAAAGAAGGCCACTCTTTCCAGTTCTTCGGCCACAGCGGCCGCTGTATTTTCAAGGTCTATCTGGGACGTGATGAGCAGCGCAAGCTGTTGCCTGCCCAGGTGGAGCGTTTCATGGCCTTGCGCCACCAGTACCAAGAGGAAGTAAAAGCATGAGTGAACGTCAGGAGCGTCTGCAGAATCGTCTGCAACCGGAGATCCGCGAGTTTCGCGACGGTTGCCGCACCCTGCAACTGGCGACGGTGGACAGCGAAGGCAACCCCAATGCCAGCTATGCCCCCTTCGTGCTGCAGGAAGATGGCTACTATGTGCTCATCTCTGAAATCGCCCGTCACGCCCGCAACCTGCAACAGGTACCCAAGGTATCGCTGATGCTGATCGAGGACGAGACAGGTGCCCGTGAGCTGTTCGCCCGCAAGCGTCTCACCTTTGATGCACTGGCCGAAGTAGTGGCTCGTGACGACGTGCGCTGGAGTCAGGCGATTGCCGCGCTGGAAGGGCGTTTTGGCGAGATAGTCAAAGGGCTGTCCAATCTCAAGGATTTCGTGCTGTTTCGCCTCAAACCCGAGCAGGGGTTGTTCGTCAAAGGCTTCGGCCAGGCATTTCGCGTCTCAGGTGACGAGCTGGTGGATTTCGTGCATCTGGTGGAAGGGCACAAACGGGTCGACAACGGTGCCGAGCTGACCAGCCCGGCCGATGCGCCAGTCTGACGACAGGCCTTTGCAATAAAAAACGGGCAGCCCAGGCTGCCCGTTTTTTATTGCGTGTCACACCAGAGAGCTAGTCCTGCCAGGAAGCCTTGTTGGGGAAGGCATCGCGATCGGCCTGGCTGGCCGTCTCGTTGCACTCGCCCCGGATCTTCCAGGAAGTCTGGCTGAGGATGATATAGCCATTGTGGCAATACTTCCGTTCGGCCAGGGTCTGGGTCAACTGTGCATCCTGCAGAGCTTCACGCCGTTCCAGCAGACTCTTGCTGCGACTCAGGCGATTGCCGTCGTTCTCCTCCAGCCGGGTAGGCAGGGTGTCGAACGGTGCGGCTTCAAACGTGAAACGCTTGCTCCCCTCTTCGTTGATCTGGGTTCTAAACAGGGGGGCCGGGCCATCCGGCTGACGCCCCGGCAAACCGGAGCAGGCAGAAATTGCCGGTAACAACAGCATGAATGCAACGGCAGACAGTAGACGCACACAAGACTCCAATCCGGTGATCACTTCAAGGCTGGCAGATTAACACGCCAGCTCGGGCTGGGTGGCTTCGAGCAATTCATCCGTCGTGAGCAGGGTCACGGTTCTGCCCTTTGGCAGGCTCAGGTGCTCCCACATCCAGTGGTGATGCTCGATGATTTTTTCTGCACTCAGGTGAGGACGATCCGCCGTGGTGTGGGCATCCGTCACCGCGAATACGTCAAATCCCCGGGCGGCGGCGCTGCGCAGCGTGGTGTCGACACAAAAATCGGTGGCACAGCCGCAGATCAGCAGGCGATCCACTGCCTGTTCCGCCAGCAGAAAGCCGAGCTCTGTATCGAGGAAGCTGTCGCAGGCGGTCTTGCTCACCCTGCTGTCGCTGCGCGCCGGGAGCAAATCGGCGTGGAGCTGCCAGCCTGCACTGCCGGGTTCCAGTTCAGAACCCGGTGCGTCGTGCTGCACATAGATGACACGGCCCTGATTGGCCCGCACGCTGTCTGCCAGACGATTGATATTGGCAATGACCTGCGCGTCCTGATGGCGGGGATGAGCAAACAGCCCTTGTTGCATGTCGATGACCAGTAACACATCCATATGGAATCCTTAGGCGATTTTCAGGGTTGCAGCCATTGGCTGCAGTCACGGCTTCGGGATTGATGCAGTGCGCCCATATCTTGCTTCATTTCATCTGCATTTAGCCAGCGTTCTGGCAGAGGTGTGATCCGGACCCGTATATCGGCAACTTGCCCGGCGGGGATCTGTGCATTCGTCTGCGATAGAGTCTCTGGCACCACCAGCGCGACTTTGAGCGAAGGGTTGCGATTGGCGATGCGGCTGGCGAGCCCCAGGCCCCCCTCGACGTGGAAGTTGCCGGCGATGTGCATGATGCGCCGGCCGGGATGCTGCTTGAGATAATCGACCATGCTTTCGGCCATGGTGTCATCCCAGCTGGTCTGGGCGGCGAAGCGGCGGGCATTGCCGTCGGCATCACCGTGGTGGAGCGAGGCCATGAATTTCTGGCGATAGCCATCGTCGGTGAGCGTCAGCTCGCGGGCAAGCTGGCTGCGGCGGTTGGCGGGGAGCTTGTCGAGCCACTGTGGCCCCTCCTGACCGACACAGCTCACCAGCGGCTTGGGGGCGTTGGCTGCGATGACCGGCAGATGGTGCTGTTTGGCAAACTCCACCAGCGGGCGATAGTCGCTCTGGTAGTTGGGCCAGGCGTTGCCATCGCGAATGAGGGCCGCCTCACCTATGCGCCCGGCCAGATAGGCATCCACCACGGCTTGATCGGCACGGCTGAACTGCTCCATGGAGAGCACAAGGGCACGACCATCGGCCCGGGATGCTTCTTCCAGCCCCGCCAGCAGACGGGCCTGCAGCAGGTGTACGGCAGGATGGGTATGCAGTTCGCCCACCAGCACTATGTCGGCGTCCGCCACCCGATCCACCGCCTGTGTCAGCGTCAGCTCACCTTGGCCTGCATCGGACTGGCCTGCGCTGAGCTGATAGTGGTAGAGGGTGCCGGCATCGTTACCGGGCGGTGTGGCGCAGGCGGCCAGCAGCAGGGGAAGGGTGAGCAGGGGCAGTAGTCGGGTCATGGTATCTCACAACGAAGAAGAGCCGAGGCCATACGATGACAGCATGGCGAGCTGGAAAACAGAGGGGAATAGTGTAGAACCTAACTATGACAAAAGAAAATGAGAATGATTCCTTTTATTGTTGATCTTTGTTGCGAGCTAAGTAATATGCCAGCTGTTTGATAACAGTTCTCAATAAGGATTCACAGTGGCGCACAACAACACCCTCTCGCTGGTTGCCCTTGCCGTGGCGGCCGGCCTCGCTTCCCCGGTTTTTGCGGCGGACAAGAAAGCAGATGAAGTCATGGTCGTCAGCGGCTCACGGATGGAGCAAAAACTGGAAGATGTTTCCGGTCCCATCACTGTGATCACGGCCAGGCAGATTGAAGAGCAGGCGGTGAGCAACGTTGCCGACCTGTTCCGTTACGAGCCGGGCGTGACTGCGATAGGCGGTGCTGGTGATGCCCAGACCTTCGTCATCCGTGGCATGGGTGAAAACCGGGTCAAGATGGTGCGTGACGGTGTGCGCCAGAACGATGCCTACAAGAACGGCGGGGTCGGCCAGAGCTACTTCGACACCGACATGATCAAGCAGATAGAAGTGGTCAAGGGGCCTGCGTCGGCGGCCTACGGCTCCGATGCCCTGGGCGGCGTCATCGCCATCACCACCAAGGATGCCAGCGATTTCCTCCGGGGCCGCGACAGCTATCTGGACGTGACCAGCGGTTACGCCTCCAGCAGCCATCAGAACATGGCCGGTTTTACCGGGGCCCTGCGCAGCGGCGAGTTCGAAAACCTGCTGCGCTACACCTGGCGTGACGGCGGTGTGACCCAGAACTACGATGGCGACAAGAAGGAGTTCGACATCGTCAGCCAGGCCGTGCTGTTCAAGAGCCAGTGGAACCTGAGCGACGATCAATTCCTGAAACTGACCGTCGACTACTTCAACGAAGGGCAGGATCCGGATGCCGTCGATCTCACCAAGGCAGGCTCCGTCTTCAATCAGCCGATCACCGACAAGGACACGGACAACCTCTCCCTGATGCTGGATCACGGCATCGCCCTGAACGCGCCCTGGGTCGATCGCATCGACAGCAAAGTCTACTATGCCCGCACCAAGCAGACCCTGGATCAGTACGCCTCTTCCAAGTATCCGGTCAGACCGGGCAACCCCTATGTGACCAAGAACTCGCTGGACAGCAACGGCTTCGAGCAAGAGAGCCTGGGGGCCCAGGTGAAATTCAGCAAGGCACTGGCCAGTCAGCGCCTTGCCTGGGGCCTGGAGTATGAGCATACCGACAACGAGCGCACCCGTTTCAAGGCGCCGACCACGCCGGGTGATTTCGTTGGCTACAGCGAGCTGAGCTTCCCGTCCACTACTACGGAACACGGTGCCCTGTGGGCCTTCGACGAGCTGAAATTTGGCGAGCGCTGGGTACTGACGCCGGGTGTTCGCTACGACTACTACCGTATGAACCCGGATCAGGATCCCGCCTACACGGGCGAAAACCTCAAGAAGTTCTCCGAAGGGGAGTTCTCGCCCAAGCTGGGGCTGGTGTTCAAGGCACACGAGGCGGCCAATCTGTTTGCCCAGTACAGCCATGGCTACAAGACCCCCATGTATGACAACGCCTTCTCGACCCTGAACCACCAGGCGTATGGCTATCGCATCGAGCCAAATGCCAACCTCAAGCCCGAGAGCAGCGATGGCATCGATCTGGGGGTGCGCGGCGATGCCGGCGGCTTCAGCTACGAAGTGGCGACTTTCTACAACAAGTTTGACGACTTCATCGAGCTGACCCAGGTCGGCACCGAGGGTCGCACCGCCCTTTATCAGTACCAGAACCTGGACAAGGCGACCACCAAGGGGGTCGAGGCCAAGGCTGACTACTGGTTGAATGACCTGGTCAACGTCTGGGGCAACCTGGCTTACATCGAAGGCAAGGATGGGGATGGCAACTACATCAACAGCCTGAGCCCGCTCAACGGCAGTGTGGGTGTGCGTCTGGAACAGGCGAACTGGAACATCAACACGGCGCTGCGCTTTGCCGATGACATGGACAAGGTGGGCAAGGATGCCAGAGGCAACGACAACATCAAGAGCGCCGGCTGGGGTGTGGTGGATCTCTACGCCCAGTTCAAGCCCATACAGGATCTGCAGCTCAACGTCGGTGTCTTCAACCTGTTTGACAAGGAGTATGTCAGCTACGAGAACATCACTGGGCAGAGCGCTACCGCCAACACCAGCAACAAGACAGAGCCGGGCCGCAACCTGAGCGCACGGGTCAAGTACGTCTTCTAATGCCGGTGAGCAGCACGCACATCTTATGACTCAGGGGCCGCAAGGCCCCTTTTCTGTGGGCTGAAACCGGCCCATGACCACTAAAAAAAGAAACCCGCCAGAAGCGGGTAGAAAGATTGCAACACTAACCAGGAGGTGGTGTTACTCAATAGACTCCGCTCTTGTGGCAATAGTTCAATTTTATTAATGTTTTTCATTTTTGCTTCCCCTCGGGATCGCAGGATCCTCCCCTGCAAATCGGTTATCATTTGTGCCCCTTCTTCTCGCTGTCGAGGATCTATGCCCGCCTTCTCCTGGTTAGCCCTGTTCTTTGGCGCCTTCTACTTCGTCTATGGTGCCTATCTGCCGTTCTGGTCGCTCTGGCTGGAGGGGATTGGCGTGAGCGCCGAGATGATAGGTCTGTTGCTGGGAGCCGGGATGGCGATCCGCTTCGCTGGCAACCTGTTGGTGATGGGGCAGATCAAAGGGGCGGAGCACCTGCTGCCCATCACCCGGCTGCTCTGTCTGCTGAGTCTGCTGGCTTTCCTCGGCTTTTATCTGAGCCATAACCTCTGGTGGCTGGTGGGCTTGACCCTGGTGGCGAATTTCATCTACCCGACCCTGATGCCGGTGGGGGAGGCGCTCGCCACCCGCATGGTGGTGCAGGCCCATCTCGACTACGGCAAGGTGCGGCTGTGTGGCTCGTTCGCTTTCATCGTTGCATCTACTCTGGTGGGATCGCTGGTGGGGAATTTTGGCAGCGACTGGGTGCTGCATACCATGGTGGCGGGATTGCTGCTCATGCTGTTGCTCAGCTGGTTGCCGCTGCATCCGGCGCCCCGCGACATTCAGGGAGAGCGGGCGAAAGCCTCCCTGCTCGATACCCTCAAGTCCCCCTCGGTACGCCGCTTCTTGTTGATCTCGGCCCTGCTGCAGGGCAGCCATGCCGCCTACTACGGCTTCAGTGCCATGCACTGGAAGGCGGCAGGTTACAGCGGTACCACCATAGGTTATCTGTGGGCGCTGGGGGTGGTGGCGGAGATAGGCATGTTCGCCGCCGACAAGCGCTTCCTCAACCGCTTCGGCGCCCAGACTCTGTTTCTGGTGGGGGCGATCGGGTGCGTGGTGCGCTGGATCCTGCTCGGTGCCTCCACCGAGCTCCTGGTGCTGGTGGCGGGCCAATTGCTTCATGCGGTCACCTTCTGCGTCAGTCATCTCGGCGCCGTGCGCTTCATGACCCGTCAGTTGCCGACGGAGCAGCTGATCCCCACCCAGGCACTCTACGCGGCGCTCGGTCTCGGCATGACGGTGGCCGCCCTGATGACACTCTCTGGCCTGCTGTTCGAGCCTCTCGGTGGCGGCATCTTCTTCATCATGGTGCTGGTGGTGGTGCCCGTTTTCTTCCTGCGGCTGCGCCCTGGCGAGGTGGCCTCCGCCTGATCTTGGCCGACAATGTCTTGGCCAAAAATGTCCTGGCCGAACATGAAGGTGCCAGACAAAGTGAAGGGGAGCATGTGCTCCCCTTTTTGCATATCGCTCGCCTCACGCTGGCTCGCTCAGATAGCGGCTGATCAGGGAATGCCAGACCTCGGCACCCAGGGTGCCCGCCAGCAAGGTGCTGGAGGCCGCGTCGAAGCGACCATCCTCTTGCCAGGAGAGGTGTGGCAAGAGTGCCGACAGGGTACGGTGATGGCGTTGCAGGGCCAGATCCAGTGCCTCCCAGAAGGCGCTCCCTTTCACGTAGAAAAGGGGATAGTAGGAGAGATCCCCCGCCTGGACCGCATCACTGGCCCGATAGAGGCCTGCCTTGGCATGGGGCAGACGGTCTTCGCGCTGCGCCAGCTCGTCGGCGGCCGTGGTGGTGTCCAGACGGAAGCGGTGCAGCGACTTGATGGCAAGGTACTCCGCCAGGCTTTCGGCGACCCAGGTCGGTCTGGCCCGGGTGTCGAGCATGTGCACCGCCTCGTGGGCACTGGTGCGCAGCAGGCGCAGTGGGGCATCGGCGGTGGGCTGGTTGTCGCTGACCGGATAGTTGGCGACAAAGGCCCCGGCACCTGCGGCGCCTCCCTGCGAGTGGGTACTGATGTCGCGCGCCAGCCACACCAGTTGCCAGGGCTGGCGTGGGGGCGGGGAATCGAGCTGGAAGGCGAGGTAATCGATGATGGCCTCCAGCTTCTTTTGCATGCTGGCGATATTCAGCGCCCCGGCCATCCCATCGTGATGGATCTGCAGACGTGCTCCCTGCCGAGACTGGGTTGTCGCTGGCAGGGCGAAGGGCAGGATCAGTGGTGGCTCGTCCATGCGGGGCATGGGGTGGCACTGGCCATCGGGCAGGCAGACCCGGCCTGGTTGTGCACCCTGCTGGCGCGGGAAATTCCCCCATTCGGTGACCAGCCAGCCGCCTTGCGGAAAGTAGAGGCTCTGCTGGGCAGAGGCATCGGCCCCGGTTGCCGGCACTGGCTTGAGCGTCACCTGCCAGCTCAGCTCGCGGCACCGGATGGGCTGGCCCGGCTTGACCCTGACGCCGCTCTCCAGACAGGTAAGTGCAGGCAACCCCTGTTGCGGTGTGCCGCGCAAGGTACGGGCGGGCAGAAGAGTGAAAGGTTGTGTCCCTTCCGGGGTGAAGCGGATCAGCAGGGTGTCGGGTTTGGCGTTGGCCATGAGCTGATAGCTTGGGCCGGGCGGGACCTCGGCGGCTGCTCCCCAGAAGGGGAGCAGCAACAGACTCTGGATGACGGGTGGAAGGGTCATGGCATCGTTCCTGCGGGTTAGCGCGCTTGCTCATAGCCCAGCAGGTCGCCCGGCTGGCAGCCCAGCTCGCGGCAGATGGCTTCCAGGGTGGAGAAGCGGACCGCTTTGGCATGACCGTTTTTGAGGATGGAGAGGTTGGCCTCTGTGATGTCGACCCGCTGGGCCAGTTCACGGGCTGTCATCTTGCGCTCGGCCAGCAGGGCGTCGAGCCGGATTATGATGGGCATGGGATCCTCACACCGTCAGTTGTTGTTCGTCGGCCAGCTGTTTGGCCTCGCGCATCACCAGGGCCAGTGCCGAGACAATCAAGCCGGCCAGCAGCAACTGGAAGTCCGATGAGCCTATGTTGATAGTGCCGTGCAGCTCGGGGCCTGGCAGGGTGAGCACTGTGTCCAGCAGCGGGGTCGTGATGATCTTGGTGACGAAGCTGGCGCATAGCAGCAGGCCGATCAGCCGGTAGCGGCGGATCTGGCTGAAGGTGAACAGCATGGCGTGCCGATAGCCGCGAAACAGCTGGTGCAGTTGCCACAGGATCAGCATGAACACCAGATCCGGCAGCAGCATGACCAGGGTAGCCAGCAGGCGCGTGCCCAGGTCAAGCGGATAGTCGCTGAGCGAGGGGGTGGGGGCTGCCTGTTGGACGGCGGTAGCCTCCCCCATGGTCAGCGGCACGCCGTTGAGCACCTTGTCACCCTCCAGAGCCAGCGCATTGATCAGCTGATCCTGCAGGTAGTCGCTGCCGCCGAGCAGATGGGACCAGGTACCCAGCACCGTCATGATCGGGGTGGCCAGCAGGGCGAACAGCAGGATCCATTCGATCAGGCTGCTCATGCGTTCGAGCTTGTTGTATTTCATCCTATACCTCGTGATAGACGCCATGGGCCGCACAAGGCGGCATTTGCTTACTGTTTATCGATAACTCGACGCCAATGTTTATCGTTTTTCGATATTGCGTCAAGGGTTTTTTATTGAAAAACGATAAGGATTGACTGGCAAGAAGGAGATGACATTTTCCGGGCACCTCTCTAGACTGGCAGCTGCCGCGCTTAAATATTCAACATGGACAAGAGGTTACAGATGCACCAGGGATGGCTGCTGATCGGGTTGTCGCTCGCCTATCTGGGGCTGCTGTTTCTGATCGCCTATGTGGCTGACAAGAGCAAGCGCCGCCGTCTCAAGGGGCAACCCCTGCTCTACAGCCTGTCGCTGGCGGTCTACTGCACCTCCTGGACCTTCTTCGGCACCGTCGGTCAGGCCAGCGAATCCCCCTGGTCGCCGGTGCCCATCTATCTGGGTCCCATGCTGGTGTTTCTGTTCGGCTGGCGCCTGCTGGCCCGCCTCATACTGGTGGCCAAGCGCGAGCACATCACCTCCATCGCCGACTTCATCGCCGCCCGCTATGGCAAGTCCCAGCGTCTCGCCATGCTGATAAGTCTGGTTGCCATCATAGGGGTGCTGCCCTATCTGGTGTTGCAGCTCAAAGCGATCGTCACCGGGCTGGATCTGCTGATGGCCAACTCGGTGCCAGCGGGACCGACCGGCAACACGGCCGAGCTGGCACTGGGGGTCACCCTGCTGCTGGCCCTGTTCAGCATACTGTTCGGTACCCGCCACCTGGACGCCACCGAGCACCACAGAGGCATGGTGGTGGCCATCGCCTTCGAATCCGTGGTCAAGTTGCTCGCTTTCATGGCGGTGGGGGGCTTTGCACTCTGGCTTATCCTCAGCAAGCCGAGTCAGGCCCGCACTCTGGTGGCCAGCGACTTTCTCGATGCCGTGGTGGCGGTGACGCCGGGCAGCCTGCTGGAGCTTGCCATCTACACCCTGGTCGCCATGTGCGCTGTCATCTGCCTGCCGCGCCAGTTTCACGTAACCGTGGTGGAGAACAACCAGGGCCAGGATCTGCACTGGGCGCGCTGGCTGTTCCCGCTCTACCTGTTCCTGATGGGACTCTTCATCTGGCCGCTGGCGCTGGCGGGCAAGCAGTGGGTGGGGGCCGGCATGGCCTCCGATACCTATGTGATCAGCCTGCCCATGTCGCTGGGCTTCGATGGCATGGCGATGCTGGCGTTTCTCGGCGGTACTTCTGCGGCCACCGGCATGGTGATCGTCTCCACCATCGCCCTGGCCATCATGGTCAGCAACGATCTGGTGCTGCCTGTGCTGCTGCGCCGCTTCTGGCAGCAGGGGCGGGATGAGCGGCTGGTGCGACTGCTGCTGCAGGTACGCCGGGGCGCGATCCTGTTGATCCTGCTTGCGGCCTGGGGGCTCTACCTTTGGCTTGGGGATCTCACCAGTCTGTCGCGCATCGGCTATCTGTCGTTCGGCGCCGTGGCTCAGTTCGCACCGGCCCTGCTGCTCGGCCTCTACTGGCGGCACGGCAACCGCAAGGGGGTCTATCTTGGCCTCGCACTCGGGGTCAGCCTCTGGTTTGCGACCCTGCTGGCGGAGAGCGGCCTGCTGGCCGGGTCGCCGCTGGAGGCGTTGCTGGCGCCACCCGACTGGCCCGCGTTTCGCGATCTGAGTCTGGGGGCCTGGTGCATCTTCCTGAGCCTCTTGCTCAACCTGCTCGGCTATGTGGCTGGCTCCCTGCTGTCGCGGGCGGCGGTGAGCGAGCGGCTGCAGGCGGCCAACTTTGTCGGCAAGCCGAGCCGGGATACGGCGGCCCTCTATCAGGCGCGGGTCTCGGTCAAGGAGCTGGAGATGCTGGCGGCCCGCTTCGTCGGTTCTAGCCGGGTCAAGCGGGCCTTCGGTCGCTTCGCCGGCGAGCGGGGCGGCACTTTGGCGCCCCAGATGCAGGCCTCGGCTGAGCTTATCGCCCATACGGAGCGGCTGCTGGCCGGGGTGTTCGGTACCTCGTCCGCCCGGCTGGTGCTGGCGTCGGCCCTGCAGGGGCGCAACATGCAGCTCGAAGAGATCGCCACCATAGTGGACGAGGCCTCCGACGTGTTTCGCTTCAACCGCGGCCTGCTGCAGGGAGCCATAGAGCACATGGGGCAGGGGATCTCCGTGGTGGACAGAGAGCTCAAGCTGGTGGCCTGGAACCGGCGCTACATAGAGCTGTTCCACTACCCGCCCGGCCTCATCCAGATGGGGCGATCCATCGAGGAGATCATCCGTTACAACGCCGAGCAGGGGCTGTGCGGCCCGGGAGATATCGAGGCCCAGGTGGCACGGCGGGTCGCCTTCATGCAGCGCGGCAGCCCCCACATCTCGGCGCGGGAGCGACCCGATGGCCGGGTGATAGAGATGCAGGGCAACCCCATGCCGGCCGGCGGTTTCGTCATGACCTTTACCGACATCACCCCGTTTCGCGACGCCGAACGGGTGCTGCGGGAAGCCAACGAACACCTGGAGGCGCGGGTGGCCGAGCGCACCCACGAGCTGTCGGAGCTCAACCGTCAGCTGTTGCTGGTAAACCAGCAGGTGGAGCGGGCCAACCACTCCAAGAGCCGCTTCCTGGCGGCGGTGAGCCACGATCTGACCCAACCCCTCAACGCCGCCAAGCTGTTTACCTCTTCCCTGCTGGAGATGCTGCCGCCCCGGGATGAGACGGCCCGCATCGCCCGTCACATCGACGATGCGCTGGGGGCGACCGAGGATCTCATCACGGATCTGCTCGACATCTCGCGGCTCGAGGCGGGCAAGTTCAAGGCCAAAAAGCTCGATTTCGCCCTGCACGACGTGTTCGACAACCTCAAGGCGGAATTCGGGGTGCTGGCCCAGGCGGGGGGCATTCAGTTCTCGGTGGTGGAGAGCAAGCTGGCCGTGTACAGCGACGTGCGTCTGTTGCGACGGGTGCTGCAAAACTTCCTCACCAATGCGTTTCGCTACAACCCGGGCGGCCGTGTGCTGCTCGGTTGTCGCCGTCTGGGGGACAAGGTGCGCATCGAGGTGTGGGACAACGGTCCCGGCATACCGCTCGACAAACAGGAGGCGATTTTCGACGAGTTTTCCCGCCTCGATCACTCCCGCACCGCCAAGGAGCAGGGGTTGGGTCTGGGGCTCGCCATCGCCCGCGGCATCGCCCTGGTGCTGGGCCACAACCTGACCCTGCGCAGCTGGCCGGGGGCGGGATCCGTGTTTGCCATCACCCTCAATCTGGCGACCCGCCCTGTCGCAACGACGCAAGTGGCGGCACCCGCCCTGCGGGATAGCCAACTGGAAGGCGTTCGGGTGCTTTGCATCGACAACGAGGGCGATATTCTCATCGCCATGCACTCCCTGCTGGGGCGTTGGGGCTGCGAGGTGGTGTGTGCCCAGAGCCAGGCTCAGGCGGAGGATCTCATCGCCGGCGGTTTCCTGCCGCAGCTGGTGCTCTCCGATTACCACCTGGATGACGGCAAGACAGGGTTGCAGGCCCTGCACATGCTGCGCCTTGCCCATGGCAACGACATTGGCGGCATCATCATCAGTGCGGATCGCAAGAGCGAGTTGCAGGCGCAGATCCGTGAACACGGCTACGGCTACATCAGCAAACCGGTCAAACCGCTCAAGTTGCGTGCGCTGATGAACAGCATATTGCGGCCTGCCAAACTTGATGATGATCACGAAACAAGTAATTCGTCTGATTTTTAATCTCAGCCCCGAGACGTCAAGATCGGCGCTTTCTTACACAACAAAGCGTACTTTCTTCTCGTTTGGGGCTATTTTTCGATAAAAAGTGGTTTATTAATAACCTGCCAGGGGTTTGCCCTTCCTCGTTTAACTCCTTATATTCAACCGGCGATTATTTTTTGTCGCAAATCAAGTTGTGCAAAAGGCAAACCGGACGAAAGTCCGGGACGCAAAGCTTCCGGTCTAAGGGTCAGCAGTACCTAAGATAGCGGGGCCACCACAGGTTGTTTCGTCCATGGGCCAAGCCATGGCGCGATGTTGTCTGCGTTACCTGTCTGGTTGGCGTTGCCTTTTTCGTTGTTAATTCCAAGAACGAAATAAGGATATTCAACTATGTTAAGTCCAAAACCCTCAGTACTGGCGTTGTTGGTCGGGGGTCTGTGTGCCTCCTCCGCCTTCGCTGCCGCCCCCGGCAAACCCACCATCGGCTGGGGCGAAACCAAGTTCGCCATCGTCGAAGTCGATCAAGCCGCCACCTCCTACAACAAACTGGTCAAGGTACATGCCGATGGTGCGCCGGTCAGCGTGAGCTGGAACCTCTGGTCCGGTGATGTCGGCCAGACCGCCAAGGTGCTGCTCGATGGCCAGGAGGTGTGGTCCGGCGCCGCGTCAGCCTCCGGCACCGCCAACTTCAAGGTGACCAAGGGAGGCCGCTACCAGATGCAGGTGGCCCTGTGCAATGCCGATGGTTGCACTCTCTCCGACAAGAAAGAAATTCTGGTGGCCGACACAGATGGCAGCCATCTGGTGCCGCTCAAGGCACCGTTGCAGGAGAACAACAAACCTTACGCCAACAAATCCGGCAAGGTGGTGGGGGCCTACTATGTGGAGTGGGGCGTCTATGGCCGCAAGTTCACCGTGGACAAGGTCCCGGCCCAGAACCTGACTCACATTCTTTACGGCTTTACCCCCATCTGTGGCGGCAATGGCATCAACGACAGTCTCAAGTCCATCTCCGGCAGTTTCGAGGCGCTGCAACGCTCCTGTGCCGGGCGGGAGGACTTCAAGGTCTCCATCCACGATCCCTGGGCTGCCATCCAGATGGGGCAGGGCAATCTCACTGCCTATGACGAGCCGTACAAGGGCAACTTCGGCAACCTGATGGCGCTCAAGAAGGCCTATCCGGACCTGAAGATTCTCCCCTCCATCGGTGGCTGGACCCTCTCCGACCCCTTCTTCTTCTTTGGTGACAAGACCAAGCGCGACACCTTCGTCGCCTCGGTGAAAGAGTACCTGCAAACCTGGAAATTCTTCGACGGGGTGGATATCGACTGGGAGTTCCCGGGTGGCCAGGGAGCCAACCCGGATCTGGGCAATGCCTCCGATGGCGAGACCTATGTGCTCTTGATGAAGGAGCTGCGCGCCATGCTCGACGAGCTGAGCGCAGAGACAGGCCGCACCTACGAGCTCACCTCCGCCATCAGCGCCGGCGATGACAAGATTGCCAAGGTGGATTACCGCGCCGCCCAGCAATACATGAATCACATCTTCCTGATGAGCTACGACTTCAACGGCGCCTGGACCAACACCGAGCTGGGTCACCAGACCGCCTTGTATGACGCTAGCTGGGATCCCGATACCCGCTACACCACGGACAAGGGGGTGAAGGCACTGCTGGGTCAGGGCGTCGAACCGGGCAAAGTAGTGGTTGGCGCGGCCATGTATGGCCGTGGCTGGACCGGCGTCAGCGGTTATCAGGGCAACAATCCCTTCACTGGCACCGCCACCGGCCCCATAGCGGGCACCGAAGCGGAAGGGATCTGGGAGAAGGGGGTCATCGACTACCGTGGCATCGCCAAGGGCAAGATGGCCGGTGACTGGCAGTACAGCTATGACGAAGTGGCCGAGGCACCCTATGTGTTCAAGGCCTCCACCGGTGAGCTCATCACCTTCGATGACGACCGTTCGGTCAAGGCCAAGGGACAGTACGTGCTGGCCAACCAGCTCGGCGGCCTGTTTGCCTGGGAAATCGACGCCGACAACGGTGACATTCTCAACGCCATGCACGAGGGGCTGGGCAACGGGGAAGGCACAACGCCGCCCACCAACAAGCCGCCCGTTGCCAACGCTGGCAATGACCTCGCGGTGACCGGCCCGGCAGAGCTGGTGCTGGACGGTTCTTCTTCCCGCGATCCGGAAGGCGCTGTGCTCGGCTACAGCTGGACTCAGGTCTCGGGTCCCAAGGCGACCCTGAGCGATGCCAACCAGGCCAAGGCCAAGGTGAGCGTCGATGCGGTCAGCCAGGACGTGAATCTGGTGTTCGAACTGACGGTGACCGACGATCACAACCTCAGTGCCAAGGATCAGGCAGTGGTGACCAACAAGGCGCCGCAACCCAATCTGCCACCTGTGGTGACGGTGCAGGACAAGGTCTCGGTAGAGGCAGGCAAGCAGGTGAGCATCACCGCCAGCGCCACCGATCCCAACGGTGACACCCTCAGCTATCAGTGGAGCGTGCCGGCAGGCCTGACCGCCAGTGGTCAGAACAGCAGCACTTTGGTGGTTACCGGTCCCAGCGTGACCGAGTCGACCGGCTACGACCTCACTGTCACAGTGACCGACGGCGTGCTGGATGCCCAGGGCAAGACCCGTCTCACCGTGACCCCGGTCAGCGGGGGAGGCGACTGTGGTGCCACGGATCCTGATGCGGCCAACTGGCCGGCCTGGAAAGCCGCGACCACCTACAACGGTGGCGAGAAGGTGAGCCACAACCAGCTGGTGTGGCAGGCCAAGTACTGGACCCAGGGCAATGAGCCGAGTCGCAGCGCCGATCAGTGGAAGCTGACAAGCCAGGTGCAGCTGGGCTGGGATGCCGGTGTGGCCTACAACGCCGGTGACCTGACCACCCATAACGGCCGCAAGTGGAAGGCCCAGTACTGGACCAAGGGCAATGAGCCCGGCCAGCACGACGTCTGGCAAGACCTGGGCGCCGCCACCTGTAATTAACTTTTTTGTCAACTAGCCTTTCTGTGAACCAACCGGGGGCATGCTTGGCATGCCCCTTCTTTTTCCCACAACAACAGCGAGCGTCATGATGACCATACACACTACCCGTATTGCCAGCCTGATCACCGCAGTGCTGGCAAGCGGTTCTCTGCTGGCCGCCACTCAGGCAGTCCCTGCCCTGGTATTCGACGGCACAACCCCACAGAATGACTTGCAAGGATCCTTGGCGGCCAGGGTGCAGTTTGCCCAGAGCCAGATCCTGCCGGCCCATCCTCGTGAGGGGGACAATCAGCCCCGTCTCACCGCTCTGCGCAAGAGCCTGTTGCTGGTCAGGCCGATGCAAGCCGACAGCACAGCTCCCATGGTGGTGATGGCCTATGATGGGACGGGTAAGTTGCTCGGCTCAATGGGACTCAACCCACCTTCTAAACTACCCAAAACCGCTTACTACCTGGAGGGTTCCCCCGAAGAGGGGGGCGATTTCACCCCGGGCCCCGGTACCACAAGCGTCATCAACAGCAGCAGCGAACTGGCAAAGCTGGGTGATCCGGCCGGCGCCTTCCTGCTGAGCAAGTTGCGAGTCCATGCGCTTGTGTCCATCCAGACCGCAGACGGGCGCTGGGTGCGCAACGTTTATTTGCCGACGGATGCGGCGCTGGAAGGCAAGATGGTGCGCCTCGCTTCCAATGCCGGCTACGACTCGACTGTCACTTTCAGTGGCCGTCAGGTGACACTCTCCCGTGGTCAGAGTCAGCAGTTCAAATTTGTGCGCGGTCAGTGGATCCGTGACGGTGAGCTGGAAAATAACGGCATCACCTACGCCAGCGATGCCTGGAGCGGGGTACTGCCCTCCAAGTGGATAGTACCTGGACTCAGCTTGTGGTTCAGTCATAACCAGCTCCACGGCGAGCTGACGGGCCTCAAGGTGGGGGCACCGGGGGAGCTGCTGATCCACACCATCGACATCGGCATGCTGACCACACCGCGCAACCAGTTTGCCTTTGCCAAGGATCCCGAAGCGCATCGGGAGTACTTCCAGACCATACCTGCCAGCCGTCTCATCGTGAGTCAATATGCCCCCCTGTCGCTGCCCGAGGTGATGCTGCCGGATGGCACCCTGCTCACCGACTTTGATCCGAGCGAAGGGGGCTGGCACGACGGCACCATGCGCCAGCGCATCGGCAAGGAGCTCATCTCCCATGGCATCGACAATGCCAACTACGGCATCAACAGCACGGCGGGGGAGGGGGAGAGCAGCCACCCCTATGTGGTGGCCCAGCTGGCTGCCCACAACAGTCGCGGCAACTACGCCAACGGGGTGAAGGTACATGGCGGCTCCGGCGGGGGCGGCATAGTCACGCTCGACGATTCTCTTGGCAACGAGTTCAGCCACGAGGTGGGTCACAACTACGGCCTTGGTCACTATGTGGGCGGTTTTGCCGGCTCTGTGCATCGCAGCGCCGACCAGATCAATGCCACCTGGGGCTGGGATGGCGACAAAAACCGCTTCATTCCCAACTTCTTCGCAACCCGCAGCGGCCAGAGCACCTGTCTGGATGGCCAGTGTCAGGCGCCGTTCCACAGCCGCACCTTTGGTCTCGATGCCATGGCTGGCGGTGCACCGCTCTCCGGTTTCAACCGTTTTACGCTCTACACCCCCAACTCGGCAGCCATCATCCAGCGCTTCCTCGAGAGCAAGGCAGTGTTTGATGCCAGTTCCGCCACGGGTTTCAGCAAGTGGAACGAGAGCCGCGCCAAAATGGAGCCCTACCGTCACAAGGTCGACCTTTCCGAGCAGATCACGGCACCCGTGAGTGATCTGGGGGAAGTAAAACTGGCCGCCCTGCTGGCCGAGTACGACCTGGTCAAGGTGGCCATGTGGGATGGAAACTGGACCCGCAACATCCAGCTGCCGCTGGCCTCGGCGGTCAATCGTGGCCGCATCTTCACTGTCGATCACGACGCTGGCTACAACAGCACCCTCTTCATCAACGGCCAGCAGATCACCGTCTCCCGTGGCTTCAAGAAGAGTTACACCTCGGACGGTGCACGCTGGAACGAGGGGCCGCTGGCGGACCTGGCGGTGGAGCGTAAACCTGACGCCTTCGGGGTGCCGGTGACGACGCTGGTCGGTTACTACGATCCGCAGAGGCAACTGCCCGGTTACCTCTATCCGGTCTTGCACGGTGCTTATGGCTTTACCTATGGCGATGACAGCGAGCGGCTCGGGACGGGGGATTGCCAATTGCAGGTGGAGACCCGTGATGGGCTGCTGCGTTTCAGATTGGCCAACCACCGCCTGAGCGCCAGCGTGATGAACAAGTTCCACGTCAACGTGCCCACTGCCAGCGAGCCGCGCAGCGCCAGCGTGCTGTGCCGCAATCAGGTGCAGAGTGACGCTCTGCTCACGCCGGCACCGGCCGGTCTCGGCTACACGGTCAACGGCATGCCGTTGACGCGCTGAGACGCTTTTTCCTCGCGCAATGCGAGGTACCACAGGCGGGGGCCAAGCCCCGCCTTTTATCTAGCAAGAGGTAACGATGATGATAAGAAAGTCCTCTGTGGCCAGCCTGCTGGCCGGACTCTGTCTGAGCGGTCAGCTGTGGGCCGCCGCCCTGTATGACATCAATCAGGGTTACAGTGGCGGCAGCCAGGTCAGTTTCAACGGCAAGATCTATGAAGCCAAGTGGTACGCCAATCCGGGCCAGAGCCCGGGGGTACAAGGGGCCAATGAATGGGACTCTCCGTGGGCCCTGATGGGTGACGGCGAGGCGACCCCGCCCGATGACGGCGCTGGCATCACGCCTCCGGTGGAGGGGGGCAGCGGTGCCACCGAAGGCACGCCCGTCTACCTGAGCCAGAGCGAGCTGGATGCCAAGGAGAAAGCGCTCACCGACTTCCCGGCCATGGCGGCAGTCAAGGCCTCCATCGCGACCCGCGACAATGCCGTGGTCGAGGCGGTGGCCCCCGGGTTGCCGCTCAACCCTGCCAACGTCAAGCGGGTCGAGGGGGTGATCAGCGAGTCCCAGTTCAACTTCCTGTTCCCGCTGCGGGCCCCGGAATACACCTATCGCGGTTTTTTGCAGGCGGTGGCCAAGTTCCCGGCTTTTTGCGGTGATTACAGCGACGGTCGCAATGCCGAGGCCATCTGCCGCAAGTCGCTGGCCACCATGTTTGCCCACTTCGCTCAGGAGACCGGCGGTCACGAGAGTTGGCGACCCGAGCCCGAGTGGCGCCAGGGCCTGGTCTGGGTGCGGGAGATGGGCTGGACCGAGCAGATGCGCGGCGGCTACAACGCTGAGTGTCGGCCGGATGTGTGGCAGGGTCAGCAGTGGCCATGCGGCAAGTTCGAGAACGGCGAGTTCAAGAGCTACTTCGGTCGTGGCGCCAAGCAGCTCTCTTACAACTACAACTACGGCCCCTTCTCCGAGGCCATGTTCGGCACAGTGCGTACCCTGCTGGACAACCCGGAAAAAGTGGCGGACACCTGGCTCAACCTGGCCAGTGCCGTCTTCTTCTTCGTCTATCCGCAGCCGCCCAAGCCCTCCATGCTGCACGTGATCGACGGCACATGGCAGCCCAATGACCACGACAGGCAGAATGGTCTGGTGCCGGGCTTCGGGGTGACCACCCAGATCATCAACGGCGGCGTGGAGTGCGGTGGCACGGCCGAACACGCCCAGTCCCAGAACCGCATCACCTACTACCAGGCCCAGGCCCAGTATCTGGGGGTGCCTGTGCCGGCAGACGAGGTGCTTGGTTGCAAGAATATGAAGTACTTTGACGAGGCGGGCGCCGGTGCCCTGCCCATCTATTGGGAGAATGACTGGAGCTATGTGCCGGGCAATCCCAATGGCGGCAAGAGCTACGCCTGCAAGCTGGTGGGTTACCAGACCCGCTTTAGCGCGTTCAAGGCGCGGGACTACAGTCAGTGCGTGCAGCACTTCTTCCCCGAGGTGGTGATCGAGGACAACGGCGGTGGCACCAACCTGCCGCCGGTGGCCAATATCAGCGGCCCGAGCGAGGCGCTGGGCGGTGCGACAGTGCTGCTCTCCGGCCAGGGTTCGAGCGATCCGGAAGGCAAACCGCTCGGCTATGCCTGGACCCTGCCCGCCGGGGCCAGCGCCTCGGATCTGACCCAGTCCACCCTGAGCGCCACCCTGCCTGCCACGCCGGTCAGCGACACCCGCTACGGTTTCGTGCTCAAGGTGACCGACGAGAAGGGGCTCAGTCGCAGTGCGACCCACGAGATCCTGATCAAGGGCAGTGGCGGCACCACGCCACCGGATGGCAACCCCCCTTACAAAGCAGGGATGGCCTACAAGGCGGGGGACAAGGTAAGCAATCTGGGGGGCAACTACCAGTGCAAGCCCCACCCCTATACCGGTTGGTGTGCGGGCGCGGCCTGGGCCTATGAGCCTGGCAAGGGCACGGCCTGGGGGGATGCCTGGATCAAGCTGTGACGTCTGTATTCGTTCAATAAAAAAGGCCCGTCAGGGCCTTTTTTCATGGGAATGAGCGCAATCAGAGCGGCTTTTGCCACAGGCTCAGCAGTAGATCCTGCTCCAGTTCATCCGGTCCCTGCTGGGTAAAGGCGTGACGCTGCTCCGCGCTGGCACGCCAGCCGAGTCGGCTGGTTTCCAGAATGAAGCTGCGCAGGCTCTGATCCATGGTCATGGTGAACTGGCAACGCTCCTGACCCACGGGGTTGAGGCCGCCGAGGGCTGGCCAGCTGAGGGGGTGTTCCATGCTGACAGGGTTGAGGCTGACTCTCAGCTGCCACTGGTGGCGCGGGCCTGGCTGCAGGTAAAGCAGGTAACCACCCGGTGCCAGCCAGCTGACCAGCAGCTCTGTCTTGACCTTGAGATCATTGACCAGCAGCACCTGGGCCGTGCCCGGTTGCAGCGGGGCACGAGCCGGATCGGCGATGATGAACTGAGCTTCAGGCTGTACCTTGTTGGCGGCGAAGATGGCGTTTTTGGCCAGATCGAATCCGCCAAATTGCCATTTGGGCAGGCGCTCGGCCAGGGCACGGCAGTAGTAACCTTCGCCGCAGCCGAGGTGGATCAGTTCATGGGCACCGAGGGGGGCGAGCAAGGCCGCCATGGCGTCTACCAGCGGCGCCTGATGGCCCTGTTCCAGGAAGTGGCGCTTGGCGCGCATCAGGGCGCGGCTGTCGCTGTCCTTGGGATTCTTTTTGCCGGGAATGAGATCCAGATACCCTTCCGGGGCCGGATCGAAATGGTGCTTGTTGTCGCAATAGACCCCGCGGGATGCTTCGTGAAGATGCAGGGGGCTGCGGCAAACGGGACATTGAAGATGCATACACACTCGCTTGATTGAGGCTGGGGAAGGGCGTTCGCGATTATAGGGGAGACGATCAGAAAAGGCTGCCGTGGCAGCCTTTTTTATCCAACGGCTCTGTGCTGAGCCGTCAGGGAACCCTGTCAGCGGGTACCAAACACCACTATGGTCTTGCCGTGGGCTGAGATCAGCTCCTGCTCTTCGAGCATCTTGAGGATCCGGCCAACGGTTTCACGGGAGCAGCCGACGATCTGGCCAATCTCCTGACGGGTGATCTTGATCTGCATGCCATCCGGGTGGGTCATGGCGTCCGGCTGTTTGGCCAGATTGAGCAGGGTCTGGGCGATCCGGCCTGTCACGTCCAGGAAGGCCAGGTTGCCGACTTTCTGACTGGTGTGCTGCAGTCGGGTCGCCATCTGGCCGGAGAGACGCATCAGTATGTCCGGGTTGACCTGGATCAGCTGACGGAACTTCTTGTAAGAGATCTCGGCTACTTCACAGGAGCCTTTGGCGCGCACCCAGGCGGAACGCTCTGGATTCTCGCTCTCCTCGAACATGCCCATCTCGCCCAGGAAGTCGCCCTGGTTCAGATAGGAGAGGATCATCTCCTTGCCTTCATCGTCCTTGATCAAGACGGCCACAGTGCCCTTGACGATGTAGTAGAGGGTCTCCGCTTTCTCACCCGCATGGATCAGGGTGCTCTTGGCGGGATACTTATGAATGTGGCAGTGCGACAAGAACCATTCCAGGGTGGGATCGCTTTGCGGTTTGCCAATGACCATGAGAATTCCTCTGTAGTGTCTTTTTATGGACTCGTGCGTCCGGGCAAGCTGCCAACCTTGCCATTCCTTGTATTAGTCGCAGTAGGATAAGAGCCTTTGTCTGTGCTGACAAGGCTTTGAGGGCTTTTGCCAGATCCCCTTGATGCCTGCTGCGCTATCTGCGCCATTTTAGGGAACTTGGGGGCATCAGATGTTGATTTTGATCTAGTTAGCACCGAAGTTCGCGAAAATGGCTCACATATGCCGATTGGGCGCCGTCTGGGGTATGCTATGTCAGTCAGATATGTCGTCATTAAGAGGAAATGTGAGATGAAAGCCAAGGTCAGCTGGGTGGAAGGCATGAAGTTTGTCGGCGAGAGTGAGTCCGGTCATCAGGTGACCCTGGACGGCGCCAACCCCGGCGAAGGTGCCAGCCCGATGGAGATGATTCTGCTGGCGGTGGGCGGCTGCAGCTCGATCGACGTTGTCTCCATTTTGGAGAAGGCACGTCAATCCGTGACCGCCTGCCATGTGGAACTGGAAGGGCAGCGGGTGGAGTCGGTACCGCGGGTGTTCGAGAAGATCCACCTCAACTTTGTGGTCACCGGCAAGGGGCTGGCCGAGAAGCAGGTGGCCCGTGCGGTGGATCTGTCGATGGAAAAGTATTGTTCCGTCTCCCTGATGTTGGAAAAAGCGGTAGAAATTACCCATAGTTATCAAATTCTTGAAGCCTGATAGCTGTGATTTGTCCCGTCGATAACGCCATGACATAAGGAAAGTGCAATGAAAAACTTGATAGTGTTACTTCCCCTGCTGGGGCTGGCGGCCTGCAGCATGCCCCAGCCGACCCAGTACCAGTACAGCCAGTACCAGTGCGGGGAAGAGCTGTTGGCCATTACCTATGATGCTCAGGCCGACATGGTGCAGTTCCCGTACGCCGGTGTGTATCACAAGCTGGGCCGGGTAGAAGCGGAGTCTGGCGCCAAGTATTCCGATGGTGTCACCACCTTCTGGAATCAGGAGAAACAGGCCATCCTCAGTCAGAAAGATGTGACCCTGCTGACCTGTCAGCGCAAGTAATCGTCATGGTGTGATCACAACGGCCTGCTCTCGCAGGCCGTTTTGTTTCAAGGGGAAAAGACCCGTGCTAGCGGGCGGGCAGGGAGTCCAGCATCTGGCCAGCCAGTTGCTGGCTCAGCTGGCGGCGTGACTCGTCGGGGATGGCAACGTCACTGGCGAGCTGGATGGCACTGCTCCACACCGCCTGCTGGGTACGCCGGTCGAGCAGGACTATGGCCAGGGTGCCCTTGCGTGCCCCCACTTGGGCTTGCAGCCCGGGGGTCATGCCGAGGCGGGCGAAGATCTCGCCATCGCTCAAGTCCTTGCTGCCAGCAACACCGATGGCGACCCAGAGATCCGCTTCATCGAGGGGCACGCTCTGCCAGCCCTTGCTGCCCAGCTCCTGATTGACCGCCTGCTGAACCGGCACCAGCCAGCCCTCGGCACTCTCACCCGCATACTGGAACTGCTCGGCCAGCGCGTAGCGCGGCGTCGCACCAAACGGCCAGCTCGCAGCCGGTCGCACCACCATGGTGCCCGACTCCAGGGTCGGAGCGGCCGGGCCGCTGCTGCAACCGCCCAGCAGGGCGGCCAATACCACAGAGATAAACGCTAACCGCATCATGAGCTCCTTGGCTTAAGTGATCTTGCCGGTTTCGAGCAGTTGCTGGATCAGCGGGCGCAGGATCAGCTCCATCGCGAAGCCCATCTTGCCACCCGGAACCACGATAGTGTTCATCCGTGAGATGAAGGAGCCATCGATCATCGACAACAGGTAAGGGAAGTCCACCTGCTTGATGCCACGAAACCGGATCACCAGCATACTCTCGTCCAGACTCGGGATCACCTTGGCACTGAAGGGGTTGGAGGTATCCACGGTCGGCACCCGCTGGAAGTTGATATGGGTGCGGGAAAACTGCGGTGTGATGAAGTTGATGTAATCATCCATGGAGCGGACTATGGAGTCGGTGACCGCTTCGCGCGAGTGACCTCGCTCCGAGGTATCGCGGATGAGCTTCTGGATCCACTCCAGGTTGACGATGGGCACCACGCCGATGAGAAAGTCCACGTGACGCGCCACATTGTGGTCATCTGTGACCACGCCGCCGTGCAGCCCCTCGTAAAACAGCAGATCGGTCTCGCTCGGCAGATTTTGCCAGGGGGTGAAGGTACCCGGCATCTGATTGAAAGGGACCGCCTCGTCGAAGCTGTGCAGATAGCGCCGATACTGGCCGCTGCCGTTCTGGCCGTACTCCTGGAAGAAGGACTCCAGCAGCGCGAAGTCGTTGGCCTCGGGGCCGAAATAGCTGATGTGGCGCCCCTGCTCGCGCGCCTTGCGGATCGCCACGTCCATTTCCGGTCGGGTGTAGCGATGAAAACTGTCCCCTTCCACCACGGCCGCTTTGTAACCAAGCTGATGAAACATGGAGCGAAAGGCGTTGGTGGAGGTGGAGGTGCCGGCACCGGACGAACCGGTGACTGCAATGATGGGATGCTTGGCCGACATAGAATTCTCTCTTCCTTGGGAGTTCCGTTATAAAGGCATGTTCCGAGTGCGGTCAAGTACGCCGCTTGTCAGTACCGCCGCCCGACTGGTTCACTGGCGTGACACTTGTTCCCTGACGCGCAGCGACGAAGGGGAGATGAGCCGGGTGAGCAGAGGGATCCGCATCATAAGAAAAGGGCTGACGAAGCAGCCCTTGCACGGTGAGGATAGCGAGCCAAACCGTGATGAGTTAATGGGCGTTGCGCTTCCTGCCCACCGGTTTTATCCCTACCAGCACGGCCCCCAGCAGGATGAAGATCACTCCCACCGCCTTGCCCGGCTCCAGCGGTTCGGCAAAGCTCGGTATGGTGACCGCCAGCAGGTAGACCAGCGCATAGCTGGTGCTGAGCAGGGGGTAGGCGATATTGAGCGGGGTGAAGTGCAGCGCCGCCAACCAGCAGAGCAGCGACAGGGCATAGCAGCCCACTCCGGCTGTGATGACCAGCAGCGGCACCGGGTGAGCCAGCATGATATCGAGGCTGGCCTGCCAGGCTGGCAACTGCATGACTCCCCATTTCATGGCGAGCTGGGCGAGGGTCACCAGCAGTATGCTGCCCAGCACATAGAGATAGCCCTTGATCGCCGGCCTCCCCGTCACCGTAGGTGCTTTGCCAGCCCCGGTATTGTCACCTCTCATAGCAAGCCTCCCAGCAAGAGGGCGCCAATGATGATGGCGCCGGCCCCCAGCCAGTTGTGGTAGCTGATCTGCTCGTGAAAGAACAGCCGCGAGCCAATCAGCACCAGCACCAGGTTGATGCTGAGCATGGGGTAGGCCATGCTCAGCGGCAGCCGTTGCAGCAGGTAGATCCAGAGCAGCATACCGCTGCCGAGGGCCGCCACGCTGGCGATGAGCCAAGGCGACAGCAGCTTCTGCCAGTGGCTGCAGGGTTGACGCTGCCAGCTGATGACAGCCTGCTTTTGCAGCATCTGGCCGCCGCAGGTCAGCAGGCACACCAGCAGCAGCAGCAGTATGTCCATCATTGGGCCCCGTGATAGATCAGCAGGGTCAGCCGATGACTCACTATCGTCTCGTCGGCGGGGGGCACGGGGCCCGTGTTGCCGTCCCGATCCGTCTTCATCAACAGGGCCACCTGACCTTTTTTACGCGCCTCTGCCAGCAAAGCAGGGAAGTCGGCGCGTGCCACGTAGCGCCCCTCGGCATCCGGGTAGCCGAGACCGTAATGCACCTCGCCCTTGCTGTCGAATAGCGTTATTTC
The DNA here is from genome assembly GCF_029237305.1 of Aeromonas sp. 2MA4. Classification (NCBI taxonomy): domain Bacteria; kingdom Pseudomonadati; phylum Pseudomonadota; class Gammaproteobacteria; order Aeromonadales; family Aeromonadaceae; genus Aeromonas; species Aeromonas sp. 2MA4. Next base: position 27,652 of record NZ_JAACFY010000010.1, on the reverse strand, counting down.
GCTGCGCCGGGTTTCCCAGGCGAGGGAGGACGCCAGCCCCACATCGTTGGCCAGCAGGGTGCTGGACTGCATCAGCACGGCCTGGTTGGCCTCGATGAAGCGCTCCGGCAGCTTGGAATCGATCAAGGATTGCGGCAGCGCCCAGGGCAGGCCTATGGCCAGCACCATGGGGCAGAGCGCGCTCAGGATCCAGCGGCGGCTGACATCCTTCAACTGGATGAAACCGAGCAGAGCCCAGCCGGCAAAGATGACCATGGCCACCGCCAGCGCCCCATGATCCTCTTCGCCGTAGACGGCGTGGCTGGGGGAGAAGGCCAGCACGGCGAGCACCGCCAGGCAAATGAGGCCGAACAGGCCGTTCAGCCAGGCATTGACCCTGAAAGCTCGCTCTTTACCTTCCTTGAGCAGGTCGACGGCGCTGGCGGCCATCAGCATGGCCAGCGGGGCGAAGCAGGGCAGAATGTAGGTGAGCAGCTTGCCCTTGGCAACGCTGAAGAAGAGGAACGGCAAGATGACCCAGGCCAGCAGATAGAGGGTCTCAGGACTTATCTTGCGATCCTGCCAGCCCTTGCGCAGTGCGCCGGGCAGCAGGCCCAGCCAGGGCAGGGTGCCGAGCAGCCCCATGGGTAGGTAGTACCAGAAAGGCGCCTTGTGCTGGGCGTTATCCGCCGCGAAGCGCTGTATGTGTTCGACCCAGAAGAAGTAGTGCCAGTAGTCGGGCTCGCGCAGGTGCACGGCGATGGCCCAGGGGGCGGTCAGCAGGACCGCGCTCAGGATGGCCAGCGGCCCGAAGCGCACCAGCTCGAGCAGGCGGCGCTGATAGAGGACGTAGGGCACTATGACGATGACGGGCACCGCCAGGGCGATGAAGCCCTTGGTGAGAAAGCCCATGCCGCAGGCCAGGCCGAACAGCAGATAGCCGCCGATCCGGCTGCGCAGCGATCCCTCCTTGCGGATGATGTAGAAGCTGACCATGGCCGCGTTGAGCCAGAGGGTGACCATGGCATCGAGCACGCTGTAGGTACCTATGCCGTAGACGATCAACAGCGACAGATAGATGAGGCTGGCCAGGAAGGCCTTGCGCCGGCACTGCCAAAGCTGCAGCGCGAACCAGAAGATCAGCAGGGCGCTCAGGCCTGTGGCGGCGGCCGAGGCGAAGCGCACGGCGAAGTTGGTGTCACCGAACAGCTGCTGGCTGATGCTGTTGAACCAGTAGCCGGCGATGGGCTTCTCGAAGTAGCGCAAGCCCAGGAAGTGGGGCACGACCCAATCCCCCGTGCTCACCATCTCCCGGCTTATCTCGGCGTAACGGTTCTCGTCGGGGCTCCAAAGCGGCCGCTGGTCGAGGGGCAGCAGGTAAAACAAGAGAAAGAACAGGGGCAGGGCCCACTTGGTCAACTTCATGACATCCTCTGTAGCATTATGTGGTGAGCGCAATGGCGCATCATGACGTCCGCGATGTGAGTAAGGGTCTAGACATCGGCCTTGCAGCCAAGCCATCCCTCTCGCCCAGGCAGGGTGCCGCGCACCAGCCGCCCGGCGCCCAGCTGACTAGGGTCGGATGGTAACAGATCCCCCAGCGGCACAAAGCGGATGTCGCGCGCCTTGGCTTCGCTCAGCAGGATATCAAACTGATCCGCCATGACGATGCCTTCCACCTCGGCGTGAATGGTGTAGACGTGAGGCGCCACCTGTGGCGGGGTGCTGAGCCTGTCCAAGATGAAAGCGTTGAACTGCACCGCCGTCACCTCAGGGCCGACCACTTCATCGAAGGTGGGCAGATTGACCGGGATTTGCGGCGTACCCAGCCGCCCGTCCTGCAACAGGGGCCGAAACAGGCCGCTGCCGCGACAGTCGCTGTTGTAGCGAAAGCCGAACTGCTCCTTGGCCAGGGTGGTGAGCGGATCTGCCCGCCAGCCGGCGGCGGCGGAGCAGTCCACCTCCCGTCCCAGGATCCGGTTGAGGGCATCCACCCCCAGCCTTGTCTGATGAATAAGCGTCGCTTCATCCCAGCGACCCGTATTGGCCTGCCAGCCGTGGTGATCCCAGGCGTGCAGGCCCACCTCGTGGCGGGCGCTGTCGGTATCGCGCATCAGGGAACCCAGCTGCTTGCCGATGGACTTGCCGGGCCAGGCTGTGCCGGCCAGCAGAATATCCAGCCCATAGAGGGATGCCGCGTTGGAGCGCAGCATCTTGAGCAGGAAGCGGGGCTTGAGCAGGCGCCACAGGTGGCGCCCCATGTTGTCGGGGCCCACGGAGAAGAAGAAGCTGGCCTTGATCTGATGCCGGTCGAGGGTTTGCAGCAAGCGGGGAACCCCGTCACGGGTCCCCCTGAAGGTATCAACGTCGATCCGCAGACCCACATCAATCATGCTCGACTCCCGTGCTGACCGCCCCTTGCAGGAAGAAGTCCAGGGTCTTGCCGATGGTCTCTTCCATTTCGATGGTCGGTTCCCAGTCGAGCAGGCGGCGGGCATTCTTGATGCTGGGACGGCGGTGGGAGACATCCTGATAGCCGTCACCGTAGAAGGACTTGCTCTCCACCATCTTGAAGCCAGCAAACGGCGGGAAGTGGTGGCGCAGCGGGTGTGCCTCGAACTTGCCGAGCAGCACTTCGGCCATCTGGAGGATGCTGGCTTCGTTGTCCGGGCTGCCGATGTTGATGATCTGGCCATCACAGCGGTTGCCCTTGTTCTCTATGATGCGGAACAGGGCCTCGATGCCGTCCTCTATGTCGGTGAAGCAGCGTTTCTGGGCGCCGCCATCCACCAGCTGGATCGGGGTGCCGTCCACCAGATTCAGGATCAGCTGGGTGATGGCGCGGGAGCTGCCGATGCGTGCTGAGTCCAGGCTGTCGAGGCGCGGTCCCATCCAGTTGAAGGGGCGGAACAGTGTGAAATTGAGCCCCTCTTTCTTGCCATAGGCCCAGATCACCCGATCCAGCAGCTGCTTGGAGACGGAGTAGATCCAGCGCTGCTTGTGGATGGGACCGACGATGAGGCGGGACTCGTCTTCATCGAAGCTGTGATCGTCGCACATCCCATACACCTCGGAGGTGGAGGGGAATATGATGCGCTTGTTGTACTTCACGCAGTAGCGGACGATCTTGAGGTTCTCTTCAAAATCGAGCTCGAACACGCGCAGCGGGTTGCGGGTGTACTCGATGGGGGTGGCGATGGCCACCAGCGGCAGGATCACGTCGCATTTCTTGATGTGATACTCGATCCACTCTGTGTGGATGCTGATGTCCCCTTCCACGAAATGGAAGTTGGGGTGGTCAATGAAGCGCTCGAGCGCGCTGGCGCCGATATCCAGCCCATAGACCTCGTAACAGCCGTCCATAAGCAGACGCTCGGTCAGGTGGTTGCCGATGAAGCCGTTGACCCCGAGGATCAGCACCCGGGTCAATCGCTCTTTGCGCAGGGCACTGCTGGCCTTGGGGCCGAGTCGCATGCCTGCTACCAGGCCCAGTTCACGGGCGAGCTGGGCGCCGCGCACATAGAGTCCCCCTTCCGCCTGACCGGCCACTATTTCCAACACGCCTTCACCACAGGCGATGCGCAGCGGATCCTGGCTGAGAATGGTGCCGGGCAGCATGTCGCTATCCTGGGCTATGTGGGTTGCCTTCCACACCGTCAGCTTGCGATCACCGGCGTAGCTGAAGGCGCCCGGATAGGGCTGGGTGACGGCACGGACCAGGTTGTAGAGTGTGTTGGCCGGGTTATCCCAGTGCAGCTCGCCATCAGCCGGGGTACGGCGGCCATAATAGCTGGCCTTGGACTCATCTTGTTGCGTCAGGGTGATCTTGCCTGCCAGCAATTTTGGCAGCTCGACATCGAGCAAGGTTTTGGCGGCGAGGCGTACCTTGCCATGCAGAGTCAGCGCCGTGTCGGCATCGTTTATCTCGACGGCCTGTTGGGCGACCATGTCACCGGCATCGGGCCGTACTGTCATCTGATGCAGTGTGATGCCAGTCTGGGTTTCACCATTGACCAGGCACCAGTTGATGGGCGCGCGGCCGCGATAGGCCGGCAGCAGGGAGCCATGGAGGTTGAAGGCGCCGGCGGTCGGGATATCCAGGATCGCCTGCTTGAGCATGTTGCGGTAATAAAAAGAGAAGAGGGCCTGAGGTGCCAGCTCCTTGATGCGCTCGACCCAGAGCGGGTGATTGACATCCTCGGGGGAGTAGACCGGCAGATCGTGCTCGGCGCAGAGCTGGGCTACCGAGCCGAAGAAGCGATTTTCGCTGGGGTCGTCCGCATGGGTGAAGACGGCCTGGATCTCGTAACCTGCCTCGAGCAGGGACTCGATACCGGTACAACCGATATCATGGTAAGCAAAGACGACAACTTTCATTATTCAGCTTCCTGTTGCGAAGGAGTGGAGGTGGTACGCACGACCTGATGGATGAAGTAGCGGGGACGGGCGCGCACATCTGTGTACATGCGGCCTATGTATTCCCCCAGCAGACCCATGCCCAGCAGCTGTACGCCGACGAAGGTGAAGAGAATGGCAAAGAGCGTGAAGACGCCATCGGCAGCCCAATCTGCGCCCATCACGAAGCGCATCAGGATCAGCAGGATGGAGAAGGTAAAACCTATGCCCGCCACCACGCTGCCGACGATGCTGAGCAGACGCAACGGGGTGGTGGTCATGCAGGTGACCAGGTCGTACATCAGGTTGATGAGGTGCATCAGGCCGTATTTGGATTCCCCGTGGGCCCGCTCGGCATGACCGACTTCCAGTTCTATGGTGCGGCGGGCGAAGCTGTTGGCCAGGATGGGGATGAAGGTGCTGCGCTCCTGGCAGCAGAGCATGGCATCTATGATGTGGCGGCGGTAGGCCCGCAGCATGCAGCCGTAGTCGCTCATGTGCACGCCGGTGGCTCTTTGCACCGATTTGTTGATAAGACGGGAGGCGGTCTTGCGGAACCAGGAGTCCTGGCGGTTGCGACGCACAGTGCCCACCACGTCATAACCCTGCATGGCTGCCTCCACCAGCCGGGGTATCTCTTCCGGCGGGTTCTGCAGATCCGCATCCAGGGTGATCACCAGATCCCCCTTGGCGGTCTCGAAGCCGGCCATGATGGCGGCATGTTGGCCATAGTTGCGATTGAGCAGTACCCCGACCAGCTTGCTGCCGTCTTTGGCGGCGGCCTCGCTGATGATCTCGGTGGAGCCGTCGTGGCTGCCGTCATCGATGAGGATCACCTCGTAATCCTGTGGCAGGAGCTCGCAGGCGGCCGTAACCCGACTCAGCAGCACGGGCAGGCTGGCCTCCTCGTTGTAGACGGGGATGATCACCGAAACCAGCTTGATGTCTGTGTTGTTCACGTGTCGTTACTCCAATATGTCGATAAGGGCCGCGACCACGCGGTCAACGTCGGCCAGCGTCATGTCCGGGAAGAGTGGCAGTGTGCACAGGCGCGATGAGTTCCACTCGGTATGAGGCAGGCTGAGCGTCGGGTAGCGCTCGCGGTAGTATTTCTGGGTATGGGCGGCCCTAAAGTGCAGCCCTGTGCCTATGCCGCGCTCCTGCAGCGCCTGCATCAGCCGATCCCGGTCCAGACCACAGCGTTCGGGGTCGACCCGCACCATGAACAGGTGCCAGGCGTGCAGATGTGAGTAGGCGGGCACGGCGAGCGGCATCAGCGGCAGGCCGGCCAGTTTTTCCTGATAGCGGGCCACCAGCTCGGCCCGTCTGGCATTGAGCTCGGGCAGACGTGCCAGCTGCACCAAGGCGATGGCGGCGTTGATGTCGGCCAGGTTGTACTTGAAGCCCGGGGTGATCACTTCCGCCTGCGGCTTGCGGCCCAGGCTCATGCGATCGAAGGCATCCACCCCCAGTCCGTGAAACTTCAGCATGCGGGCCTTGTCCGCCAATTCCTTGTCATCGGTCACCAGCATGCCCCCTTCGGCGCAGGTCAGGTTCTTGATGGCGTGGAAGGAGAAGATGGCGGTGCCGGTGGCGCCAATCCAGCGCTCCCGGTAGCGGGTGCCTACCGCGTGGGCCGCATCTTCGATGACGGGGATGCCGTGCTGGCGTGCCAGGTCGAGGATAGGGTCCAGATCGACGGGGGCACCGGCGTAGTGGACCGGTATGATGGCTTTGGTCTTGGACGTGATGAGCGGCGCTATCAGTTCGGCGCTGGTCATCAGTGTGTCTCTGTCCACGTCGACGAAGACGGGTTCGGCGCCGAGCAGTGTGATGATGTTGATAGTGGACACCCAGGTCTGGGAGGGGGTGATCACCTCATCCCCCGGGCCTATGCCCAGCGCCATCAGGGTGACGTGCATGCCGGCGGTGGCAGAGCAGAGCGCGACCGCATGCTGGCAGCCGTATGTGTCACAGAATTGCTGCTCCAGCTCGTGATTCTTCGGGCCGGTAGTGATCCAGCCCGATTTCAGCACCTCACAGACAGCACTTATCTCGGCATCGCCGATGGCGGGCCTCGAAAATGGCAGAAAATCTTGCATAAGCGATCCAATAATGAATATTAATCAGTGCCCAGCAGGCGGGGCAGCCCTAAAAATGATGTTCAACATATCGTATATAAAAGCGGGCCTGCAATGGGCCAGAAACAGCTGGTAACAATTAACTCATGCTGTCATCTTAAGTAGTGTGGTAAATATTTATAACCCCCCAGATTGTTGTTTCTCCAAATTACATCATCTCTGACATTTTGGTTGTATCAATATGAATATTACTGTATTTGGAAGTGGCTACGTGGGCCTGGTCCAGGCCACAGTACTGGCCGATGTTGGCCACCAGGTTATCTGTGTCGATGTTGATGAACAGAAGGTAGCTGAATTGATGGCCGGCCAGGTTCCCATCTATGAACCCGGGCTGGAAGCCCTGCTTCAGCGCAATATCAAGAGCGGTGCCCTGGTGTTTACCACGGATGCCGTGCTGGCCGTCAAACACGGCGAGGTGCAATTTCTGGCGGTCGGTACGCCGCCCGGGGAAGATGGTTCCGCCGACCTCAGTCATGTGCTGACGGTGGCCGAAACCATAGCCCTGCATCGCGATACCCCCGTCGTCATAGTCAACAAGTCGACCGTGCCGGTGGGCACCGCCGACAAGGTGGCAGCCAAGGTGGAGGTGCTCCAGCAGCAACGAGGCGTTTCTTTTGCTTTCGATGTGGTCTCCAACCCCGAATTTCTGAAAGAGGGCTCCGCCATTCAGGATTGTCTGCGGCCGGATCGCATCGTGGTCGGCACCAGCAACGAAGCCTCCCGCCAGCTGATGCGCGAGCTTTACGAGCCGTTCAACCGTAACCATGACAGGATCCTGTTCATGGATGTGCGCAGCGCCGAGCTGACCAAGTACGCTGCCAACTGTATGCTGGCTACCAAAATAAGCTTCATCAACGAGATGGCCGGGCTTGCCGAGCGAGTCGGTGCCGACATCGAGATGGTGCGCCAGGGGATAGGGTCTGATCAGCGAATCGGCTATCAGTTCATCTACCCTGGTTGTGGCTATGGCGGCTCCTGTTTTCCCAAAGATGTCAAAGCCTTGCTGGCAACGGCCCAGGAACTGCAATATGACACGCCGTTGATCCGGGCGGTGGAGCGGGTCAATGAGCAGCAAAAGTCGCGGCTCTACGAGCTGTTGTCCGGTTTCTTCAGCGCTCAGGGTGACTCGTTGGCGGACAAGACCATCGCCCTGTGGGGGCTGGCGTTCAAACCCAATACCGATGACATGCGCGAGGCGCCGAGCCGGGCCCTGATGGAAGCGCTCTGGCAAGCCGGCGCCACTGTGCAGGCCTATGATCCCGAGGCCATGCAGGAGGCCCAGCACCTCTATGGCAACTGTGACAAGCTGCGGCTGATGGGCACCAAGGAGGCCGCCCTGTTCGGTGCGGATGCCCTGGTGATCTGCACCGAGTGGAACCACTTCAAGGCCCCCAACTTCGTCGCCATCAAGCAGGCGCTGACATGGCCGCTGATCGTGGATGGTCGCAACCTGTTTGATCCGGGTCGCATGAAGGAGCATGGTTTTCACTACTACGGCATTGGTCGTGGCGAGTCGGTAACGAAATAGGGGATGGGTGCGTTGACATGAGTCCTGTGTTGATATGGGAGAATTTTATTGTCATATTTAGGTAATATTGTTATGAGATTCTCTTTTTATTTATTGTATTTACGATAGGGATTTTCCGCCTTGGCGGGAAATATGTGCATCCACTTATATTAGTGTGAATGACATCTATTTTTATTCGGTGTGATCCAGAGTGGTGCTTTATTCATTCAGAATTGAGCCTTGATCGCTGAATAGATCCCTCTGCTCAGGCACATGCTTTGCCCCAAATGGCCTGTCGATGATTCGGCGGGCCATTTTTATGTCCGGTATAAGGCCTGACCCCGGGCGGGAACTGTCAGGTTTGTTGCGCCATCATGCCTGTTGAGGTGGCAAGGCCCAGATTGGGATGGCAATCACCTGGCTATTCCGGTATATCGTCCACCGGTGCGCTGCTGAAGGTCGCTTTTGACACTATGTTGATGCTCTCGTGCAGTTCGCTGTAGACGATCACGGCCAGACCTTGCTTCAGCTGCTGTCTGACCTCGTCGACCTTGTCAGCCAGGCTGACGTCATGCTCACCGTACTCGGTGCCTTCCCGCAGGACGAAGTGTTCGAGCAGGTTGTTGAGGGTATCGGAGTCCAAGTCTTGCCAGGGGATAATCATGGGGTCATCTTCAGTTACGAACGTGTGGATATTGTCTATCGGTTGTCAGCAAGCGCAAGGAGTTTATCGGGCTGCAAGCGGGTGTGACCATGCTGACTGATGAACAACGTCGCCTCTCCACTCGCTTTGATCACCATCTGTGCGAATCGCGCCGCCACGCCCTGAGCAAGGGGTTGTTCTGGTTCTGGGCCGTCAACCAGCTGGCACTCCTGTTCCTGCTTGCCCGTTTCTATGTCTATCAGGATGCCCATCTGGTGGTTGCCCGCATACTGCCCTGGCGTTATGAGATGCAGCTTACCCTGATGACCCTGGCCTGCCTGTTGTTTCCCCTGTGCTGGCGCTGGTTGTCGAGGCAGCCGCTGGCGCTCTGGCGGCCCTGCTTGTGCGCCGGGGCGCTGCTGTGGGGCCTTGCCTGGGCACTGTTTGGCTATGCCATCGCCCTGGTTGAGCTGAGGGGGGGCTTCAGTCTGGCGTTCGACCTTATCAGCTTGCTGCTGATGACGGCGCTGATCGCCCTCTATTGCGAGGCGCGGCTGTTTTACTGTTTCAGCGTTCCGCCCTTGCTCTTTCTGTTGCTGGAAGCCCTGTTTGTCAGGGTGCCGTTTCCCATAGTGCACGGACTGGCGGTGGGCTGCCTCGTCATACTGCTGGAGACAGGGCGGCGCATACTGAACGGCTGGTTCGTGCTGGCGGTCTCTCGGGAACACGAAAATCTGGCGCTGGCCCGTCAGCTCGATGGCATGGCCAAACAGGATCCCTTGACCGGCTTGGCCAATCGGCGCCATTTTACCAGGGTCAGCGAGCAGATCCTGGCCGAGGTGCGACAGCAGCATGGTGACTTTGCCATCCTGCTGCTGGATGTGGATTTCTTCAAACGCTTCAATGACCACTACGGTCACCTGCAAGGGGATAACTGCCTGATTGCGGTGGCGGATTGCCTGCGTGAGGCGGTGCGACAGCTGGTCTATGTCGTGGCTCGCTATGGTGGGGAGGAGTTCGTGATCCTGCTGCCCGGCGCCGATGCCCTGCTCGCCGCAGACATTGCCAGGCGGATCGCCGCCGCCCTGGCGGCCCGTGCCATTCCCCATGCGCAGTCAGAGGTCTCACCCAATGTGACTGTGAGTCAGGGCATTGCCTTGTGGCGTGAAGAGGAGTCGGTTGCCGACATGCTGGCACGGGCTGACGAGGCGCTCTATCGGGTCAAGGAAACGGGCCGCAACGGCTACCTGATAGCCCCCTGAGTCTGCTCCTGCAACCATTGGCTGATGCGCTCCTCCAGCCAGAAGCGAGGCCGCCAGGGCGTGCCGTGCAGGAAGCCCACATGGCCTCCCCGCCGGCTCAACTCGTAACGCACCATGGGTGAGAGTTGCTCCGGCCGCGGGATCACGGCATCCGTCATGAAGGGATCGTCGGCGGCATGGATCACCAGGGTAGGAATGGGGATGCGTGCCAGTAGCCCCAGACCCGAGCAGCTCTGGTAATAGTGGTCCGCACTGGCAAAGCCGTGCAGGGGAGCAGTGACCTGCTCGTCGAAGTCGCGCAGGGTAGTAATCGCTTGTACCTGCTGGGGCTGCCAGCGTTTGCCCGCCTCGGCCTGGCGACGGATCTTGCTTTGAAGGTTATGGCGCATGGTGCGCAGCAGATAGTTTTGGTACACCCGCGAGAATCCCTGATTGACCCGATCGGCGCAGCTGTCGAGCTGTAGCGGTGCCGAGATCACCACGGCTGCCTTCAATTCCTTCGGGCAGGCCCTCGCCAGCAGATTGACCAGCATGTTGCCCCCCAGTGAATAGCCGATGGCGATCATCGGCTTGCCGGGAAAACGCCGCCCCAGCTCGGCGATCAGCGCCTGTGCATCCTCGATGGCACCGGAGTGATAGGCCTGCAGCAGGCGGTTGGGTTCGCCGCTGCAGCCGCGAAAATGCATCAGTACCGCCTCGTCCCCCTGGCGCTGCAGATGGGCAAACAACCCTTTGGCATAGTGGGAGTGGATGCTCCCCTCCAGGCCGTGAAACAGCACTATCAGTGGCCGCTCCCCCTGGCTGATGTCACCGCTCCAGGCGAGATCGACGAAGTCCCCGTCTGTCAGTTCAAAACGTTCAGGCACGAAACGGGCGGGGGCTCGTCGCAACCACTTTGGCAATATGGTTTGCAGATGGGGATTGCGCGCCCACCAGGGGGCATGGAAGTGACTCTCTATGAGCATGATGGGGTCCGAAACAGGCATCAGGGCAATGAAAAGCACGGCGAGAAGGGCTGCTTCTCGCCGATTTGGGTCAGGCCAGCAGGCTGTCGTGGTGCTCGGCACCGCGCAACATGGCCTGGACCATTTCGTTGGCCTCAAACTTGGTCAGCGCCTCGTGGGCACCCACCTGATGGGCCCGTTCCACGCTGATCTCGCTGGAGAGCGAGGTGTGCAGGATGATGTAGGCACCCGCCAGCGTCGCATCGCTTTGCACCTCGAAGGCCAGTTCATAGCCGTCGAGTCCCGGCATCTCTATGTCGCTCACCAGGATATCTATGGGGGTCTTCTGGCTGGCGCGAGCCTGCATCAGGGCCAGCGCATCCTTGCCGTTGGTGCAGACTTCGTAGGGAATATTGATGTAGTCGAGGGCGGCCGTCAGCTGGCGGCGGGCGACGGAGGAGTCATCCACCAGCAGGATCCGCATCGGCTTGATCCGCTCCCGCTGCACATCGGTCAGCACCGGATAGAGGTGGCTGGGGTCGTCCGGGTAGACCCGTGACAGTATCAGTTCCACATCCAGCAACTGGATCAGCTGGTCGTTGACCCGGGTCACCCCGGTCACGAACACGTTATGGCCGAGAGCCGCGGGAGGGGACTCGATATCGCGCCAGTTGCACTCGGTGATCTTGTCGATGCCGCGCACCAGAAAGCCCACCAGGGTGCGGCGACAGTCGGTGATGATGATGAAGCAGCTCGGCATCTCCTCCTTGCTGATAGGGCGATAACCCACCGCCATGGCCATGTCGATCACCGGGATTGTGGTGCCCCGCATGCTGGCGGCGCCGAGCACGGTCGGGTGCGAGTGCGGCATGGCCGTGAGCTGGGTGTAAGGCACTATCTCCTTCACCTTGAGGGTGCCGATGGCAAAGGATTGTTTGGCCGAGAGATGAAACAGCAACATGCCCTGGGATTGGTTGGCCTTGCTTTTCATGGCAGATGTCCTGTGAGTCAAAACGGTATCAGTCAATTCAGGCCCCTAGCATAAAGGATTATAGGCGAAATGGCCCTCCCGTTATTAGCGACCGCGCGCCGTAAAACTGGACTCATTTCACCCATTTATTCACCTTGCTGACCCTATGGCGTGTCTGTGCGGGTCATGGCAATCAGGGGCGATCAGGCGGGCACTTGCTGGTCCAGGCTGGCGCCAAGCCAGTGCTGACACGCCAGGGCGAGAGCCTCTTCGTCCCGGTAGCCGAGCTTGGCTATCACCAGTTCCCGTTTGCTGCCGCTCTTGAGCAGGCGCACAGCTTGCAGCAGCTGCCACTGGGCGCTCAGGGCATCGGCCGCTAGGCCCGGATCTGTCATGCCTCGCTGGGAGAGGCACGCCTGCCAGGCGGCGTCACTGCCCATTTGCTGGCCTGCCAGTGCCCGCCAGGCGCCTTGCAGCATCTGGTCACCATGCTGCGCGAGAGGACAGGCCTGAAGCTCGTCGAGCATCACCTGTAGGCGATAACCATAGGCGCCTTGCCAGTTGCGTGGGCGTTGCCACTGGGCCAGGCTGTCGAACAGGGCATCAAGTAGCTGTGTCGGGTGCAACCAGCCTGCCTGTGCAGGTTGGGCAACCCGCGGGGAACAAGTCAGCAAATCATAATGGCAGCCTGCCAGCGGGCTGAAGGCAGCGAGGGCATCGGCGCAGAGCCAGAAACTGTTGCCCGCTGTCAGCAGCAATTCATGCTGGCCAAGTCGCAGCAGCGCCCCGCCCCGGGTTATTCGCAGCAACTGGCCCAGCGGCGCGCGTTTGCGGCCGCCAACCTGCAGGTGAGGGGAGGAAAAATGCTGACATTCGATGGCGTGATGCATGTAAAAACCCTGATATGATGCTGCCTGGAGGTAACAAAAATGGAAACCAGACGTAAAAAACGCTTCATTGCCGGCGCTGTGTGCCCAGCATGCGGCAAAATGGACACCATGATGCTGTATATGGAGCATGGAGTCGAGAAGGTGACCTGTGTTGACTGCGGGGATACCCAGGTGCAGACGCAGGCCGAGGTGGACAAGCTAACCCGAGAGACCGAACAGGTCATAGGGGTGTTTCGTCCCGAGTGAGGTCATCAGCAGTACCAGAAAAGGGGCGTAAGTCAGGCTCATCCCGTTTCGCAGTGATGACTTTTTCATCATGACGGAGGGGCCCCGACCATATGCTTGGCCACCTTTTTGAGGTATTCTGAGCCCGTTTTTTTCTATCCGCAGGATCCCTGACATGAAAGTAGCTCCCCTGAGCGTGGTTACGCTGGAATACACAGTCACTGACGAACATGGTGAAGTCATCGACACCACTGTCGGTAAAGAGCCTCTGGTGTATCTGCACGGTACCCGTTATCTGGTCTCCGGCCTCGAAGCCGAGCTGGAAGGCCGTAGCGTGGGTGAGGCGTTCGACCTTACTCTGGCACCGAGCCAGGCCTATGGCGAATACGACGAAACCCTGGTGCAAGAAGTACCTGGCGAGTTGTTTGACGGCATGGAAGTGTCTGAAGGGGATACTTTTGTGGCCGAGACTGACGATGGTCACCGTCCGGTGACCGTCATTGAAGTGTCCGAAGCCTTCGTCAAGGTGGATGGCAACCATCCGCTGGCTGGCGTGACCCTGGGCTTCAAGGTCGAGATCAAGGACGTCCGTGCTGCCACTGCCGAAGAGCTGGCTCACGGCCATGTTCACGGTGCCGGTGGTTGCGGTCACGATCATGGTCACGACCATGACCACGATCACGGCCATGAGCACGGTGGTTGCTGCGGTGGTGGCCATGGTCACGATCACGGTCATGACCACGGCGATGAGCAGGGTCATGGCGGTTGCTGTGGCGGCGGCGGTTGCGGTGGCAAGGGTCACCAGCACTGATCTGTGCCCCGGGCCTGGCCCGATAAAAAAACCCGCGTTTATCGCGGGTTTTTTTATGGTGCAGAGACAACCGCTCAGTAGTGCGGGGGCGGCGTCTCTTCGGCCATGCTGGCAATCTGGCTAGGTTGTACGCTTTGCAGTTTATCTACCAGCAGCTGGATCTGGTGCTTGAGTCGATCCAGCTCACGGCCCTGGGTGGTGACCTCGTCGTTGAGCTGTTCCACCGTGTATTCGGCGAAAGCGAGACGGCTTTCCAGGGTTTCGATGCGATCGTTAAGTTGCTGACTCATGGGCCTTTAGGTCCTTACTTGATAGTCCAGATTTCGGCCAGACCACTGGAGCTGGCGCTGACAAGGTGGCTATTGTCGCGCAAAGCCACGCCGTAGACCACTGCACTCGGCGGTTTCACCTTGGGATGGGGCGAGACGCGCCAGCTTTGCAGCTGGGTGCCATCGCTCACCTGCCACAGGGAGAGCTGGCGGGAGGGGGCGCCCGTGATGAGCCATTTGCCGTCGTTGGCGAAGCGGGCACTGGTGTAGACCTCGAAGCGATGCGCGAACTGCAAGCGGCTCACCTCCTTGCCTGTCTTGAGATCCCAGATGCTGGCCTGACGGCTGTCGGCGGTGAAGGCGAAACGGCCCTGGGGATCGAGCCTTGCCATTACCACCCGACCGGCGTGGTTGAAACGCCATACCACCTGACCTGAGCGGGTATCCCACAGATAGGCGCTGTAGTCGTTGCCGCCGGTGAGGGCGTAGCGACCATTGGCGGAGAGATCCACCGTATTGACCTGCTCTGTGTGGCCGAGAAATTGCAGCCGGCGGCCGCTCTGGGTGTCGACCACCTCCGCCTTGCCATCTTCACGCCCGATCAACACCTGGCGGCCATTGGCCGACAGCGCTATGTCCCTCAGTTTGGATTCAGGTAGCGAGTAGTAGCCTTGGGACTGGCCATCTTGCAGGCGCCAGATGGCGAAGGTATCCAGGGTGGCGGTCACCGCATGACTGTTGTCTGCCGAGAAACGGGTCACTATGGGGACATTGTCCGGATTGTCGGACTGACGCCAGCGCCAGCGCTCCTTGCCCTGCTCCAGGTCCCACACGACTGTGCCCTGGTCCAGACTGGAGACGACGGCCTGTTTGCCGTCACTGGCAAGGTCCGCACTCAGCAGCCCCTGGCTGTCGAGGATGACTTGCTGGCCCGGTTGGGCGCTCCGCTCGCAACCGGTCAGTATCAGACAAATACCGATGAGATAAATGGCACTTTTTATCATTTTTCCTGTCTCATGCTTTCGTTACCTGCGATCACGGCGTTAGTATAAGGCGCTTATCACGATAAACCTCTCATTTCACGAAGGAACCGAGAGCGGTATTTAGAGTTTTGGAGAAACTGATGAACAATTTTCTGAAGGTGTCCCTGTTGGCTGCGGCGGTTGCCGTGAGTCTGACTGCTTGCCAAAAAGATGAGAAGCCGGCTGCGAACAACGCAGAGGTCAAGGCAGAAGCCAGCAAGCCGGCAGAGGCCCCCAAGGCTGATGCCAAGAGCTTTGAAGAGCAATCCGGCTATGCAATTGGCCTCTCCATGGGTCGTTATATCGCCAATACCCTGGAACGTCAGCAGGAACTCGGCATCAAACTGGACAACAGCGTCATCCTCAAGGGTGTGACCGATGGTCTGGGTAAAGAAGCCAGCATGACTGACGAGGAGATCCAGAAGGTTCTGCAGCAGTACGATGCCAAGATCAACGAGTTGACCAAGGCCAAGGCTGACAAGGATGCCGTGGATAACCAGAAGAAGGGTGAAGAGTACCTGACTGCCAACGCCAAGAAAGAAGGTGTGAAGAGCACCGAATCTGGTCTGCAGTATCTGGTCGAGAAGATGGGTGACGGCGCCAAGCCGAAAGCCACTGACATCGTCAAGGTTCACTATACCGGTACCCTGATCGACGGCACCAAGTTCGACAGCTCCGTCGATCGCGGTGAGCCGGCTACCTTCCCGCTCAACCAGGTTATCCCTGGCTGGACCGAAGGCGTGCAGCTGATGCCGGTCGGTTCCAAGTTCAAGTTCTTCCTGCCGTCCAAGCTGGCTTATGGCGAGCACGGTGCAGGTTCCATCCCGGCCAATGCCGTGCTGGTGTTCGATGTTGAGCTGCTGGCTATCGAGAAGCCGGCTGCTGATGGCGACAACGCCAAGAAGTAAGCGCCCATCGTTGAAAAAAACGGCTCCTTAGGGAGCCGTTTTTACTTGTATCTCCCTGCGAATGGCGGGATAAAAGAGAGGCCGCGCCAGCTGTGGTAACATGGCGGGCAAGACCTGAAATAGACAACGAAATCAATCGCAAGGATGGCTCCCGTGGCTGAAAGCAAACCTCGAGTCCTGTTGGTGGAAGATACCCGCAGTCTGGCGGTGGTTTATGAACAGTATCTAGCCCAGGATGGCTATGAGGTGCTGTTGGCCGATTGTGGTCAGCAGGCGTTGGCGCAGCTGCTGACCAGCCCGCCACCTGTGGTACTGCTCGACCTTGAACTGCCCGACATGTCCGGCATGGACATTTTACAGCAGATCACCGAACAGCAGCTGCCCTGTTCCGTGGTGGTGATCACCGCCCACGGCTCCGTGGATGTGGCGGTGGAGGCGATGCGCCTCGGTGCCTTCGACTTCCTGACCAAACCGTTCGATGGCAAGCGGCTCTGTGCCACTGCCCGCAATGCCCTGAAACATCAGCAACTGAGTTCGCTGGTGGCCCAGTATCGGGAAAATTTCGAACGCAGCTCGTTCGCCGGCTTTATCGGTGCCTCCATGCCGATGCAAGCCGTCTATCGCATCATAGAGAGCGCGGCGCCGAGCAAGGCGACCGTCTTCATCACGGGGGAGAGCGGCACCGGCAAGGAGGTGTGCGCAGAGGCCATTCACCAGTGCAGCCCCCGCAGCGAGCAACCCTTCATAGCGCTCAACTGCGCCGCCATTCCCCATGACCTGATGGAGAGCGAGATCTTCGGTCACGTCAAGGGCTCCTTCACCGGCGCCCAGGGGGATCGCAAGGGGGCGGCCAGTCTGGCTGATGGCGGTACCCTGTTCCTGGACGAGATCTGCGAGATGGATCTCGACCTGCAGAGCAAGCTGCTGCGCTTCATCCAGACCGGTACCCTGCAACGGGTCGGCAGCGGCAAGCTGGAGACGGTGGATGTACGCTTCGTCTGCGCCACCAACCGGGATCCGCTGGTGGAGGTGAAGGCGGGACGTTTTCGGGAGGATCTTTACTACCGCCTGCACGTGATCCCGCTGAGCCTGCCACCGCTGCGCGAGCGCGGCGAGGATATACTGCTGCTGGCGCGTAACCTGTTGCAGAGCTACGCAAAGGAAGAGAACAAGCGCTTCAAGGATTTCGATGTGGAGGCGGCGCGAGTGCTGCTCGATTACCCCTGGCCTGGCAACGTGCGCGAGCTGCAAAACGTGGTGCGCAACATAGTGGTGCTCAACGACAGAGAGCTGGTGAGTCCTGACATCTTGCCACCGCCGCTGAATGGCAGTCGGGGTAGCATGCTGGCCGCAACAGCGCCGCTGGCCGCGGCTGGCAGTGCCACCTTGCCTTCTTTCAACGCGCCGATACGCCCGCTCTGGCTGGTGGAAAAAGAGACCATAGAGCAGGCTATCGCCAGCTGTGACGGCAACATCCCCAAGGCAGCGGCACTGCTGGAGATCAGTCCCTCCACCATCTATCGCAAAAAGCAGGGCTGGGAAGAGACGAGCCTGGTCTGAAGCAGGTGTCGGGATGGCATCCGTCATCTTGGGCAGATGAGCTTGTGCGCAGGGCGGCCAACTGGCCGCCCTGCTGCTTTGTTAGAGGCTGTTTGCTAGAGCTTGGCCAGCTGCTTGAGTCTGGCCAGTCGCTCCGCCTCGTTGGCCTTGAACCAGCGATCCTGTGACAGCAAAAACCAGGCGCGGGAGAAGTATTCGGGCGCAGCCGGATCGTCCAGCACCAATGCATTCTCCCCCAGCTCCTCGAACAGATAGCCATCCTCCGGCTCGCCGGCCTCTGCCATCTCCACCTGCAGCTGCTTCAGCTCGGCCAGCGCCTGTTCATGCCGACCCTGTGCCCGTGTCAGTCGCGCCAGACTCCAGCGGGCGATGAAGGCCTTGGCCGTATTGTTATGTTGTTCGTGCCAGGCCAGACACTTTTGCTGGAATACTCTGGCTTCATCAAAGCGTCCCAGCTCGAACAGGGTCCAGCCCTGATTGTTGTAGAGGCTGGCGAGCCAACCGCGCACCTTTTCATCCTGGCTGCGTTCCGCCAGCTCCATGGCCAGCTGATGCCAGCGGCTCTGCTCCTCCAGTGGCGCTGCTATGGCTATCATGTGTGCCGCATCGATGGCCAGATAGCGCTCCTTGCTCTTGAGCCCCCACTGCCAGGCTTGTTCGAACAGGGTTCTGGCAGTGGCTTTGTCGCCGGCGGAGTTGAAGGTGCGGCCGCGCTCCAGCAGGGCGCGAAGGCGGGCTCGCGGGGTGGCATCGGTGAGGCGGGGTTCTATCTCGTCGAGCAGCTGGTGGGCCTCGGCAAACTGGCGCTGCAGGGAATGGGTGCGAGCGATCTGGGTCAGCAACTCCAGCTCGAGTTGCAGGTCGGCAGCAGCACGCGCCTCGGGAAGAAGTGCATGAAAACGCAGGGCACTGGCGGCGGGATCCTGATAATTCCACTGCGCCATGAAATCGGGTGACTTGTCCATCTGGCCTCCTTGCCGGTGATATTGTCACCAATATGCCTACGGGCCATTGTTTGTACAAGGGACGCTCGTCACAGAGCGCCCCTTGAGTCATGTCAACGCCAGCGGCTGCCGGTCAGTAAACCATGGCGAGGCTCATCAGCATCAGGCCGAGGGCGGCGAAGGCGCCCTCCTTGATGGCAAGACGCGGCACCAGCGCCTTGGGCAGGGCCGGAAACAGGGTCAGGGCAAAGCCAAGCCCGGGCATCAGCCAGTGAAAGGCCGGGCTGCGCAGGGCGGGATCGGCGGCGCCGTTGATCACTATGAGCAGGATGAACAGGGTGAAGGCGGGCAGGATAAACCAGCGGGCACTGCCGGCGGCGACGGCTCGCAGCGGAGAGATGCGATAGAGCACCAGGGTCACGATAAACAGCACCAGGGGTGCCAGCAAATAGAAGGGGGCCGGGTTCATGGCAAGTCTCCAGACGACAAGAGGCGGGATTTAATCAGTCGGAAGGGAAGATGACCAGCATGCTGCCCTCAGCCTGTGAAGAGGATCCCAGGTAAAGGTTTGCGCGCTCAGTGCAACCCGAACCAGGCAGCGGCAAAGCCAACCCAGCTCAGCAGCAACAGGATCCAGGGCAGAGGATGCTGGCGAGAGACCTCGACAAGCTCAATGTTGCCCTCCTCCTCATGTCCGGCTTGCGGCTGCTGTTTTGCCTTGGTTTGCAACTTCTTCTGGCGACTGGCCTCGCGAGCCCGCGCCTTCATCTGCTTCTTGTATTCGTCTATGCCTTTCTGGATCCCCTGGGCGATCAGCTGGGTCTGTTCTTTGGTCTGTCCCGGCTTCTGGTTGGCGCGAGCAATTTTCTGCGCCTCTTGCTGGGTCTCGGGGGAAATCTTGTCGTACTTGGCCATCAAACATTCTCCTCGGCATCGATGGGCGGGGAGTATGCCATAAAAACGGCGCCCTCAGGCGCCGTTGCAATAGCGTGTGAGCCTGATCAGGGCTTGAAGTAGGTCACGGTCGCATAGGGCAGCGGATTGAGGGTGCCCTGGGACTCGGCATACTCCATGAACATCTCGTTCTCACCGACGCCGGAATCGACATAGTCACCCTTGTTGGGCAGCTCTTCGCGCTTGAGCAGACCGCTGTAGCCATCCTTGCCGGAGGCGATATAGGTGTTGGCTCCGACACGGTATACCTTCTCATCGTCCAGTGGCTGCCACTGGCCGTTGGCGTCCAGCAGCTCCAGCTTGGTGATGCGGGAACCCTTGGCCAGTTTGCCGTCATAGGTGTAGCTCAGGTGGCCGACGTAAGGGAAAGCACCGCTGGAGGCACCGATCCCGGTCTCGTGGCCGATGGAATAGTCAACGGCGTACTCCAGGGTGGCGCGCACGTCCTTGCCCTTGAGGTTGAAGGCGGCGATCTTGTTGCCAAACGGCAGCAAGGTGCCCATCACGTAACCGACGGAGAGCGGGCCCGCGTTCACATCGGCGCGCACACCACCGGCGTTCTGGATGGTGAAGTCGACTTTGGTATTGAGCTTGTTGAGCTTCCAGTAGAGGGATTCGGCCACCAGGGGATCGATCAGACCCGCACCATCCGGGGTGGCCGGCACGCGCACATGGGGCAACTTGGTCGGCACGTCGGCGATGATCTTGGCCTCGAGCTCGGCCACGGCCGGTTTGTACTCTGTGTCGATCACATCGCGCATGGCGGTGTTCTCCGGCACTATCTCGATGACGGGTGACTTGGTAATGAAGTCGACCACATTGGTCTGCTCGCTGCCACTCAGGGGCTCTTTCTTCTTGGCCACGTCCTTGGTGAAATCGTCGCCCGTCATCAGGGTATTGCGCCCCTCACACTTGGTGATCTGGCCTTCCTTGCTCAGGGAGACGTTGACCAGGCCATAGCCTTTGGCCCATTCACCGGCCTGCACGATACAGGTCTTGCCACCGTCCGGATTACTGACCAGCTGGGCATAGGTGTTGTCGTCGTCCGGATTCTGGTTGTGGGCCGTGTAGCCTATGGTGTTGATCTCGTTGATGTCACCGAGGAAGGTCTGGGAGTGACCGCCGACAATCAGGTCGATACCGTTGACCGCCTTGGCGACGGCCTGGTCATTTTGCAGACCGATATGAGTGACCATGATGATCTTGTTGGCGCCTTTTGACTTGAGGGTGTCGACCATTTTCTGGGCGGTTTCAATCATCGGCAGGAATTGGGTATCGGTATCCGGTGAAGAGATATCATGCATATTTTCCAGCACCAGCCCGAAAATACCCACGCTCTCGCCATTTATTTCTTTAATGACATATTCATGAATATTTTCACTGTCTTTCAGGGTGGCGCTACTGGATTTCACCATGTTGGAAGCCAATACAGGGAAATTCACCCGTGAGACGAAATCTTTAATGGCCTGATTGCCCAAATCAAATTCGTGGTTGCCCAGCACCATGGCATCGATACCCATGTCGGAGAGCAGGCGAGACTCCTCTTCCCCCTTGAACTGGGTGAAGTAGAGAGTGCCCTGGAAGGCATCACCACCGTTGAGCACCATAAAGTTGCGGCCTTCATTGGCGGCCTGGCTGCGCAGCTCGTCCAGCTTGAACTTCAGACGGGGATAGCCGCCCAGTTTGGCGTAGAATTTGAACAGCTCCTGGCCGGTGGGCTGGATGGCCAGCGCATTTTCGGTCGGGTCGAGGTGGGCGTGGGTATCATTGATATGGGCAATGGTCAGATCCAGCGGAATATGCTCCTTGCTGCTGTTTTCTGAATTGCAGGCGGTCAGCCCGAGCAGAGTAATAGAGACGGTGACGGCCAGTAACGTCTTCTTCATTGGTAATAATCCTCTTGTTGTTATTGTCCTGTATATCGTTCCTGTATGACAGGAGTGTGGCGATTCTAGGCAAAAAGCAGTAATTGGAAATAAAGAGAGCTGATTCCTTTGAGCTACTGCACATTAATAAAGCAAACAAACGTTTGCCAGATTGTTTAACGCCATTACCACAGACTAATGACAAGTTTCACATTGTTGCATCGGCACCCGAGTGTCGCTGAGGGATCATGCCGCTTGATAGGGGTCTGTCTGCTCCGGCACCGGGGCGGGCAGCAGCCGCAGGAACTGGGCCGGGGTGAGCGGACGGCCATAGAGGTAGCCTTGCAGGTAGTTGACGTTGCGCTCTGTCAGGAAGTCAGCCTGCTCCTGGGTTTCGACCCCTTCGGCGACGGTTTCCAGTCCCAGCCGGGTGGCCAGACTGATGGTGCTGTCAAGAATATGACGAGAGAGGGCATTGGTGCCTATCATGGCGACGAAGCTCTGGTCGATCTTGAGGTAGTCCACGTGAAACTGTTGCAGATAGGTGAGGCTGGAGTGGCCTGTGCCAAAGTCGTCCAGACCTATCTTGACCCCCATCTGGCGCAGCTCGCCGAATAGCTGGTCGGTCAGTTGGCAGGGGGTGATCAGTTCCCGCTCGGTCAGCTCCAGCACCAGCGTGACCGGATTGCTGGCGAAGGCAGCCAGGAATAGGCGGCAGTCGTCGATCAGGCTCATCTCTTGGCAGTGCTGGGCACAGATGTTGAAACCGAAGTGAAAGCTGGGCGGCAGTTGCGCCACATGGGGGGCAAACTCCAGACGAACCTGCTGCATCAGGGTCTGGGTCATCAGTATGATGAGGCCGCTCTCCTCCGCCAGCGGGATGAAGAGATCCGGCCGGATCAACCCCTGACGATGGTGCTGCCAGCGCATCAGCACCTCGCAGCCATGGAGTTGACCACTCTTGCTGTAAACGATGGGCTGCAGGTAGGGAATGAACTCCTGCTTGATGATGGCGCGCTTGAGCTCCTGGGTCGGGGTGGAGATATGGCTCCACCAGCGATAGGTGGCAAGACCGGCCAGGCCGCCCAGAGTCAGGATCAAGATGATGACGGTGCTCTGCTTTTTCAGCGTGAGCAGCAACACGGCTTCCAGCGGGAATCCCTGATTGAGGCTGTAGCCGAATGCCGTCGAACTGAGCGGGTAGTTGAACCCCCGAAACACAGGGGCGACACCGTCGTGGATCCGGCCCTTGATATCGAGCCACTGCTCACCTATCTGCACCCAGCTGTTGGGCCCGCCAAGTCGCCATTGCAGCGGTTTGCTCAGGTGGTAGGGGTTGATGGCAACCACTACCCCATGATCACCTTCGCTCAGGCGATAGAACAGCAGCGAGGGCTTGAGTCCGAGCCGGGTGACGGCTTTGAGCTTGAGCCGCTGGTGCTGGCCGTTTTG
The DNA here is from genome assembly GCF_029237305.1 of Aeromonas sp. 2MA4. Classification (NCBI taxonomy): domain Bacteria; kingdom Pseudomonadati; phylum Pseudomonadota; class Gammaproteobacteria; order Aeromonadales; family Aeromonadaceae; genus Aeromonas; species Aeromonas sp. 2MA4. The sequence continues at coordinate 4,911 of NZ_JAACFY010000010.1, read as the reverse complement.
CAGCTCATCTTTCAGGTTGATCTCGTCGAAGATGGAGGAGCAGTAGAGGCGACCATGGCGTGAGAGGTTGACCGAGCGTACATAGGGGGAGGTGGCAACCAGTACTCTCAGCTCGCGGGCAACCTCGTGACAGGGGCGGCCCACCAGCGGCAGTGCGGCCCGGGCCGCCTGGGTAGAGTGGTAGAGGGCGCTGTCTATCTGCACCATGGCACGCTCGGCGGCATTTTGCGCCTGCTGGCGGGTCATGGACCAGGTCTGCCAATAGAGAGTGGCGAGGGAAACCAGGATCAGGGTTGCGCAGCACAGCAGGCTGGCCAGCAAACGAGGCATGTTGCCGCTACGCAGAAAAGAGAGAGCCATGAACCACGCCTCGGTGAACGGGAATTGAACAAAAAAAGGGCGGTCATACTACACAATCACGAACCATTCTCATAGCGACCATATTGAGGGGCTGTGGCTGGACTTGCAGGGGAGGGGGTTGGAGAGGGCACGCAGGGAGTTAAAAATAACAGAGGCGGCCTTGGGCCGCCTCTGTAGTCTTCGCAGGATAAAGAGCGTTTACAGCTGCTCGATACCGACAATGTGCCAGGGTGCATTGTCCCTGGCCAGGTTACGCTCGAGGTGCCACACCTCTTTGATGTCTTCCTCGACCTGCTCCTGACGGTCCATGTAGCGGCCGCTGAAGCGTACGCTGACCTGGGCCCAGTCGCTGCCGTAGTCGGCACGCACCAGCTGGGTATCCACATACATGACTTCGGTATGCTGCTCGCCGGTCAGCTCTGCGCGTTCGGCTTTGAGCTGTTCGAACAACTCAGGGCTCACATACTCACGCACTTTTTCCAAGTCGTTTGCGTTCCAGGCTTCTTGCAGGGTGCGATAGTGATCGCGTGCACCGGACAGGAAACTGTTCATGTCAAAACCTGGCGGCAGACGGAACGGCACGTCGCTGTCGGCAAAGCCGGTCGCTTGCGGCGCACTGCTGCTCTGTTCGAACTGCTGCGGCGCAGCCGATGGCGGCTGATAGCCGGCGTAGGCCGTCTGTGGTTGAGGTGAGGGGGCCTTGCTCTTGCGCATGGCGCGGAACAGGAAGACGGCGCCCAACGCCAGCAGCGCGATCAGCAGCATGTCCATGCCTTGCAGACCTTCGAAGGCGCCGCTACCCAGCAGGTAAGCGAACAGACCACCGGCCAGCAGGCCGCCGAGCAGGCCGCCCATCATGCCGCCTTTCTTCGGTGCGGCCTGAGCCCCGACTGCCGGGTTCTTGGTGTCGACGGGTTTGGCCGCCGGTTGGGCCGGAGCTGTTTTGTAGCTCTTGCCAAAGGATTTACCGCCGCCAAATTTCTTGGCCTCGGCAATGGGTGCCCCCAGGCCAATGGCCAGGATCACGGCAAACAGGGTCAGCATCTTTTTCATTTTGACTCTTTTCACTCTCATCAGTGGATGGGGACATGGTCTGCTTTAGCAAGCTCAGCGAGGTGCATGACAGGCTGCCTGTCCCTCGTTGTAGTGCAGCTTGCGGCTATGATTAACATCGTTGGCATGAATTATTCATGAACAGATTACACCCCATTCCGGGGCAATCAGAGGAGAGAATGGCGATGAAAAATCGACGACCGAGCCGCAAGGAACGCAAGCTGCGCAACAAAACGAGAGCCAAGCAGCAGGATCAGACCCTGGTCTGGCCCTTCATCATGGTATGAGATAGCGGCATATTTCATCAGCAAGCGGCGCCATTGACCATCAGGAGAGCGCTTGAGTCAGACAGAAGTGAATAGCGTGCATTAGCACTCGCGATGGCGGGGTTTCTTTTGTAAAATTCCCGTCCCCTTCCCGCTGCGGTTTTTATGTGTATGGCAGAGCAAGTGACGGCGAAAAAAGACGCCAAGACACAACAGCTGAAAGTTCCTCCCCACTCTTTTGAGGCCGAACAGTCCGTACTGGGCGGCCTGATGCTGGATAACGAGGCCTGGGATCGGGTTGCCGAACGGGTGATCGACAAGGATTTCTACAGCCGCCCTCACCGGCTGATCTTCCAGGCCATGACCCGCCTCTCCAATGCGGGCAATCCCATCGATCTCATCACGCTGCAAGAGGAGCTGGAGCGCTCGGAGCAGCTGGAGGAGTCCGGTGGTTTCGCCTATCTGGTGGAGATCGCCAAGAACACCCCTAGTGCCGCCAACATCAATGCCTACGCCGAAATCGTGCGTGAGCGGGCGGTCGTGCGGGAGATGATCTCGGTCGCCAACGAGATAGTCGAAGCAGGCTACGAGCCGCAGGGACGCACCTCGGGCGATCTGCTCGATCTGGCCGAGAGCAAGGTGTTCCAGATCGCCGAACAGCGTACCAGCGCCAACGAGGGGCCGCAGCCGCTCAAGCTGATCCTCGAGCAGACGGTCGACAAGATTGAAGAGCTGTTCAAGACCCCTCACAACGGCGTGACCGGGGTGTCGAGCGGTTATGGGGATCTGGACAAGATGACCGCCGGTCTGCAGCGCTCGGACCTCATCATAGTCGCGGCCCGTCCCTCCATGGGCAAGACCACCTTTGCCATGAACCTGTGCGAGCACGCGGCCCTCACCGCCGAGAAACCGGTACTCATCTTCTCGCTGGAGATGCCCTCCGAGCAGATCATCATGCGTATGCTCGCCTCGGTGGGGCGCATCGACCAGACCAAGGTGCGTACCGGTCAGCTCGACGACGAGGATTGGGCACGCCTCTCCTCCACCATGGGATTGCTGCTCGAGAAGGGCAAGATGTATATCGATGACGCCTCCGGCCTCACCCCGACCGACGTGCGCTCCCGCGCGCGCCGTATCGCCCGTGAGCACGGCGGCCTCTCCATGATCATGATCGACTACCTGCAGCTGATGCGGGTGCCCGCTCTCTCCGATAACCGGACCCTGGAGATAGGTGAAATCTCCCGCTCCCTCAAGGCGCTGGCAAAAGAGTTGCAGTGCCCTGTGGTGGCGCTCTCCCAGCTAAACCGAAGCCTGGAACAGCGTGCGGACAAGCGCCCGGTCAACTCGGATCTGCGGGAGTCCGGCTCCATCGAGCAGGATGCGGATTTGATCATGTTTATCTACCGTGATGAGGTGTATCACGATGACAGTCCCGACAAGGGAATTGCCGAGATTATCATCGGCAAGCAGCGTAACGGCCCCATAGGCCGGGTACGCCTCACCTTCCAGGGCCAGTTCTCCCGGTTCGACAACTATGCCGGCCCGGCGTTTGATGACGACTATTGATGAAAACCCGTGGTGATGGCGGATTAGATACCACCACGAAAGCCCTGAAAGGTAGCCGAGTTCTCATCGGTCAACCGCGTAACGGCCCCATAGGCCGTGTGCGACTTACCTTCCAGGGGCAGTTCTCCCGGTTCGACTACTACGCCGGTCCGGCGTTTGATGACGATTACTAAGTAGGGATCGGTCTGCGCACCTATATCGGTGCCTGGGTCCCCCAGCTCCAGGACACAGTTTTCCCGGTTCGACAATTATGCCGGTCCGGCCTTCGATGATGACAATTCAGGGCTGACACCACACGGTGCCTGGTGCATTCACGCGCCATCATGCCCTCGTAAGGGAAAACAGATGAAAGCGGCTATTGCCCAAATCAATACAGCGGCCCTGCGCCACAACCTCGCCGTGGTCAAACGGCATGCCCCCGATTGCAAGATCATTGCCGTGGTCAAGGCCAACGCCTATGGCCATGGCCTGCTGCCGGTCGCCCGTACCCTGGTGGATGCGGATGCCTACGCAGTGGCCCGCATCGAAGAGGCGCTGATGCTGCGTTCCTGCGCCGTGGTCAAGCCTATAGTGCTGCTGGAAGGCTTCTTCTCGAGCGCCGATCTGCCTGTGCTGGCGGCCAACAATTTGCAAACGGCGGTGCACACCTGGGAGCAGCTCGAAGCGCTGGAGCAGGCCGAACTGCCGGCTCCCGTGGTGGCCTGGCTCAAGCTCGACACCGGCATGCACCGGCTCGGGGTGCGCGCCGATGAGATGCCCGCCTTTATCGCGCGTCTTGCCAAGTGCAAGAACGTGGTGCAGCCGTTCAACATCATGACCCACTTCAGCCGCTCCGATGAGCTCGAACAATCGACCACCCGCGAGCAGATCGACTTGTTCAGCAAGTTGACTGCACCGCTCCTGGGCGAGCGGGCCATGGCGAACTCGGCGGGGATCCTGGCCTGGCCCGATTCCCACTGCGACTGGGTGCGCCCCGGCGTCATCCTGTACGGCGTATCCCCCTTCCCCAATACTGTGGCGGCGGATTACGACCTGCAGCCTGTGATGACCCTCAAGACCCAGCTGATCGCGGTGCGGGATCACAAGGCGGGTGAACCTGTGGGCTATGGCGCCAACTGGGTGTCGGACCGGGATACCCGGCTCGGCGTCATCGCCATCGGCTACGGTGATGGCTATCCGCGCATGGCGCCCAACGGCACCTCAGTGCTGGTCAATGGCCGCATAGTGCCCCTGGTGGGCCGTGTTTCCATGGACATGACCACAGTGGATCTGGGGCCGGGCGCCACCGACAAGGCCGGTGACGAAGCCGTGCTCTGGGGTGAGGGGCTACCGGTGGAACGGGTCGCCGACGAGATTGGCACCATCCCCTACGAGCTCATCACCAAGCTTACTTCCCGGGTCTTTATGGAATACGTCTAGGTGTGATCTCTCTGTAGGTTGTTCACTCGGGGCATTCCCGGAAAACTGGAGGCGCCAACCAAACCAATCATCCGAGGTGCCCCAGTGAACAACCATAAAAATGCCCGATTAACCGTCTTTGGTCGACAGCTTCTTGTCCTGCGTATCCTTGAGCAGGGCCTGCGCGTTGAAGAGGCCGCTCACGCTGCCGGCGTCAGTACCCGCACCGCTTACAAGTGGCTCACTCGATATCGCCAGGAGGGGCCTG
>NZ_JAACFY010000009.1:0-172795 GCF_029237305.1 Aeromonas sp. 2MA4 | reverse complement strand
GCGCAACGGGCAGAACACCTGCAACCGTGGCTGCATGAGTACAACTGGCATCGTCCTCATGCAAGTCTGGGCTATAAGCCCCCCATCAGTCGTCTTCAATCTGTGAACAACCTGGTGGGTTTACACAGCTAACCCCGACGAAAACGGCTCGCCACTGGCGAGCCGTTTGTTTGTAAGTGTTGTATAGAAATGGTTTTATTCTCGCACCAGCCGGGACAGCCTTTGGTAGAGGGCGTCACGTTTACCTCGCAGACAATTCACTCCAGCATCACCTGTTTGGATAGTCCGGCCAACTCAGGGACGTCGTGACTCCCCTGATGGTGGCGGATAGCCAGTCCAGAGTGGAGTCATCGTTTCCTTTCAAGCCGCACTCCCAGATCTCGAATACCCTCCAACCGGCTTGTCGCAGCATGTATTCCGCCTTTTCATCACGGATCGTGTTGGTCGTAAACTTCTGCAGCCAAAACTCGGTGTTGCTTTTTGGAGTAGCTGCATAGGGACAATTGAGATGACGGTGCCAGAAGCAGCCATGAACGAAAATGCAGAGTCGATAGCGTGGGAGAACGATGTCGGGTGTGCCGGGAAGATTTTTCACGTGCAATCTGAAACGAAAACCCCGAGCGTGGAGGTATTTTCGCAGCACAATTTCGGGGCGGGTATTCTTGCCCCTGATGCCTGACATCATCACAGAACGGGTTGATGCATCAACAACATCCATGCTTTCGCTTCCTCGACGTCACGCTTCCTGGTATCTTTACGGCCTGATCAAAAACACAGTAATTCGACATGACCACTTTTTCACCACCCATCCCCGTTGTCGACCTGTTTGCCGGTCCTGGCGGGCTGGGTGAGGGCTTCTCCTCTCTCAATGATGGCAAGGCATTCGAGATCCAGGTCTCTGCAGAGAGGGACCCCGTCGCCCACCAGACATTGAAACTTCGCGCATTCTACCGACTGCTCAAGAGTCACAGGCCCGAGTTCATTCAGGACTATTACCAGTTCTGCAACGGTGATGCCGATAGTCCGTTCACGGAAAACAGCATCGATCTCTGGGAAAAAGCTGAAAAAGAGGCGCTATGTCTGGAGATTGGCAGCGAATCAGGCAACCACAAGCTTGATCAAGCGATAGCCAAGGCTTTTGAAAAAAAGAGTGAGTCCCAGCCCTGGGTGCTGATTGGCGGTCCTCCCTGTCAGGCCTATTCCATTGCAGGACGCTCAAGGAACAAAGGTAAATCAGATTACAAGCCGGAAGAGGATCATCGTCATTTCCTCTATAAAGAATATCTGCGGATTATCCAGAAAAATCGCCCAGATATTTTTGTCATGGAAAATGTAAAGGGAATTTTGTCTTCAAAGATAAATGGAGATTTTATTTTTCATCAGATTTTGCGTGACTTGGCCAGTCCCAATGTGGCCTTGGATATGCCTGATGACGGCCTTCGATATGAAATTGTCTCCTTGGTAAATGACGAAATATTCCAGGATGGTGATGACCCCAAGTCGCTCGATGCCAAGAAGTTCATCATTCAGGCAGAAGAGTATGGAATACCGCAGGCCCGCCATCGTGTGATTTTGTTAGGCATTCGTAGTGATCGTGTTTGTACCGAAATCCAGAAACTGCCTAAGCTGTCCAAGTCAGATACCGTGACTGTCAAGCAAGTCATCGGGAATATGCCTGCATTGCGAAGCAAGCTCAGCAAGCAGAGTGATTCATACGAGAATTGGGAGTCTTCGGTCAGAGAAAAGCTGATGTCCCTTAGCGTGTCTGCACAAATAGGACCGAAGCAAATCATGCCTCTTTCAGCAAGATTGACTGCAGCAGCAGAGCATTTGAATGCACAAGAAACAGGTGGGCTGCGCTGGACTAAATCTGATGAGCTAGAGGGTAGCACTGGAATTAGTGAGTTAGATAATTGGTATTCTGATCCCAATCTTGATATCTGGTTGAATCATGAAACAAGAGGTCATCGAATCGATGATCTGGCTCGCTATGGTTTTGCGGCATGTTTTGCGGAAGAATATAGGCGTTCACCAAAGGGTCAAACTGATTTCTGTTTGCCAGGACTTGCTCCGCACCACAAAAACTGGGAATCAGGCCAATTTTCTGACAGATTCAGAGTTCAGTTGGCTGATGCACCATCAACGACAATTACCAGTCATATTTCGAAGGATGGACATTATTTCATCCATTACGATCCAAAACAGTGCCGTAGTTTGACAGTAAGAGAGGCTGCTCGTTTGCAGACATTTCCAGATAGTTATTTCTTTCAAGGCGGTAGGACGCAGCAATACCATCAAGTAGGAAATGCAGTTCCACCTTTACTAGCCAAAAAAATAGCGGAGCTTGTATTTAAAACTCTCTCATAGAAATGAGATAAAAAATGGGAGGCTGGTTTATTGAATTTTATAAATACTTGCACCGTTTTTAATTGGTGCAAGTATTTTATGCTATGAAATACTTTATGCTTCAGCTCTCTGAGTATTAGTAGTTAAATTTACTTTATCATGATCTATATCAGGCTGACCCTGCCTTGCATAATAAGAAGAGAATCGTGAAACAATGTCTTTTACAAATGCTGGCGATATTTGTATTAATGGTTTTAAATATTGGTCATTTAATTCCATTTCTGTATGGGTCTTGATCATTCTAAAATTGATCACACCACCATTAAAAAAGGCTACTTTAGGTAACCAGTGGTAGTACCCTGATTTATTATTTTTATATATCTTCTCAAGTGCATTTTTGTTGTTATTCGATAGGTTAGCAAAATCAAATTTGGGGAATAGATCCGTCAGTTTTTGTATTTCGACAAGAAGAGCTCTATCTGTATTGCAGCCACCACCATCTCGTTCAGCAAGATCACAAGCCGGATTCATGACAATAAAATGTTTATCAGAATCTTCTTCTCTCACAATGCAACCAGTGTTTATTCTATCAGATGTTGGTGGATAGATATACATTTCTTCTGGATAACATTTATCCACATCATTATCTAAAAGCAACATTAGATGATTCAGCGCATGTCTTAGAAGAGCTTTTTCTGTTCTTTCTTTGTTATCACTTCCGTATCTAGACCAGCTTCCACTTTGAGGAAGAAGATTTTCAATAAATATGTGACTGAGGAATTTTTCAATTTCGCCCTTTCCTCCCATTATCTTTGTTAATCCGGTCAAATGGATTTCATAAAGCTCTTTTATTATATCATAATATAATGTCTCACCTTTTTTATATATGTTTACAAGTGGGAAGTCATCTGTTTCAGCTACATCAGGGGTACCTGTCATAATCACAACAGGGATTCTTTTAAGGCCATCCCTAATCTGCTTAATAACTTGGTTTCCTTCATTTCCTACTGTAGCTAATTTCATATCAATAATAGCGCCATCATAGAATGAACTACTAAGGGCTGTCATCGCTTCATCAATATCTTTACACGTCACAACATTTATCTTGCAATTGAGGTCATCACCGAAATCACTTGCAGCATTTAGGCAGGAATCTCGATCTTGATCATCATCTTCTACAAGTAACAGGTAAATTTCAGTCATTATTTTCACTCTCCTTAAGTTGTAGTCTGAAATAAGCACCATTTAATGATTCCAAAGCGTTCAGCTTTAAATTATTTCGTTCTGCTGCCTCACCAGAAATTGCTAATCCGATACCACTTCCAGATGGCTTCGTTGTGAATTGAGGTTCAAAAATTCTACCATCTAATATATGAGACTGTTCTATGCCAGGTCCTGTATCTCTGAAATCAATATATGCAAGATGTCCATTGTTTGTTGAAACATCGACAGTTATCTTCCTAATCGAAGGCACCTTTTTCAACCAAAATATGCTGTTGTCAATTAGATTGGCGAAAACAGCGTGGATGTCTTGGCTCCATGCTTGGAATTCAATATCATCATCGCAATTTACTTCAAATAAAATGTTGTGGTCTTCCATTTCTTGGCGAAATATAGAAAAAGAACTAAGTAATTCTTTTTTTATGTTTAGTAATTTACGAGAGGCCCGATTCCCTGATGCAAGAGGATCCAATCTTTTAAACAAGTCTGATAATGCCATGGAGTTAGACTCAATCCCTTGAGTAATCAACATTATTTCATCTATATTTCTGATGGCGCCGGTATCGGAGAATTTTTTTCTTAATCGGGATATTCTGGGTACTTCATTACGAAAATAATTTAAAGGGCGACGTCCCTCATGAAGCACCACGTTAATTATCTTGCCAAGAGTGGCTTGTCCTTGATAAGTCGCAACTGCTTTGCGAATATCTTCCGCTGCATGAGCCTTATCTTCTGCCTCTTTGTTAATTAGAGCTATAACCTCACTTGTGGCATGTTCAGTTATGCCATTACCGATAAGTGACTTCCGAATTTCATCTTTCAAGCTGTTAAAGGAAAATATCTTCTCCAGCGCACTTTCCACTCTTAATGCTGGTTTGCTTAGTCCCGCTTTACGGCGATAGCTGAAACGCCGTTCTTCTAGCTTACTTAGAACTGCTTTAGTTATTAATTTCAATTGCTCATATGCTGGATTTTCTCGCAGACCATCACGAGCACTTTTTTCTATTAATCCTGATTGCTCTTCAGATTGAATAAGTACGTAGCCAATTGCTTGATTGCTGCCAATACGTAGAGATGGATTTTGTACACGTTGTTCATTTAACTTTAACCAATCAAAATCAGAGTCACCAAGTGGACGAATTCTGAACCCGTTTCGATAAACACCAATACCGTTTGACTCATTTAAAAGCTGTCGGGCTTGAAGCTTCCCTACGTAGTTTCCATATTCATCTTTCAGTCCTCGACTGATTAATGATTCTATAGCTTCAATCTCTCTATCATAAACTCTAATATCAAATGTTAATTCTCCGCATCCAGTTCCATTTTCCAAGGTTATATGTACTTCTTCATCGACAGTATTTCTTGCTTTTTGAAGTGAGTATGTTAACAAGCCTTTCCCATCAGAAGTAACAGTCCCTGATATTCTATAATCAAAAAGATCAAATATTGGATAAGGTTCAACTACTTCATCAATGTCAGGTGAGTTATCAAAACCCACAATCTTAAGGTTTATTTTGAATTCGTTGTTATCTTTACTGGACGTTGGGCCTGTAGGTGAAATGAGCTTTTTAAGCTCAAATCTGAGTTTATCAAATTGACTTTTATTCCATTCTAAAAGATATAATTCATTACCTGTTATTGTTAATTTTGTTCCTGTATTTTCATCAGAAACATCACTTTCAATCAAGATTTCTACATCATCTAAATAATCAGCTTTTTCAAAATTATCCCACTCTATAAATACCGTGGTTTTCTCTCTGTCAGTCGAGACAGTTTCTAGAAGAAGATCCGAGCCAAGAACTGAAGCAGCATAGCGCCCCACCCCTTTTCTACCTTGCATTATTCGTCCTTTAGGACTGATTTTTCGTTCTAATTTATCTCTTGTTGAAGGGACCATCCATTTACTAATAACAGTATCTCTGGACATGCCATGGCCATAGTCTGCAATAGTAACAGTATATCCAGCTTGGTTTTCTTTTGCTTTGAAACAAATGTCAACGACTGAAGAATCTGCATCATAGGCATTCTTTACTAGTTCAACGACAGCAGCATAGCTATTTTGGATCAGCTCTCTACCGATTGTTAGTAAATGGCGGCCTGCTGGCCTTATTTTGTGTGAATCAAACTCACTCATTTTTATCCCTCTAACTGAATTGTGGGTAACTAATATAAATCTCTAACGACCGAGATGTTTCTGCATTATATAATGCGTTTTTTGTAATCAAGAGTCATTAACTAAAAGGACTAATTTGGTACCTATCATACCATTACTTTTATAGTCTCATAGGTGGTGAATTCACAAAATTAGCGTTTAGTAATGAGCAGTAGATACGGCGCTTTAGCCAGTGTACGGTCAAGGCGGCTGCTCTGTTTCAGACGCTCTGCGATGATCTGACTCGACAGGATGATAGCAGCTGGCAACTGCCCAAATTTCGCACCATGTACTGCTCGGCGGCTATCAGCTATCGGCCAATGATTGCGGAGATTGGGGATGCCCAGCAGAGTCCGGCCAAGCTGGCGGAGCGCGCCTGCAATCAGGCGATTCTGGCTGTGATGGACAGTGACGATGAGACCTTACTGGCCCAGCGCGACAAAGCGTGCGCCGCGGTGCAGTGAGGCGGATTTATTTGACAACATACTCACTTGGCTTGTCTGTGCGCGCCACGACACACATCCGCTTCTCCTTGCCGGGTATGATGGGGTTGCTCACGGTTGTGGAAAGCGTCGGGCATTCATGGGCATATGCAGGTCACATCAGCCAGATCACCACCAGGAGTAGCAATGATCAGCCACATCGACCATCTGGTATTGACGGTCAGTGATATTGAACGTGCAGTGACGTTTTACAGCTCTGTGCTCAAGATGGAGGCCATCACCTTTGGTGCAGGGCGCCGGGCGCTGCGTTTTGGCAACCAGAAGATCAATCTGCAATTGCCGGGGCAGGAGCCGCGCAACCGGGCGCAGGTGGGGGCGGGGGATCTTTGCCTCATCACCCGTTGGCCGCTGGCACAGGTCATCGCCCAGCTTGCCAGCCACGGGGTGGCGATAGTCGAAGGGCCCGTCACCAAGAGCGGCGCCTGCGGGCCGATAGAGTCAGTCTATTTCCTCGACCCGGATCAGAACCTGATTGAAGTCAGCATCTATCCCTGAGCCATCACCCACGTCGGCATCATCAACAAAAGGGGCCGTCAATTGACGGCCCCTTTTGGTTGCGGCTCCCTATTTTTCTGTACTACGTGGTGAGGCGGGATGGCCTTCTTTGGCTCGCTAACTGGCCTCCAGCAGCTTTTCGATGGGATAGGCGCTGGAGACGACCAGCTCATCCCGGATCTGTTTGGCCTCCCGGATCAATGTGCGGGCGGCGTTCTGTTCGGCGGCAGAGAGCGGCTGTTGCTCTTGCCTGGCGTCAAGCAATCGCACCCCGAGCCGGGAGAGGGCATCCACTTGTTCCACCATGGGGGCGAGCGCGGCAAGATCCCGGTTGTTGGCGCTGAGCTGACGCATCGCGGGGGTATTGGCCTGCCAGCCGAGCAGCAGGGTGCGGATCTCCAACTGGCGCGCCTGGTGCACCGGATCGGCGAGTAGTTCATCTACCCAGCCGTCGAGTTGGCGAATGGTCGCGCTTTCGGGGGGAAGTGCATCGGCCAGCCGGTTTAGGGGATCGTAGCGGTCATAATTTTCATTGGCCGACTTTTCGTGGTGGCGATGATAGTACTGGGCCTGTTCGACTGCCTCGGCAAAGCGTTGTAGGGGGGAGATATCTGACTGATTGGCCAGCCGCATCATGTTCCGGATGCCGTCCCACTGGTGCTGCAGTCCGACGGAGAGGGTGCCCCAGCGGTCCATGTAGGCCAGTCGCTGATACATGCTCTTTTCATCGTTAATATCCTGCGCCGACCAGAGGCGCTCGGCGATGGCATAGGTGCGCGGCCAGAGCCGCAGATCCAGCGTTTGCTCATTGACCAGCTCGCTCCAGAGGGTGACCTCGCCGCCGAGCACACGGCGGGTCTCATCCCCTTGCAGAAATACCGGGTAGCTGTTTTCAGGCAGTTTGGTCCCTGCCATCTGGCTGCCACCTATCTGTTTGCCCGTGATGGGGTAGGTGGCGTTGGCCACCTGCAGCACCCCGGAGAGGGTACCAGAGGCGAGGGTTACGCGCGGCTGGGTCTTGCCCATCCAGCTGTCCATCCAGAAGGTGGTGATGCCGTTGTGCTCGCGTACATCCTGTACCGGACGTCGGGATTTTCCCTTGAAGTCGATGAAGCCGCGCAGCTTGCCTTGCTGATCCCTTATCAGGGCGAAACTGCCGCTGACCGGGCTGCCCCGCTTGCGAGGCGCTTCAAAGGCCCAGCTTTGCCACTGCTCGCCAGGCTGCGGGGTATCGGCAAGAGGTTGTGGGACGGGCAGGGGATCATTGCGGTAGTGATAGGCGGTTGGCTGGGGTTGATCGATGTAGTAGCCAGTGGAGAGCAGCGCTTGATGGCCCTGTCTGGCCGCTTCTCCCAGCGCATCTTGCCCCTGCCAGGACTGGATGACGACGCTTTTGGGCAGATCCGCGTGCAGTGTCTCATCCCAGCCGATCATCTTGCGGCCATGGCGGGCCAAGATCTGCTCCAGCTTACTGTTGAAGTGGGCATGCAGTTCTTGGGTTGTGGCCAGCTTGTTGGTCTGCATATAGGCCTGTACGGACTTACTTTGCTGCCACTGTTCGGGGTCTACTTCGTCCCCACCAATGTGCAGGTAGGGATCGGGGAAGAGGGTGACCACTTCGGCGACCAGCTGGTCGATAAAGTCGTAGACTGCCGGTTTGCTAAGATCGAGCAGCGGCTTGTGGACGCCCCAACGGCGCTCGGGGGCGTAGTCGGTGACCTCCGTCATGAGCTCGGGATAGGCCGCCGCAATGGCTGACGCGTGGCCGGGGAAGTCGAGCTCAGGCACGACTCGAATGCCGAGCTGGGTGGCATAGTCAACCAGCTCGCGGATTTGGGTCTGGGTGTAGAACTGGCCGTCTGATCCTGCCTCCTGAAGGCGCGGGAAGCGTTTGGATTCAAAACGCCACCCCTGATCATCGGTCAGATGCCAGTGAAAGACGTTGAGTTTGGCTGACGCCATGCCGTCGAGTTGACGCTTGAGATCCTCAAGGGGCAGGAAGTGGCGAGCCGAATCAAGCAGCAGGCCACGCCAGGGAAAGCGCGGTTGATCCGCGATGGTGACAGCAGGGATTGAGTAGCCGCCTGGTCCGCTTTGCAGCAGCTGCAGGAAGGTCTCCATGCCGCGCAGAGCGCCATAGAAGGTGTTAGCTTCAAGGCGGGCACCCTGCTTGGTGATCTGCAGCTGATAACTCTCATCTTCACTCTCCTGCTGCGGGAAAGAGGGGATCCCCTGCTTGACCGCTATCTCTAGACCTGGGCCATCGGCGCCCGGTACCAGAAACAGGCCTGTCTGGCGTTCGATGCGTTGTTGCAGCCGACGTTGTGCCTGCAGCAAGGAGGGGGAGCGGGCCTCGCTCAGGGTGATGGTGAAGTGGCGATCGACGGGCAGCACCCCCTTGCCCAGCTTCACCTCCTGGGGATAGGGCATCAGGGGAAGATCCGTATTGGGCGCAGCCGCCCAGGCGAGGGAGGAGCAGGCCAGGGCGTTTATCGCCAGCGCCAACATCGTTTTTTTCATCGAAGACCTCGAGCACAGAGTGGAAACTAGCCTGCCAGTATGGGGGGCCACAGTGTGTTGAAGGGGGGGCGTTTTTTCCGGCTGAAAATGGAAAAAAGGCGGCTGCACAGGGAAAGTTGTGAAGGAGCTAACAGTTCAGGGGGGGGACAGAAGCAAAGCTGTGATTCTGCAGGTGTTTTTCGACACCATCGCTTTGATAGAAGTTGTGTGCCCAATCACATTTCACAACATCTTGAGTACACCATAGCGACGTTTGGACAAGGAAAAGAAAAAAGAAAGAGAGACGCCACCTGTTGCGCTGCTTGATGTTGAAGAGCGCAGTCAGACCACTCATGTGCAAAGGGGCCGTCAATTGACTGCCCCTTGTGTTATCGCTATCGCGCCAGCGTTGCTGCGCCGATTTGCCAGCGATCCGCTAGAAAGGCGATCCGCTATCTTCTGCATCCTGTAAAAACTGCTCGACCTCGGCCTGATAGGCCTCGTCATTGTGACTGCTGCTGGCGGGTTTTACGGCTGCAGGCTGGGTGACTGGGGTTGCAGTGAGTGTCTCCATGACCCTCTCTTGCAGATAGGGATAGAAGGGGTTGGAGGAGGTGCGGGTGAGGGCACCTGGATTGACGATCAACATGCCGCGCTCCCCGCGCAGGGCCAGCCCGCCCAGGTTGATACCGTACTGGTTCATCTGCTCCGGGCGCGGCGCCATGCCGTAGAGGGGATCGTCCATGGGGAAGGGCAGCGCCACGTGGGAGAGGGAGTAGATCTCCTTGGGGTAGTCGATGCCAAGGGGGCGAACTTGCTCGAGCGTGCTGCCTGCGACCATCGTTTTTGCCTGGGTCTGGGGGCTGGACGCCGCCTCGTTGCCTACCACCGTCAGCGCATAGGGCTGGGGCTGGCTCGGCAGCAGATGGCTCAGGGCTAGCTCGGAGGCTGTGTTGAGCAAGGGGCCGAAAACAGAGCCGCGATTGATGTCAAACAGCACCAGCTCGCTGCCGTTGTTCGGCAGGAAGTGGTAGAGATCGGCGATGATGGAGCGGGTGCTGACTGTGTAATCCATCACAGACTGGAAGGTGAGTGCCGGCGGGAAGGCCGCCAGTTCACCGCTGGTCGCCAGTTGGCGCACCTGCTGCTGAATGGCGTGGGTCAGCCGGTAGGATTGACGTGCCCCGTTGACTGGGAAGGAGTTGTATTTGAACGGGTTGAATTCGGGCATGATGCCAAGCCAGGCCGCGTTGGCAAAGGCGGGCAGCAGGGCGGGCACTGCCTTCAATCCGGCGAAACGGGCAAAGCGGGTCACCCCTATCATGGGGGAGATGAGCACCAGCCGATCCGGCCTTGCCAATGTCCCCGTTTTGTCTTCCAGCGCATCCAGCGCGTATTTCACCGCCAGCGCGCCGCCGTTGGAAAACCCCACCAGATGCAGTGGCAGCGGGCCCGGGGCTTGTGCTCTGGCCTCGCGCACCGCCAGTCGTGTGGCCGCCAGCCAGGTCTCCCACTCCATATTGACCAGCCCGGCCGGCACTGTGCCGTGGCCGGGTATGCGCAAACCAAGGGCGATAAAGCCCCGCTCGCGATAGCGCTGGGCCAGGTGGCGCAGGCTGTAAGGAGAATCGGTCAGGCCGTGCAGGAACACGGCTACTCCCTTCACCTCGCCCTCGGGGCGCAGCAGGTAGGAGCGATTCCAGTCGTCTTGAAAGTGGGCTGGATTGATGGGCGAGCCCTGATAGTAGCGATTGCCCGCCAGCTGTTGCTCTGGCGGCGTCTTGGCGACCACCTCCTGCTCCACCAGATCGAACAACTGTTGCTCGCGGGCCTGATAGGCTGGCCAGTCGCTGCTATCCAGTTCGTCGGCGCTGAGCTCGGGGGGAATAAAGGTATGCCACAGCTGCAGCGGCGCAGCCTGCCAGGCGAAGTAGGCGATCACCCCCCAAGCGACCAGCAGCGCAAGCAAGAGGGTCAGAAGAGAGCGGCGAAGGAGGCGACGGGTACGAGCCAGCATGGTGTGATCCCTGGGCGATGGCGGTCGGGGCGAACCGCAGTCAAGCTGGCTCGCCGTGTCTGTCTGAACAGTTCAAACCTTGAAGCAAGGCTTAAAGCCTAATGTAAACAAGGTGATAAGTACAGGTGGCGGGCGATCGTCAAGACCATGAAAAGACGGCAGCCCATGGGCTGCCGTCTGGTGTTGCACGTCGTGCTCAATGCTTGCTGATGGCTCATCCTTGCCGGGACTAGCAGACTCCCTGCGCCAGCATGGCATCGGCCACCTTGACGAAACCGGCGATATTGGCGCCGCTCTCATAGTTCACGTGGCCCTGCTCCTCTTCACCGTAACGCACACAGGTGGCGTGTATGCTGGTCATGATCCCCTTGAGGCGGGCATCCACCTCCTCCCGTGTCCAGGAGAGGCGCTGGGCATTCTGGCTCATCTCAAGCCCGGAGGTGGCGACGCCCCCTGCATTGGCCGCCTTGCCCGGGGCAAACAGCACCTTTGCCTCATGAAAGACTTTGATGGCGGCGGCGCAGCTCGGCATGTTGGCGCCCTCGGCCACCAGCTGTACGCCATTGGCGACAAGTGCGGTGGCGTCTTCTTCCCCCAGCTCGTTCTGGGTGGCGCAGGGCAGGGCTATCTGGGTCGGCAGGTGCCAGGGTGTGCGGCCACTGAAATACTCCAGCCCCTGATCATGGGCATAATCGGCGATACGCTGGCGTTGCTCGTTCTTGAGCTCCATCAATCTGGCGGGTTTGTCGGGGGTGAAACCGTCAGGATCATAGACTGTGCCACCCGAGTCGGAGGCGGTGATCACCTTGGCACCCAGCGCCATCGCCTTCTCGATGGCATATTGCGCCACGTTGCCGGAGCCCGACACAGAGACAGTCATGCCCGCCAGCGACTGGTCACGGTTGGCCAGCATGGCCTCGACAAAATAGAGCAGGCCGTAGCCGGTGGCCTCAGGGCGAATGAGGCTGCCCCCAAACGAGAGCCCCTTGCCGGTGAAGATACATTCGGCGCTGTTGGTGAGCTTCTTCATCATGCCTGCCATGTAGCTCACCTCGCGCCCGCCCACCCCGATATCGCCGGCAGGCACATCGGTATTGGCCCCCAGATGACGGTAGAGCTCCAGCATCAGCGCCTGACAGAAGCGCATCACTTCCCCCTCGCTCTTGCCCTTGGGGTCAAAATCGCTGCCGCCCTTGCCGCCACCCATGGGCAGGGTAGTGAGAGCATTCTTGAAGGTCTGCTCGAAGGCGAGGAACTTGAGCACAGAGAGATCCACAGAGGGATGAAAACGCATGCCCCCCTTGAAGGGGCCGATAGCCGAGCTGTGCTGGATGCGATAGCCGCGATTGACTTGCACCTTACCCTTGTCATCGACCCAGCTTATTCGAAACTGGATAAGTCGCTCCGGCTCCACCAGCCGCTCCAGCAGGCCCTGTTGCAGGTAGCGGGGGTGACGTTCCACGTAAGGCCAGATGGAGGCGATCACCTCGCTCACTGCCTGAATAAATTCCGGTTGATGGGGATTGCGGCTGGCCACCTGGGCCAGAAAATCCGCCTGGGATAGGGAATGACTCATCTGTAACTCCTGTAGTGAATGATGAAATTGGCCTCTTGCCAGAGAAAAGCGCATGCCGTGCATCCAAATTTATGATTTGTGTTGGGGATGAATGCGGACAAAAATTCTATCTTGTACCGAGTTTGCCAACGATTGTTGGATTAGCCGCCGAAAACGACAGAATGCAGACAGGGTCATGGCAAGATAATTCGCGCAGATTTGAATCTTTTTATGCGTTTTTATTTAATAAATAACAAGGTGCTTCTTTATAGGATGTGGCGTGATGGCAAGCGGGCTGCATATTGTGTGAATGTTACATGCCCGCGCCGAGCGCCGTTTTTCTGTCCGGCCTGCGACCGTATTTTGTGTTTTTTTCTCAGCCCTCTGGATCCTGACCCCGTCGTCTGGTCCGCGTTATCAGGAAATAGGCTTGCGGTATGCGGTGATGAGAGTGGGATCCAGGCACACAGGACCGGAGTGGGTGACAAGTATCCGGCGTGCTGGACGGGGCAATATGCTACTGTATCGGCGTTTTTTGATGGTTAAGCTGGCCTTGGCCTTTTTGAAGATGGAATGGTATGCAGAACTTTGACGTAGTGAACCGGCTGATGCAGCAAACAGCCTCCCCGACGATGCCGGCACCGGCAACCGTGCAACTGGATGGGGCTATCAGCCTGTGGCAGGTGACCCATGCTGGCTAATGAATCCATGCGCCTGAACAAGTACATCAGCGAGAGCGGCATCTGCTCGCGCCGCGAGGCCGACCGCTTTATCGAGCAGGGTCAGGTCTTTATTAACGGCAAGCGGGCCGGGATCGGCGATCAGGTGTTTGCCGGGGATCTGGTCAAGGTCAATGGTCAGGTGATCGAGGCGCGGGAAGCCGACAGCCTGGTCTTTATCGTGCTCAACAAGCCGGTGGGCATAGTCTCCACCACGGAGGCGGGCGAGAAGGACAATATCGTCGATTTCGTCAACCACAGCACCCGTGTCTTCCCCATAGGGCGGCTCGACAAGGACTCCCAGGGGCTCATCTTCCTGACCAACCACGGCGATCTGGTCAACAAGATACTGCGGGCGGGCAACGATCACGAGAAAGAGTACCTGGTGACCGTCGACAAGCCGGTGACCGATGACTTTATCAAAGGGATGGGGGCCGGTGTGCCTATCCTCGGGGCCGTCACCAAGAAGTGCAAGGTGAAGAAAGAGGCGCCCTTCGTGTTTCGCATCACCCTGGTGCAGGGGCTGAATCGCCAGATCCGCCGCATGTGCGAGCACTTCGGCTTCGAGGTGACCAAGCTGGAGCGCATTCGCATCATGAACGTCAGCCTCAAGGGGTTGCCGGTGGGCGAGTGGCGCGATCTGACCGACGATGAGCTGATCGAGCTGTTCAAGCTGATTGAGGACTCCTCCTCCGAAGTGAAACCGGCCAAAGGCGACAAGCCCAAGGTAGCCAAAGCCGCTGTTGCTCAAACCGGCAAAGCGGCGCAAGGCAAAAAGCCGCGCCGGGATGATGACCACGAGATTGGCGGCCGCCCCAATGTGCCGGGCCCGGAAGCCTTCGAGAAGAAGATCCCCGTGGGCAAGGGGGCTGTTGGCAAAGGCGGCACCGGTAAAGCCGCCGCGGGCAAAGGCAGTGCAGGTAAAGGGGCGCCCAACAAGGGCAACAAACCGGCCGCAGCCAAACCGCGTGCCGGCCAGTCCGGCCGCCAGAAGAAGGGGCGCTGAGGCGTAACCCTGAGCTGCGTCAGCCTCCCCATTTGTTATCCCCAAAAACACCGGCCTCAGGCCGGTGTTTTGGTATCTGCATACAGGGATTACAGCTCGTCGCGGGGTGTGGTGACGTAGTCTGGTAGTGTGCTGATAGCGCGCTCTTCCTGTAACACAGTGGCAGGATCAAGGTTTCCACCCACGTTGCGCGGATCCGTCGGTATGGTGGAGGGGATCACCACCGCCTGCTCCGCCAGGCGCCATCCCAATATGGTTTCGAGGCGTCCACCTTCTTCTTCCGGCCCTGTGATGGCGTCCAGTTGCAGCGGCAAGGGATGCCCAATCAGGCGACTGACCTCATCAACAGCATCAGAGGACGCCAGTGTCAACGAAGTGGCATAGAGACGGGGCAGGGCGGTACGGGGAACATAGACCCGTAACAGGACGCCATTGCGGATCCGTCCCCGCTCATCTGCGTCCTGATCCTGGGCGTAGCCATAGGCGAGGGCAGGATCTCCTGCGACATAGAAGCCTTGCCAGGGGGCTATCGAGGATTGATCGCGCTCGTGAACACCTTCAAACACTATGCTGTGGGCCGCTTCGATAAAAGTGCCGTGGTAGCCGACAAAGGCATAGCCACTGTCAATCAACTGTTGATGGGCCTGGCTAAGACGGGCCATCGACCAATTCTGGGTGCCAGCCGTTGTAAAACGGACGCTCTCCCCCTCACCCAGGAAGCTGGCACCATTCGGATAATCTCGCTCTTGCAGGGCATTGGCACTGTCGGCCGGGGCAAGGCAATTGAGATCTGCCGCCGGACAGGTGAGATTGACCACATCGGCGCTGGCGGCTTGCTCTTGAGTATTGTCTGCACTCTGTCGGGTAAAGGCGTCACTCTGGGCGGCTGCCATGGTCAGGGCCAGTCGCGCCTGGGCCGGGTTTTCCCGGATGGCTTGTGCCAGCTGCCCTCGGGGTGTTGAACCATCCTCGGGAGTGGTGTGGCTCAGCGCCTGGGCAATCACGGAATCAAGCTGGGACCATGGCAAGTGTGTCAGGACATAAAGGGTGATCAGATTGTGGACCGGGTAGCCGCATTGGCTCAGTTCTTCCCAGCCTCTGGGTTGACGACTGCGCGCCAACGCTTCGAGCGGAATGGCACACACCTGATGGGTGGTCAGGGCTGCCAGGCTGTCGGCCTTGGCAAAATGGAGGCGATGGCTGATGGCGGTAGGGACAATATGGGTGTCGTGAGAAGCCGGAGTCCCAGCCAGTATCCGATAAACCTTGCCTTCCCAGGTATCACCCAGATTACAGCTGCGTTGAGATAGATAGTTGTAAACCGCATCCAGCGGGTCCAACAGGCAAAGCACCTTGCCGGTATGCCACTCGCTCCAGCGCTTTTGGCGACTGTGATGGGTCGGCGCGGCCACGAAGCCGACTCCCGCAGCGCTGAGGGTGAGTGTGCGGTTGACTTCGTTGTTTTCAACATGTCTGACATAGAGTGTCGCGTTTTTTGCCATGTTGCGCAGCAGAGCGTCACTGACTTCGATGCTGTAGATGGGGGAGATGTGGCTGATGTCGGAACCTGCATCCAGCTCATGGAAGAAGACCTTGATGCTGGCGGGCGCTTCATTCCCGACGGGCACCAGCCAGTGCAGGGACCAACTGCCCTTCCCCTGTCTGTGGTAGCTGTAACTGCGAGGCTCCTTGCCTGCGGTGGCGCTGGTTAGCGTGATGCTCGAGCCATCGCTGCGCAGGGTCAGGACATTGTCGATGGCGAGTTTGAGGCTGTTGCTTCCTTCACCCAGCACCATGGAGTAGTGCAATACGCCTTGTTCTGCTTGTTCATCAAGCAAAGTGGAGAGATCGAGTTGGCTGGATCTGACACCTTGGCCAAGGTCCAGGTTGCAGCGGGTTGCGCACTCCTGCCACAGATTGAATGACTCTTCAGCCATGGCCGGTGAGATGACACCGCCTAACATGGCCAAGCCACTGAGTAGAGAAGCCCATTTTGCATTTTTCCGCATGTTTTTACCTTCTGGTGATATCAGGGCCACTGGTGTGTGGCGTTATCTTCCTTGGTGAATACGACATCATCCCTGCCAGACGAAATGAGAATTATGCTCGTCTGAGTTCCTCACCATAACGGTCCATAATACTGGGGCAACCCTCCATATGGGGTCGGTTAATATGTTTAAAATCAATGTGATATGAAATCATCTGTTGATGATTTACACAGCTGGCAGTGGTGAAGGGCAACCGCTTTGTCAGCGAGGAAGCTGGCAGGCAGGAGACATCCTCACCCGGTCGGGGTGAGGATGTACTGACGCAGAAGGGTCAATTGACGGCGACGGGGTTGGGGGCCGGCTTGGCCAGCCCCATTACGCTGGGGTAGTGGCGGGGATCCAGGCGCAGCACCAGCAGGCTCATCAGCGCCAATCCCCCCAGTTGCCACTGCCAGGCGGCCGCGAAGTCGCCACTCAGATGATGGAGGCGGGCCGCAACCCAGGGGCCGGTTGCCGCCAGCATAAAGCCGAACCCCTGCATCAGGGCGCTGAGGGTGCCGGCGCGGCGCGGGTCGGGCAGGTGATCCAGCGCTATCACCATGATGAGGGAGAAGCTGCCGCCAAGCCCGGCGCCGCACAGCATGCACCAGAGGATGGGGGCGGCTTGTGGCGCGAGCCAGAGGCCGCCAAATCCTGCTACCTGCATGATGATGGCAAGGCCCATCCAGGGGCGGCGATCTGTGTTGCGTGCCGCCAGCAGTGGCAGGCCGAGACCGCTGGCGGTCTGGGCCAGCGCCAGCCAGGCCACCAGCTCGCCTCCCTGCTGGGCGCTCCATCCTTGCGCCATATAGGCGGGCGCCAGCCAGGCGACCACGATGCCGTAACCGCTGTTGATGATGCCAAAGCAGCCGATCAGCAACCAGCTGCGGGGCAGGGTGATCAGCCGTTGCTCGCCGTGGGGAATAGCCACCACGGCGGCGCTTGGCAGGCGGACTTTCCACCCTAGCCAGACCATGGCCAACAGCACCGGCAGGCTCCACAGGGCAAGCGCCCGCGACCAGTCGAGGCTTGCCGCCAGTTGCGGGGTGAGGCTGGCTCCCAGCGCCCCGCCTCCCATCATGCAGGCAGAGAAGATCCCCATTACCAGTGGCACCTTGTGGGCGAAGCTCTGCTTGATAAGGCCGGGCAGCACCCCTTGCACCAGCGCCGAGCCGAGGCCACAAAGCGCCGCGCTGGCGATCAGCAGGGCGCCGCTTTGGGCATCAAAGCGCATGGCGTTTCCCATCCCCAGCAGCAAGAGAGCCGCCCCCAGCAGTTGGCTTGGGCCCGTGAGGCGGCGCAGGCCAGGTGTGATCAGCACGCCGACGCCGATCAGCCAGAGGGGCAGCAGGGTGAGCCAGGCCAGGGTATCCATGTCCAGCGCCAGCACGTCGGCAATGTCGCGGCTCAAGGGGCCTATGGCGGTGAGAAAGGGGCGCAGGTTGAGGCCAATCAGGATCACCAGCACCAGCAGGGCCAGATCCTGCTTGCTGTGGTGCAGGGCCCTGGCGGGCAGGTCCTTACTCATGGGCTGGTTCCGCCTCTGAGTTGTCTCCATAGAGCGCGGCGGCGCCGAGGGAGACTGGTAGTTTGATGAGGGGCAGAGGTGGCGGGCTGAGGGGCAGCCGCAGCTTGTCATAGCTCGATGTGCTGTCAAAGCCGAAGGGGGCCGCATCATGGTTATCAAAGGCGTAATAGACGGCGCGGATGCCATTCATCACCAGCGCACTCAGGCACATGGGACAGGGGTGACCGCTGGCGTAGACGATGGCCCCCGCCAGCGGCCCGGATTGGCTGGCCTGGCGCAGGGCTTCCAGCTCCGCATGGCGGGTGGGGTCACCCTCCAGATGCATGGCATTGACGGCGCTTGCCACCAGTCGGTCATTTTGCACCAGCAGGGCTGCGAAGGGGCGACCTCCTCGCTGCCGATTCTGCAGGGCCAGTTGCAGCGCCTGCTCCAGCCACTCTGGATGGGAAGGGGCCGTGAGGGAGGTCAGCGACCAGACAAGGTGGGAGCCTGAGGGCTCGGCAGGAGAGTGGGGCATGAGAGAAACCTTGAACCTATGGGGGAGCAGACCAGCCTAGTGGCGCCATCAATCATTTGGAAATTAAATGATAGAATGACATCCAGTAATTTTGTAAATGGAGAATGCCATGCTGGATCCCCTGTTGCTGCGCAGCTTCGTTGCCATCATAGACACGGGCAGCTTCACCCGTGCCGGTGAGCGGGTACACCTGACCCAGTCCACCATCAGCCAGCAGATACGGCGCCTCGAGCAGCAGCTCGGCTGCCCGCTGCTGGACAGAAGTGGTCGTCAGGTGGTGACCACGGCGGAAGGTGAAAAGCTGTTGGGGCTGGCCCGCCGCATTCTGGCGCTGCTGGCAGAAGCCGAGGCACAGGTGACAGAAGCGAGCCTGCAATTGAGCCTGGGGGTGCCGGAGGATTTCGCCGCCGGCGCCATTGCCCCCGTGCTGGCCGCATTTGCCCGCCAATATCCACAGGTGCGGCTGGAGGTACAAAGTGGCCTCAGCCACGGGATTTGGCAGCGCTTCGAGGCCGGTGAGCTGGATCTGGCGCTGGTCAAGCAGGGCCGGGGGCGAGGAGCACCACTCGCCAGCTGGCGTGAACCCCTGGCCTGGGTCGACAGCCGCGACTGGCCTGCCTGTGATCGCGATCCCCTGCCGCTGGTGGTGTTCCCAAGTGAAGGGCTCTATCGACGCCAGATCACGGATGCGCTCGATGGGCAGGGGCGGCGCTGGCGAATCGCCTATGTCAGCGCCAGCCTCGCCAGCTTGCAGGGTGCGGTGAGCGCCGGGATCGGGGTCAGTCTGCTGCCAACACGCCTGCTGCAACCGGATCAGGTAGCCCTTTCGCACTGGCCCAGGATCAATCCGGTCGAGTTGGCCCTGCACCTGGGGGCGGAGCGGGGCGAACCCCTGGCCCGCCTCAGCGAGGCCCTGATCGCCCTGTGCGACCAGGTGATGGGGCCAGCCTGAATGGGTCGGGCGCGCTGTTGAGGGGCCAGCTTCAGGCCATGGCCTGGCGCGGCACAACGGCGAGCCAGAGTTCCACTTCGCCGCTGCCGGAGTGGGGGTCATATTCGGCGCCATAGCGCTCGAAGTCGGGCTGGTGGGCAGACTGGTAATCCGATTGCGCCAGCCAGTCCAGTGCCTGCTGCCAGGTGTTTGGCATGGTCGAGACATGACCCTGATGCAAAAAGACGGCATAGGTCTGGGGCTGGATGCGCATCCGCCCCAGCGTCTTGGGCAGTACCTCCAGCGCGGCGACTTCCACCGCACACATATATTCGCATTCCGTGGCAGTTACGCCGCAGATGACGCCATAGGCATGCTCCCCCAGCTGGCCCGGCAGCGGGCCCAGGGCGCTGAAATCGCGCCACTGACCGCCGAAGTCGGCGTGCGCGAATGCATGCTGGCGACGCAGGCCGCCAAACAGCATGGGGCGGCCACTTTCGAAACGGATGGGATCTGTCATCTTGCCTCCTGTGCGGGGTGAGGCGGCAGCGCTGCCGCGTTTAGTGATCCTTGCCTTCCTTGAGCTTGCGTTGATAGTCCTCGGATACGATGGCCAGCGCTGCCAGCGCCAGCGCGGGATCGATCCGGTTGGTTTCCAGCAGCTCGATAAGATCCACCGCCAGCTTGACCTCGGGCGGGGCATTTTCCAATGACATGACAGACTCCGTAATGGGAAAAGCGCCATTATACAGAGCCGCACCCGGATAGGGACCGGCCCTGTATCACGGGCGATGAAGGGCTCAGAGGTGCTGACGCATCTCCTTGTCTATCTCCTCGCGCAGGGCCATCAGTTTTTTGGCGTATTGCTGCAAGCTCAGATCGGCGGCCGAGACAGGTTGCCACTGGGGTACCCTGGTCGGTGTGCCCGTCTCGTCCATGGCGACGAAGATGATGATGCAGTGGGTGGTCTTGTGGCGCTGCCGGTCCGCTGGATGGCGACTGTAGACATCCACCGCCAGGTGCATGCTGGTGGTGCCTGTGTGGATCACCTGGGCGTGTACTTCCACAAGCTGGCCTATCTGGATGGGCCGCAGGAAGCGGATCCCCCCCACGTAGACGGTGACCGCATAGCCGCTGCACCAGCCGGCGGCGCAGGCGTAACCGGCCTGATCGATCCACTTCATCACCATGCCGCCGTGCACCTTGCCGCCGAAGTTCACGTCGGCGGGTTCTGCCAGAAACTGCAGGGTCAGCTCGCGGGGTGGGGTCATGCTCTCTCCTTGTCTTGACATAGTCGCGGTGCCGGTTGGTTCATTGGCGCCATGGCGGGCCTGAGAAGCTGACCAGCATTTATGTCAGGTATACCGCGAATGGCGACAAGATGCACAGCGCCCGGCGTGATATTGGGCGCGTATTCACTCTTGGTTCATAAACTCGGCGCAAGCATGGGGGGTCAATTGCGAGGAGTCATGATGAAACAAATGCTGGATCAGTTGTTGGGCGCTGGCAAAGGTTGGCTCAACGAAGGCGGCGACAGCCGCAAGGCGCAGATGAAGGGCATGGCGCAGGGCGGCTTGGCTGCCGGTGCCATGGCCTTGCTGCTCGGCAACAAGAAGATCCGCAAATATGGCGGCAAGGTGGCGGCGGTGGGCGGTGCAGCGGCCCTCGGCGGGCTGGCCTACAAGCTTTATCAGGATTGGCAGGCCCAGCAGTCGAGCCCGGCGCAACCGACCCAGCCCCTCGATACTCTGCAGGGTAATGCGCTGGATGCCCGTGCAGCCTTGCTGGTTCGCGCCATGGTGGCGGCCGCCCGGGCCGACGGTCATATCGACAGTGCCGAGCGCGAGAAGATCCAGCAGTACCTGACCGAGCAGGGTCAAAGTGATACGGCGCGCTGGATTGACACCGAGCTTGCCCGCCCCCTCGACCCCCATGCACTGGCGCGTGAGGTGACCGACATGGAGCTGGCCACCGAGGTGTACCTTGCCTCCCTGCTCGCCATCGAGACGGATCACTTTATGGAGCGCGGTTATCTCGACGAGCTGGCCCGTGCGCTCAAGCTCGATGACAACCTCAAGAGCAGCATAGAGCGGCAGGTAGCCCAGCTGAGCGCTCCCGCCTGACAGGGATCAATACCATCGATAGCCGATAACGCCCCTGTCATGGGGCGTTGTTGTGTGTGCATCTTGCTGCCATCAAACTGCAATCGGATACGATTGACCCTTTTTGTTGTCGGTGACTCCCCCTATGATAAGCCGTTCCCCGCAGGCTAAAGTGGGGATCACTTTGTCAACAGCAAGCCATGCAAGGAGCATCCATTGGAAATACGCAGGGCAGCAGAGAGCGATATTGACGCCATTGTCGAACTGAATCGGCAAATAGGCTTGATGCACTTTGAGCATGTGCCGGAGGTGTTTTGTGCACCCTCTGTCGAGGAGCGAGATTTTCTGCTCAATGCCATCAGAAACGAAGGCCGCCTGTTTTGTGTTGCGGTGGATAATGAGCAGGTGTTGGGGTTTCTGAGCGCAAGAATCGACATCAATGAAGCCATCCCCTTTCTCACCAAGTTGCCCATCTGTCACATCAGCTCTGTGGTGGTGGATGAAAAACACAGAGGCCGAGGCATTGGCAAGGAGCTTATCGCCCATTGTGACAGTTGGGCCAAGGCCCGCGATGCTTGTCAGATCAGGTTGGAAGTCATGTCATTCAATGAGAGAGCCAAGTCGCTTTACGAGTCCCTTGGCTTTAAACGACAGTCTGAAATTTATGCCAGATAGTGTCATCTGGCAGGCAATGTGCGAGGCATCTTCGCAGCACAAGATTGTCAATAACGCCCCTGTCATGGGGCCTTGTTGTTTCCGGCATCCAGATGGGGAGCGAGCTGCTGGTGAATAAGTTCAGCCAGCTGGGCGAGGGCGGTTTCCAGCTGAGGGCTCCAGGGATGGGAGCTGTTGAGGCGCAGGCAGTGGTTGTACTGCCCCTGACTGGAGAAGAGCGCGCCGGGCGCCAGTGAAAAGCCGCAGGTGAGCGCCCGGGCGTGCAGTGCCCGACTGTCGAGACGGGTGTCAAATTCCAACCAGAGGAAATAGCCGCCATCGGGGGCGCTGATGCGCACTTCATCCGGAAAGAGGCGCAGCAGGGCGGCCCGCATCTGTTGCTGGCGCTGGGCCAGGGTGTGGCGCAGACGGCGAAAGTGGGCATCTACCCCGCCCTGGCGCAACATCTCGGCCAGTGCCAGCTGGCTTGGCACATTGGTCGACAGGGTCGACATCAGTTGCAGCCGCTGAATGCGCTCGGCATGGGGCCCCGCCACCACCCAGCCGACCCGAAAACCTGGCGCCAGGCACTTTGAAAACGAGCTGCACAGCAGGCTGTCGCCCCGCACATCCCAGCACTTGAGCGGTTTGGGCCGTTCACGGCCAAAGTAGAGATCGGCGTAGACGTCGTCCTCCACCAGTGGCACCTCATGCTGGCTCAGCAACTGCATCAGCGCCTGCTTGTGGCCGTCTGGCATTGTGTGGCCCAAGGGGTGCTGCACATTGCCCATCAGCCAGCACGCCTTGATGGGGCGCTGGGCCAGCGCTTCTGACAGCAGGGCGAGATCTATGCCCACCCCCGGGATCACCGGGATCTCCACCGCATTGAGTTTCAGCCGCTCTATGGCCTGCAGGGCGCCATAGAAAGTGGGGGATTCCACCACCACCCAGTCCCCCGGCTCTGTCAGTACCTGCAAGCTGAGGGATAGCGCCTCCATGGCCCCGGTTGTGATGATGATCTCCTGCGGGCTCACCGCCAGGCCATCACTGGCGTAGCGCTGGGCGATGGCGCGGCGCAGCGCCTCGTTGCCGGGAGGCAAATCGGCTACCGTGCTGAAGGGATCGAGTTTGCGCATGCAGCTCGCCAGTGCGCGCCCGAGCTGGGGATGGGGGAACAGGGTCGGATCGGCCACCGACATGCCAAGGGGTACCAGTTCCCGCGACTTGCTCGCCTGCAGCACCTCGAATACCAGATCGTTGATGTCCACCGAGCCTGTGTAGTGCGCTTGCTGCTGTGCGCTGGCTCGCAGCGGGGAGGGGGCGGCTTTGACGTAATAGCCGGACTGGGGCCGCGCCAGTATGAGACCGCGGCTTTCCAGCAGCTGATAGGCCTGCAGCACCGTCATGGGGCTCAGATGGTGGATCTTGCAGCTCTGGCGGATGGAAGGAATGCGCTCCCCCGCTTGCCAGACGCCGCTCGCTATCTGTTGTTGCAACTGATCTGCCAGCTGGCCGTAGAGGGACATGGGGTACCCAAACTGTTATAGGTGTAATTCACTATAACTGCATCTGTTATAGGTGTCATGACCCATGGTGTACTTAACGGACGAGAACCTGTCTGTTAAATGCAACATAGAGAGTCATGCATGATAAGCCTGGATGATGTGGTCAGCCTGTCCCGAATACAGTTCGGTGCGACGGCGATGTTCCATTTTCTGTTTGTGCCCCTCACTCTGGGGCTGTCCTGGATCCTGGTGATCGCCGAGTCGGCCTACGTGATGACCGGCAAGGTGATCTACAAGGACATCACCCGCTTCTGGGGCAAGCTGTTTGGTATCAACTTCGTGATGGGAGTGACTACGGGGATCACCCTGGAGTTCCAGTTCGGCACCAACTGGGCTTACTACTCCCAGTATGTGGGGGACATCTTCGGTACCCCGCTGGCGGTGGAGGGGCTGATGGCCTTCTTCCTGGAATCCACTTTGGTCGGCCTCTTCTTTTTCGGCTGGGACAAGCTCTCCCGCGGTCAACACCTGATGGTGACCATGCTGGTGGCGCTCGGCTCCAACCTCTCCGCGCTCTGGATCCTCATTGCCAACGGCTGGATGCAGAACCCGGTGGGCGCCGAGTTCAACCCCGTCACAATGCGCATGGAGCTGGTGGATATCGCCGCCGTGCTGTTCAACCCTGTGGCTCAGGTCAAGTTCGTGCATACGGTGGCGGCGGGTTATGTGGCGGCGTCCCTGTTCGTGATGGGGATCAGCAGCTGGTATCTGTTGCGCCGGATGGAAGTACGCTTCGCCCTGCGATCCTTCGCCATCGCTTCGGGCTTTGGTCTGGCCGCCATCCTCTCGGTCATCATACTGGGTGACGAGTCGGGCTATACCTCGGGGGAGGCGCAGAAGGTCAAGCTCGCCGCCATCGAGGCGGAGTGGGAGACAGAGCCAGCCCCGGCCGCCTTCACCCTGTTCGGCTGGCCCGATCAGGATGCCGAGACCACCCATGCCGCCGTCAAAATCCCCTACCTGATGGGCATCATAGCCACCCGCTCCCTCGATGAGGTGGTGACCGGCATCAAGGATCTCAAGGTGCAGCACGAGGCGCGGATCCGCAGCGGCATGCTGGCTCATGATGCGCTGGAAGCGCTGAGGGCAGATGGCAGCAACGCAGCCGCGCAGGCCACCTTCGAGCGTTACCGTCATGATCTCGGTTACGGCCTGCTGCTCACCCCCTATGCCAGGGAGATCGGCAAGGCAGATGAAGGGGCCATTGCCAGGGCCGTGGCGGACTCAATCCCGCAAGTGGCGCCACTGTTCTGGAGCTTCAGGCTGATGGTGGGGATAGGCATAGTGCTGCTGGTGCTGTTTGCCGCCTCTTTCCTGCAACTGTGTCGTGGCAGACTGGTGCAGTCGCCGCGCCTGCTCAAAGTACTGTTCTGGAGCATACCCCTGCCCTGGATTGCCATAGAGGCGGGCTGGTTCGTGGCCGAGTTCGGCCGCCAGCCCTGGACCATCAGCGACGTGCTGCCGGTGTCTGCCTCCGTCTCCTTGCTGCAGCCGGGCCAGCTCTGGTTCAGTCTCATCGCCATCTGTCTCATCTACACCAGCCTGCTGTTGGTGGAGCTGTTCTTGTTGCGTCATGTGATCTGCAAAGGGCCTGCCAGCCTGCAGACGGGTCGTTATCAAGGTGAAGTGTTGCAAAGCGGGAGTCCTGCCTGATGGATTACGAAACCCTGAAATTGGTCTGGTGGGGGCTGGTGCTCTTCATGCTCATTGGCTTCGTGGTGATGGATGGCTTTGACCTGGGGGTTGGCCTGCTGTTGCCCCTGGTCGGCAAAACAGACGATGAGCGGCGGGTACTGCTCAACAGTGTGGGCCCTGTGTGGGAGGGCAATCAGGTGTGGCTGATTGCCGGTGCAGGCGCCCTGTTTGCCGCCTGGCCCCTGGTCTATGCCGCCGCCTTCTCGGCGCTCTACGTGCCCTTCATGTTCCTGCTGTTTGGGCTTTTTCTGCGCCCGGTCGGCTTTGACTATCGCAGCAAGCTGGCTTCACCCCGCTGGCGACGCTGGTGGGACAGAGCCCTGGTGACGGGGGCCCTGCTGCCGACCCTGGTGTTTGGTGCGACGCTCGGTTTTCTGCTGCAAGGCTTGCCGTTTCGCTTCGACGCCGCCCTGCGCATCCACTACGGTGCCTTTGAGTTTCACTGGCCCTTGCTGTTGACCTGCATGGGCACGGCACTGGCCCTGCTGATGCTGCACGGTGCCAGCTTCTTGCAGTGCAAGACGCAAGGGGTTATCGCCGAGCGCTGCGCCCGTCAGAGCCTCTGGCTCGGCCCCCTTGCCAGTGGCCTGTTTGCCCTCGGCGGCGTCTGGCTCAGCCAGATGGCGGGTTACCAGATAAATGAGATAGGTGATCTTAATGGTGCCCTCACGCCGCTGATGAAGCAGGTGGGGCTGGCGCCGGCGGGTTGGTTCACCAACTTCCTGTCGTACCCCTGGCTCTGGAGTGTGCCGGTCCTCGGCCTCTTGCTGCCAATGGTGAGCACGCTGGCAAGCAGTTTTGGCCGGGCGCGGCTGGCCATCCTTGCCAGCGGCGGTGCCTGCGCCACCATGATGCTGACCATCGCCATCGCCTTGTTCCCCTTCGTACTGCCCTCGTCGCTGGATCCGTCGAGCAGTCTGACCCTGTGGGATGGCACCTCCAGCGAGCGCACCCTTTTCATCATGCTGGGGATAGTCGCCGTGCTGATGCCCATCAATATCGGCTACACCCTCTGGGTCTACCGGGTGGTGCGGGGCAAGGTGAGCACCCAGCAGGTGCGCCAGCACGGCCATAGCCTCTACTAACTCAACTAAAGGGACATCTCGACTATGTGGTATTTCACCTGGATATTGGGGCTGGGGTTTGCCCTGCTGTGCGGCTTGGTCAACCTGCTCTGGCTGGAGGCCCGCTGGGCCGCTGACGAGGATCTCAAGGAGTCTTGAGTCCGCAATAGCTTTTTTGGATATGGAAAAGGCCGACACCCAGTGTCGGCCTTTTGTCTGCACAAGGGTTTAGAGTGCCAGCGCCAGTCTGGCTTCGCGGCGCTCGCTGACATGGGTCAGCCCATAGGCCAGCAGCACGATAAGGGCGCCAATCCAGGGGGTGTGCATCAGGCCCAGGTGTTCCACCACCAGGCCGCCCACCACGGATCCCAGCGCTATGCCGACGTTGAAGGCGGCGATGTTGAGGCCCGATGCCACATCCACCGCATTGGGGGTATGGCGCTCGGCCTGTTGCACCACCAGTACCTGCAGGCCTGGCACGTTGCCAAAGGCAAAGGCGCCCCACACCAGCACGGTCAGCACCGCCAGCACAGGGTGTGGCGCAGTGAAGGTGAGAGTGAGCAACACCAGCGCCAGACCGCCGAACAGCAGTTTCAGGGCGGGCAGGGGGCCCAGTCGGTCTGCCAGCTTGCCACCCCAGATATTGCCAAAGGCCACAGAGACACCGTACACCAGCAGGATAAGGCTCACGGCACCGGCACCAAAGCCGCTCACCTGCTGCAAGATGGGGGCGAGGAAAGTAAAGGCGGTGAAGGCGCCGCCGTAACCCAGGGCTGTCTTGGCATACACCAGCAGCAGCTGTTTCTTGGTCAGTACGGCGAGCTGTTCGCGGATGGTCGAGGCTGCCCCCTTGGGCAGGTTGTTCGGGATCAGCAGCAGGCTGCCCACCATGGCGATGACCCCGAGCAGGCTCACTACCAGAAAGGTTTCACGCCAGCCAAACACCTGACCAATCCAGGTGCCGAGCGGCACGCCGGTCACCAGCGCCACTGTCAGGCCGCTGAACATGATGGCGATGGCGCTGGCCGCCTTCTCTTTGGCCACAAGGCCGGTGGCTATGGTGCTCCCCACCGAGAAGAAGACCCCGTGGGCCAGACCGGTCAGGATGCGGGCAACGATCAGGCTCTCGTAACCCGGTGCCTGCCAGGCCAGCAGGTTGCCTGCGGTAAAGAGCGCCATCAAGCCAACCAATAGCCACTTGCGCGGCAACTTGCCGGTGAGCGCCGTCAGCAGCGGGGCGCCTATGGCCACCCCCATGGCATAGAGGCTGACCAGCAGCCCTGCCGAGGGGAGCGAGACATTGAGTTGTTCTGCAATGGTGGGAATGAGCCCCACGATCACGAATTCGGTGGTGCCGATCGCAAAGGCACTCAGGGTGAGGGCAAATAATGCCAGTGGCATACAAACTCCTTGGATAGGGACTCCCGACGGGAGAAGGGGGCCAGTATGCGGTAGCGATTTGTTGGCAAAAATGACGGTGACATCAAATTACTTTTGCCAAATCAGCATCAATAGGCGGCTCTGCTGTGCCCCGTTCGATCAGAGATGACGGCAGGCTGGGAGCGCGAAGGCGAGATAAAGAGGGTTTGAGAAAAGAAGTCTTGAGGAAAGAGGGGAAAGGCGGAGAGGAAAGCTGGGGGGGGGGGGCATGGCTGGCGGCTAGCCAGGGTAAGGGTTGCAACAAGAAGGGTAACAAAAAAACGGGAGGCATTTTGCCTCCCGTTTTGGTGCTTTCTGGCGCTGTCGTCATGGGTGAGTCCCTATGACCCTCGCGCCTAACAAGGGGGCCTTTACTCTCCCTTGAGCAGGGAGAGATCGTGAGGGCCGAGTTTAATCCCAGGCCGGTGCAAAGTCCGGGTCGGCGCAGCGTTCACCTCGCTCCAGGGTGGCGATCTGGGCCATCTCTTCACTGCTCAGGGAAACCTCGAGGGCGGCCAGATTGGCGGCCTGATGCTCCCGCTTGGTGGAGCTCGGGATCACCGTCATGCCCTGGGCCAGCAGCCAGGCCAGCGACACCTGGGCTGCCGACACCTTGTGGTACTTGCCTATCTCCATCAAGATCGGCTCACTCAGCACCTTGCCGTAAGCCAGCGGCATATAGGCGGTGATGGCGATGCCCTGCTCCTGGCAGAATTCCACCACCTTGCGGTTTTGCAGCAAGGGGTGGATCTCTACCTGCTGGTGAGCGATGGCGCCGGGACCCAGAATGTCGATGGCTTCTTTAAGCTGGGTAACCGTGAAGTTGGAGACCCCAATTTCCCGGGTCAGGCCCAGGGATTTGGCTTCGACCAGCTGCTCCAGATAGACCGCCATCGGCACCTCGTCGTTGGGGGAGGGCCAGTGAATGAGCGCCAGATCCAGATAGTCGGTGCGCAGTTTCTCAAGGCTGGTTTTCAGGCTAGGGATCAGCTTGCCTTCGGCAAACTCGCTGGTCCACACCTTGGTGGTGAGGTAGATATCCGAGCGGGGCACCGAGGTCGTCGCCAGCACCTCGCCCACTTCGCTTTCGTTGTCGTAAATCTGGGCGGTATCGATATGGCGATAACCGAGCGTCAGACCGGTGTTCAGGGTCGCAAGCAGTGGCTCACCTTTCAGGCGAAAGGTGCCCAGACCCATGGCAGGCATTTTCATCATCAATTTCCTCAAATGGGGTGTTTGGCCCTTGCCCAGAGCAAAGGCGTTGGCTTGGTGCAAAGGCCGTGGCGGCGGTGCAAGTTAGCAGCGCCATCGTCAACGAGTCTCGGAATACTCAGGCCGGCAGTCGGCGGTAATTGCGAATATTGCTGTTGGCAAACCAGGGCTCGGCCCTGGCGATAAAGTCGAGGAAGTGAGCTTGCTGCTGGTGGGCCTTGAGCGCGGCTTCGCTCTCCCACTCTTCGTGCAGCATCCAGCTATGGGGATTGTCCCTATCCTGATGCAGCTGGTAGCGCTGGCAGCCAGATTCCCGCAGGGTGGCCGCCATCAGCGGCTCAAGGGCGGCCCGGAACTGGGCGGAAAATTCGGGTTTGGCTTCAAGTTGGGCAATCACAATCACGGGTGATGACATCTGAACCTCCTTGCTAAAACGAAGGTCAGTATGCCTGCCGCAAGGGGAGGGGAATAGGGCAACAGTCGCAAAACACTATTGAGAAAAGAGCAGCAATGAAAGAGCAGACGCTGCGCCAGAGGCCGATATGGGTGAAGGGTTAATAAGGGGGAAATAGAGAAGGGGACGGCTGGCACGCCCCCTTGCCATCAGGCATTGGCTGGCTCGGACCAGACCGCAAATTCATTGCCGCTGGGTTCGACAAAGTGAAAACGGCGGCCACCGGGGAAATCAAACAGGGGGCGATTGATGGTACCGCCATGCTGGCTTACCTTGGCCTGGGTTGCTTCTATATCGGCGCTGTAGAACACCAGCAGGGCACCCCCCTGAGCCGTGTGGCTGCACAGATCCGCTTTATAGAAACCACCATCCAGCCCCTCATCGGCAAAGGCGCAGTAGTCGGGACCGTAATCGACAAACTGCCAGCCAAATACGGCTTGAAAGAAGGCTTTGGTGGCCGCGAGATCACTGGCCGCAAACTCCACATAGTTCAGTTTTTCATGGGTTTTGGTCATGAGGGGTCCTTGTTGATTGTGGTGGTTATTTCGGTTGCCAGCGTTGCTGGGTGCGGCGCGTGGACTGCGGCAAGGCATCCCAGGGGGTCAGCTTGAGCTGCTTGCGGCGCACCAGCAAGAAGATCGCCATCAGCAGACCGACCCCTATGCCGAACAGCAGGCTTTGGCGCAGGGCGAATGCCGGGGTCACCTCATCTTGCCAGCCGAAGCACCACATCAACAACCCCCAGAAGGCGCCGATGGGGAATCCCATCGCGAGCACGTTGACCAGAAAGCGCTCATGGTGGGGCGGTCTGAGTCGCAGCCCCAGTCTGCGCAACACTCTGAACAGTGGCGGGTTGTAGTTGAGCATCTGCACGCCCTTGTCGGCCAGTTCCCTATGGGCGGCGGCCAGCCTGTTTTCGAATGTCATTAGGTCGTCCTTGTCATGGGTGGCGCCATACGATGCCGATTTGGCAGCATTGTACCGGCAAAGGGAGAGTCTGGTTTGAGCTGAGCATCACGTTATTTATCTGTGGAAATAAAGAATTTGGGATCATGACGACCTTGCCAACCCTGAGCGATTACACCTATAAAGGCCCAATACTCTTGCCTGGATAACAGCAATGAAGACCCATTCTGATGAACTGACCCTGTTCGTGGCCGTGGTGGAGGCGGGCAGTTTTCGCCAGGCGGCGGAGAACCTCGGCATGGACAACTCTGTGGTGAGTCGCGGCATCAAGCGGCTCGAGGAGAAGCTCGCCACTCTGCTGCTCAATCGCACCACCCGTCGGGTCAGTTTGACGGAGGAGGGGAGCTGGTTCTATCAGCGGGCGGTAAATATCCTGACCGAGATGAGCGAGGCGGAGGGGCATCTGTTGATGCGCAAGGAGCAGCCGGAGGGAATATTGCGGGTCGATGCGGCCACCCCCTTTATCCTGCACCGGCTGGTGCCCATCATAGGCGAGTTTCGCCGCCGCTATCCCGCCATCGAGCTGCAACTGCACAGCTCGGAAGGTTTCATCAATCTGATGGAGCGGCGGGTAGACATGGCCATTCGTATCGGCGAGCTGACGGATTCTTCCCTGCGCGCCTTGCCGCTGGGGCGTTCGCGGCTGCGGCTGCTGGCATCCCCTGCGTATTTGAACGAACGTGGCACACCGCGCCAACCGGCGGATCTGCTGGCGGGCCACGAACTGCTGGGTTTTTTGCATCCCGATCACCTCAACCACTGGCCGCTGCTCAGTGCCGAGCAGGGGGATCGCTTCGCCATCACCCCGACCCTGCGGGCCAGCAGCGGCGAGACCCTGCGTCAGCTGGCGCTGGCGGGGCAGGGGATCGTCTGTCTGTCGGACTTCATGACAGGGCCGGATCGCGCAAGCGGCGCCCTGGTGGAGGTGCTGGCTCGCAGCAACAGCGGTGCCTCGCGTCCCGTCAATGCGGTCTTCTACTCCGATGCCCAGCGGGATATCCGGTTGCGGGTCTGGCTCGACTTTATCAAGGAGCAGATCGGCAGCCATACCCTGTGAGGGGGGAGTGGAAAGGGCCGCCCCCTCCCGGCTTCCCCTTTGCAGGGGGGAAGACGTCGCTGGCACCCAGCCGTGACAAGGGGAAGGGATTTTACTGGCCGGTAGATATACGTTGCCAATGGCCGGTGTGGATAAAGAGCTCAAAGAAGAGGCCGACATCGCTGTCGGCCTCTTTGTTTGTTCATCTCGGAAAGATGTCGGTTGCCCGATTAATCCTCTTCGGCCCAGCGGCGTGAACGCTCAACCGCTTTCTGCCAGCCGTGATAGAGCTTGTTGCGCTCTTCGTGGCTCATCTGCGGGATGAATTCACGATCCACGCTGAACTTGTCTTCCAGCTCGTCAGAGCTCTTCCAGAAGCCGACGGCCAGACCGGCCAGGAAGGCGGCACCCATGGCGGTGGTCTCGATACGGGTCGGACGCACCACAGGGGTGTGCATCATGTCGGACTGGAACTGCATCAGGAAGTCGTTGGCAACCGCGCCACCGTCTACCTTGAGGGCGGCCAGCTTGATGCCGGAGTCCTGCTGCATGGCATCCAGCACATCACGGCTCTGGTAGGCGATGGATTCCAGCGCGGCACGGATAATGTGGTTGCGGTTGGCGCCACGGGTCAGGCCGACCATGGTGCCGCGAGCATAGGGATCCCAGTAGGGGGCGCCCAGGCCGACGAAGGCCGGCACCAGATAGACGCCATTGGTGTCACCTACCTTGGAGGCGAAGTAGTCGGTATCGCGGGCATCGTGGATGAGTTTCAGCTCGTCACGCAGCCACTGCACGGTAGCGCCGCCCATAAAGACAGCCCCTTCCAGCGCGTAGTTCACTTCCCCTTTCGGGCCGATGGCGACGGTAGTCAGCAGGCCGTTGCTGGAGCGAACCGGCTCTGTGCCCGTGTTCATCAGCAAGAAGCAGCCAGTACCGTAGGTGTTCTTGGCCATCCCTTTTTCGAAGCAGAGCTGACCGAACAGGGCAGACTGCTGGTCACCGGCAATACCGGCGATGGGGATGCGGGAGCCGCCGCCACGGGTGGTGTAGCCATACACTTCGGAGGAGGGCTTGACCTCTGGCAGCATGGACAAGGGAATGCCCAGCTCGTCCAGCATCTTCTCGTCCCACTTCAGGTCGCGAATGTTGTAAAGCATGGTGCGGGAGGCGTTGGTCGGGTCGGTGACATGCACTTCGCCGTTGGTCATCTTCCACACCAGCCAGGTGTCTATGGTGCCGAACAGCAGCTCGCCGTTCATCGCCTTCTCGCGGGCCCCTTCGACGTTGTCGAGGATCCACTTCACCTTGGTGCCGGAGAAGTAGGCATCCAGCACCAGGCCGGTGTTCTCGCGCACATACTCTTCCAGGCCACGGGCCTTGAGCTCTTCGCAGATGGCCGCGGTACGGCGGCACTGCCAGACGATGGCGTTGTAGATGGGTTTGCCGGTGGCCTTTTCCCACACCACTGTGGTTTCACGCTGGTTGGTGATGCCGATGGCGGCAATCTCTTCGCTGCGCAGGCCAGTCTTGGCCAGTACTTCGGTGAAGACGGAGGACTGGGTCGCCCAGATCTCCATGGGGTCGTGCTCTACCCAGCCCGCTTTCGGGTAGTGCTGGGTGAATTCGCGCTGGGAGGTGCCGACGATATTGGCATCCTGGTCAAACACGATGGCGCGGGAAGAGGTAGTACCCTGATCCAGAGCGACGACATATTTTTTTTCAGCAGACATGATGTTCTCCACGTTTTTATTTTCCACGTTGTTACACGTTGGGGAGGGCCGCTCTTATGCGGCGGCCTCTTCTTTGGCGGTTTGGGCAGCTTGCTCAGTGGCGGCAACACGGTTGCCAGGCACACAGGGAGCCAACACTTTCACATACAGGGCGGTACCAAGCTGGGCACCGACGATGGGGCCAAGGATGGGCACCCAGAAGTAGGGGTTGTCACGACCACCTGTCATGGCCACGTCACCCCAGCCTGCCAGGAAGGCAAACAGCT
The DNA here is from genome assembly GCF_029237305.1 of Aeromonas sp. 2MA4. Lineage (NCBI taxonomy): Bacteria > Pseudomonadati > Pseudomonadota > Gammaproteobacteria > Aeromonadales > Aeromonadaceae > Aeromonas > Aeromonas sp. 2MA4. Next base: position 139,113 of record NZ_JAACFY010000009.1, on the reverse strand, counting down.
TGGGGCCGAAATCACGGGCAGGGTTCATGGCAAAGCCGGTTAACGGGCCGAGGGAGGCACCGATCACGGCGATCAGGATACCGATCAGCAGGGCGGCGGCGAAGCCTTTGGGGGCGCCGTTGTTGTTGTCACCCAGCGCCATGATGCCCAGCATCAGAACGGCGGTGATCACCAGCTCGACAGCGAAGGCTTGCATGTTGGAGAGCAGGGCGTTCGGGTAGGTGGAGAAGATGCCGGCGGAGCCGAGGCTCTCGACGCTGCCGCGTACCACGTTGTGGGTCACTTCCCACTGGGTGAACAGGCCGCCGTAGAGGAAGTAGACAAGGGCGGCGAAGCTGAAGGCACCGGCGACCTGAGCGATGATGTAGGGCACCACTTTACGCTTTTCGAACCCGCAGAAGGTCATCAGCGCCAGGGTCACGGCCGGGTTCAGGTGGGCACCTGAAATACCGCCGGTCACATAGATGGCGATGGCGACACCCAGACCCCAGGTAATGGAGATTTCCCATTGTCCGAAGTTGGCACCGGCCAGCACCAGGGCGGCCACACAACCGACGCCGAAAAATATCAGCAGGCCGGTTCCGATAAACTCGGCGATGCACTCGCCAAGCAGGGTATTGGGTCTTTGTATGCTCATACTTTTATTCCTTATATCCACCCAGAGTAGGTTTGATGTTCCGTTTTGTTGTTTTTTCAGTCCCATTACTGCATCCGAAAACGTTTTTTCTTGTTTTTTGAGCTGACGCAAACGTTATGCTCGTTTGCGCTCGTTATCGGACGAGAGAGAAAATAAACCTAAATCGGACATTCACCACTCCCTCCCCGCAGGAACTGTGGACAAGATCCCATTCATTGCTAAAAAAATGTGACGGAAAGCAAGTTGCAATAAGGTCTATACCACTTAGTGGGTACCGCTATCCCTTGCCCTGCAAGGGATAGCCGCTGATGAGTGTTTACTCATTCGGCGCTTTATTTTGTAATAAAACTGCAATATTTGAGCCTCCATCACAGATTAAATGTTCACATGTGAGCACAATAGGCTCGCTTTCGAATCAGGACTCCTCTGGTTGGTCAGCATGGACAGGGCACCCTCAACCGCCCACAACAACAATAAGGAAGCAGAACATGCTTAGTCTCTTCAGGCCTGCACCACACATAGACAGGCTTCCGGCCGACAAGGTCGACCCCTTCTACAAACGCATGCGTTGGCAGGTGTTTTTCGGGATCTTCTTTGGTTATGCCGGTTACTACCTGGTACGGAAAAACTTCAGTCTGGCGATGCCTTACCTGATCGAACAGGGATTCTCCCGCGGTGATCTGGGCCTGGCCCTGTCCGGGGTTTCCATTGCCTATGGTCTGTCCAAGTTCCTGATGGGGAACGTGTCTGACCGATCCAACGCCCGCTACTTCCTCTCTGCCGGTCTGCTGTTGTCGGCCGGTATCATGTTCATGATGGGGACTGTGCACTGGGCTACTTCCAGCATCGCCATCATGTTCGTGCTCTTGTTCCTGAACGGTTGGGTACAAGGCATGGGCTGGCCACCCTGCGGTCGCACCATGGTGCACTGGTGGTCACAGAAAGAGCGTGGCGAAGTGGTCGCGGTCTGGAACGTGGCGCACAACGTCGGCGGCGGCATGATAGGTCCGCTGTTCATCCTGGGGATGGGCTGGTTCAATGACTGGCGCAGTGCCTTCTATGTACCGGCTGCTGCTGCTGCCGCCATTGCGGTGATCGCCTTCTTCGTGATGCGTGATACCCCGCAATCGGTCGGTCTGCCGCCCATCGAGGAGTACAAGGACGACTATCCGAAGGACTATGACGCCAGCCACGAGAAGGAGTTTTCCGCCAAGGAGATCTTCGTCAAGTACGTGCTGCACAACAAGCTGCTGTGGTACATCGCCATTGCCAACGCCTTCGTTTACCTCATTCGTTACGGTGTGCTGGACTGGGCTCCGACCTACCTGAAAGAGGCCAAGGATTTCACTGTCGACAACTCCTCCTGGGCCTATTTCCTGTACGAGTGGGCCGGTATTCCGGGCACCCTGCTGTGCGGCTGGATCTCTGACAAGATGTTCCAGGGCCGCCGCGCCCCGGCTGGCATCCTCTTCATGGTACTGGTGACAGTGGCTGTGCTGGTCTACTGGCTCAACCCGGCGGGCAACCCCACCGTCGACATGCTGGCTCTGGTCGCCATCGGCTTCCTGATCTATGGTCCCGTCATGCTGATCGGTCTGTATGCACTGGAGCTGGCACCCAAGAAGGCAGCCGGTACCGCGGCAGGCTTCACCGGGCTGTTCGGTTATCTGGGGGGGGCCGTGGCGGCCAACGCCATGCTGGGCTATACCGTTGACCACTTCGGCTGGGATGGCGGTTTCATGGTGCTGACCGCGTCTTGCGTGATCTCCATCATACTGCTGGCCATGACCCTCAAGCATGAGAACATCGCCGTCGCTGCCAAGAAGGCGGCTGCCGATAAGGCATAAAACGTGATCCTGCCCTTATCGATCCGAAAAGGGATCAGGTAAACTGCCAAAGGCCCCGCATCTGCCGGGGCCTTTTTTCGTCTCATCATCGGAGTTCAAGCGTGAAGCAAACCCAACGACATCTGGAGATACTGGACGTCCTGACGCGGCAGGGCTTTGTCTCGACGGAGGATCTGGTGACCCACTTTGACGTCAGCCCCCAGACCATTCGCCGTGATCTGAACGATCTCGCCGAACAGAACAAGATCCGGCGCCATCATGGCGGTGCCTCCCTGCATTCGAGTACCGTCAATACCGCCTACAGTGCCCGCAAAGTGATGCAGCTCAAGGAGAAAGAGCGTATCGCCCGCGAAGTGGCCGCCAATATTCCCGATGGCTCTTCCCTCTTCATCGACATAGGGACCACCACGGAGGCCATCGCCCGCGCCCTGCTCGATCACCGCGAGCTGCGCGTGGTGACCAACAACCTCAACGTCGCCAGCATTCTCACCGCCAAGGATGACTTCACCGTCATCATCGCCGGTGGCGAGATCCGCAACCGGGATGGCGGCATAGTGGGGGAGGCGACCCGCGATTTCATCGGTCAGTTCCGCATGGATTACGGTGTCATCGGTATCTCGGGCATCGACAATGACGGCTCTCTGCTCGATTTCGACTACCACGAGGTGAAGATTGCCCAAGCCATCATAGCCCACTCTCGCCAGGTGTTTCTGGCCGCCGACCACACCAAGTTCGGTCGCAACGCCATGGTCAATCTGGGCAATCTCAACCAGATCCACGCCCTGTTCACCGATCAGGAGCCACCGGAGAAGCTGATGCGGCTCATGTCCCAGCACCAGATCGAATGCCATATCTGCTGAGTCACCGTTAACCCCTCTCTGGCACCAGGCCGCCATGACGGCGGCCGCTTTTTCCCCTGTTTTCCTCTTCCTCCTGCTGTTTTCCGGCTTACTACCACCCTGGGTATGAGCGCGATCTCGCGCACGCTATTTTGCCAGCCAGCCCCTTGCTGACGTCCTGATCACCGACTGGCAGCATTTTTAGCATTGCCAAAACAATCGCGATCACATTTTCTCCATAAAATGTTCGTTTATCATTTTTTCATGCTCTAATATGAGCGAAATCAAACATTGCTGTCATAGCAAACCCAAAATAAGAAAGAGTAGGTGAACATGAGCGAACATTATGATCTGGTCGTCGTTGGCGGCGGCATCAATGGGGTGGGCATTGCGGCTGATGCAGCGGGTCGGGGTCTGAAGGTTGCCCTGTTCGAGGCACAGGATCTCGCCTCTGCCACCTCCTCCAACTCCAGCAAGCTGATCCACGGCGGCTTGCGTTACCTCGAACATTACGAATTCCGGCTGGTGAAAGAGGCCCTGGCTGAGCGGGAAGTGCTGCTTGGCATGGCGCCGCATATCGCCCGCCCCATGCGTTTTCGTCTGCCGCACCGCCCGCACCTGCGTCCGGCCTGGATGATCCGCGCCGGTCTCTTCCTGTATGACAATCTGGCCAAGCGCGACAAGCTCAAGGGCAGTTGCGGCGTGCGCTTCCTGCCCCAGGACGGCTTGACCGCCGGTATCAACAAAGGCTTCGAGTACTCGGATGCCTGGGTCGATGACGCCCGCCTGGTGGTACTCAACGCCATGATGGCGCGTGATAAAGGGGCCGAGGTACAGACCCGCACCCGCTGCATCAAGGCGGTGCGCGGCTCCAAGCACTGGACATTGACTCTGGAGCGGGAAGGGGGCGAGCAGTTTACCGTCACCTGCCGTGGTCTGGTCAATGCGGCCGGTCCCTGGGTCAAGACCTTCTATGACGAGAGTCTGCACGAGAAATCCCCGCGCGGCATTCGCCTAATCAAGGGCAGTCACATCATAGTGCCGCGTATCCATGAGCGCGAAGAGGCCTATATCCTGCAAAACGAAGACAACCGCATCGTCTTTGTCATCCCTTATCAGCAGGATTACTCCCTCATCGGCACCACGGACGTGGAGCACAAGGGCAGCCCGCGCGAAGCCAAGATCAGCGACGCCGAGATCAGCTACCTGTGCAAGGTGGTCAACGCTCACTTTACCCGCCAGATAGCGCCCAAAGATGTCATCTGGACCTATGCCGGGGTGCGACCGCTCTGCGATGACGAGTCCGATTCCCCCCAGGCCGTGACCCGTGACTATACCCTCGAGCTCTCCGGTGAATCCGACGGCGCGCCACTCTTGTCCGTGTTTGGCGGCAAGCTCACCACCTATCGTAAACTGGCCCAAGCCGCCTGCAACAAGCTCAAGCCCTGGTTCAGCCAGATGGGTGAGGATTGGACCGCCACCAGCCGTCTGCCCGGTGGTGAGTTTGATTGCTCCACTACCGAGCTGGCGCGCGCCTATATGCTCGAATTCGACTGGCTGGATGAGCGCAACGCCCGTCGCATCGCCGAGGCCTATGGCAGCCACGCCCGCCTCTGGTTGCACGAGGAGCGCGGCCAGCACTTTGGGGCCGGTCTGTACGAGTCGGAAGTGCGTTATCTGATGAGCCGCGAGTGGGCCCATTCGATGGAAGACATACTGTGGCGCCGCAGCAAGCTAGGGCTGCGCCTGTCTCAGCCTGAGCAGCAGCAACTGCACGCCTGGCTGGAACAACATCAGCACGCCTTGCCCAAGGCAAGCTGATGAAGAAGTGGGCGGCCCCTTGGCCGCCCGTCGTTAAAATGCAACAAACCTCTGCTATAACAAACACCTACACCCAATAAACAATAACAAAGAGCACCTCGCATGAAAAAAATCTCTCTCTCCCTGATTGCCCTTGGCCTGGGGGCCGCCCTTGCATTGCCCGCTCTTGCTGCCGACGAAGGCAAGATAGTGATCGCCCACCGTGGCGCCTCGGGCTATCTGCCCGAGCACACCCTGGAATCCAAGGCGCTGGCCTATGGCATGGGAGCCGATTATCTGGAGCAGGATCTGGTGATGACCAAGGATGACCAGCTGGTGGTGATGCACGATCACTTCCTTGATGGCATCACGGACGTGGCCGAGCGCTTCCCCGGTCGGGCCCGCCCGGACGGTCGTTACTATGTGGTGGACTTCACCCTGGCCGAGGTGCGCTCCCTGCGGATGACGGAGCCGTTCCAGCTGGTGGATGGCAAGCAGGTACCCGTTTATCCGGCCCGCTTCCCGCTGTGGAAGTCCAGCTTCAAGATCCACACCTTCCAGGAGGAGATAGAGATGATCCAGGGGCTCAACAAGAGCACCGGCAAGAACATCGGCATCTACCCGGAGATCAAGGCTCCCTGGCTGTTTCGCCATGAAGGCAAGGACATCTCCAAGGCCGTCTTGAAAGTGCTCAAGGAGTACGGTTACACAGGGAAGGATGACAAGGTCTATCTGCAGTGCTTCGATGCCAACGAGCTCAAGCGCATCAACAGCGAGCTGATGCCCGCCTTAGGCATGGACTTGAAACTGGTGCAGCTGATGGCCGAGACCGACTGGAACGAGACCATGGTCTATGACGCCAAGGGCCAGGCAACCCCTTACGACTATGACTGGATGTTCAAGCCGGGCGCCATGAAGACCATAGCTGGCTACGCGGAAGGCATAGGCCCCTGGAAGCCGATGATAGTCACGGAGCCGGGCACCCCGGGCAAACCTGTGTTTACCGGCATGGTGAAAGAGGCCCACGCCGCTGGCCTTAAAGTACACCCTTATACCTTCCGTCAGGATGAGGGGCAGATCCCGGCCTACGCCAAGGATTTCAGCGATTTGCTCAACATCTTCCTCTATCAGGCCGATGTGGACGGGGTGTTCAGCGACTTCCCGGACAAGGCGGTCGACGCCATCAAGGCACACGGCAAATCATAAAAGAAGAGCAAGACGGGAACGCAAGCGGGGCCAGGTGCCCCGCTTTTTTCATAAAATGGAGGCAAGGGCAGGGGTCGGATAGTGGTCGAGCAGTACTGACGGCAGCATCAGGGTGTAACTATATGTTTACGATTTTGTCGGGTCAGGGGCTTTTTACTCGCTACTTTCTGGTTGTTTAGGTCGCTTCACTGGTCGTTTATCCACCTGTTAGACAGTTAATCCGCTAGTTTCACTTGATTGTTTGTTTTTCCTTGGTAAGGTGAGGGCGGTTGCGTAACAAAGCACTGACTTGTGTAAATAAATTGATACATTCAGTGCAATTGGCTTAAATACTGTAGAGAGAATGAGATCATGCAAAGAGACCCCCTGAACAACATCCATATCCAATCCGAACAAGTGATGATCACGCCTGCCCAGCTCAAGGAGAAGCTACCCATCTCCGACCAGGCGCTGGCTTTCGTGCAAGGGGCCCGCACTACCATCGCCGACATCATCCACCGTCGTGATCACCGCCTGCTGGTGATCTGTGGACCCTGTTCCATCCACGACATGGACGCCGCCAAAGAGTACGCAACCAGACTCAAAGCGCTGCATGATGCCTATCAGGATTCTCTCTACATTGTCATGCGGGTCTACTTTGAGAAGCCGCGCACCACGGTCGGCTGGAAGGGCTTTATCAATGACCCGAATCTCGATGGCACCTTCGATGTGGAGCTGGGGCTGCATCGCGCCCGTGAGCTGCTCTGCTGGCTGGCGGAGCTGGAATTGCCGCTGGCGACCGAGGCGCTCGATCCCATCAGCCCGCAATACCTGGCCGAGCTCTTTTCCTGGTCGGCCATAGGTGCGCGCACCACAGAATCCCAAACCCACAGGGAGATGGCGTCCGGCCTCTCCATGCCGGTGGGCTTCAAGAACGGCACAGACGGTAACCTGGGTACCGCCATCAATGCGCTGCAGGCGGCCTCCAGCCCCCATGCCTTCATGGGGATCAACCAGCAGGGCCAGGTTGCCTTGCTGCAGACCCAGGGCAACCCGGATGGCCACGTCATCCTGCGCGGCGGCAAGCACCCGAACTACGATTCGGTCAATGTGTCGCTGGCGGAGGAGGCGCTGGAGAAGGCTGGCCTGCTGCCCGGTCTGGTGGTGGATTGCAGTCACGGCAACTCCAGTAAGGATCATCGTTTGCAGCCCAAGGTAGCCGACAACGTCATCCACCAGATCCAGGAGGGCAACCGCTCCATCATAGGGGTGATGCTCGAATCCAACCTGTTCGAAGGCAACCAGTCCAGCGAGCAGCCCAAGGAGCAGATGCGCTACGGCGTCTCCATCACCGATGCCTGCATCGACTGGGATAGCACAGCCGCTCTGCTGGAGCGATGCCATCGCGAGCTGGCGGCGCCGCTCAAGGGCAGAACTGCACGGTAAGCCGTGGTATCTTGTCGTAACTGATTGAACCATAGAGGTATCACTGCCCACGCAGTGATACCTTGTTGCCTCTTGAATCACAGGGCGCCGCCGCCAGCGGCGCCAGCAGGGACTGGATATGGCTGAAGAGTTGAATGCCCTCAGGGACAAGATTGATGCGGTGGACAGACAGCTGATCGATCTGCTGGCCGCACGACTGGCTCTGGTGGGGGAAGTGGGTGAGGTGAAGAGCCGCCACGGCCTGCCCATCTATGCACCGGACAGGGAGGCGAGCATGCTGGCCCGCCGTCGCACCGAGGCCGAACTGTTGGGGGTGCCGGGCGATCTTATCGAGGATGTGCTGCGCCGTGTCATGCGTGAATCTTATGCCAGCGAAAAAGACACCGGCTTCAAGTGCATGAAGCCGGATCTTGGCAAAGTGGTCATCATAGGCGGACAGGGTCAACTTGGCCGCTTGTTCGGCCATATGTTCAGCCTCTCCGGCTACCGGGTCGAGACCCTCGAACAAGCAGACTGGCCAAGGGCTGACGAGATCCTTGCCGACGCGGGTCTGGTCATGGTGGCCGTGCCCATCGACATCACCTGCCAGATCATCGACCGGCTCGGCAACTTGCCCGCCGATTGTCTGCTGGTGGATGTCACCAGCGTCAAGAGCGAGCCGCTTGCCCATATGTTGGCGGTGCACAAAGGTCCTGTTCTGGGGCTGCACCCCATGTTTGGACCGGATGTGGCGAGCCTTGCCAAGCAGGTGATCGTCTGCTGTCAGGGCCGTGATGCGGCCGCCAGTCAGTGGTTGCTGGATCAGATGACCATTTGGGGCGCGCGCTTGCAGCAAGTTGAGGCCCAAGCCCACGACGAGGCCATGACCCTCATTCAGGCGCTGCGCCACTTCGCCACTTTTGCCTATGGCTGGCACCTCTCCCGTGAGCAGGCCAACATCGACCGCCTGCTTAACTTAAGCTCCCCCATCTACCGGTTGGAGCTGGCCATGGTGGGACGGTTGTTTGCCCAGGATCCTGAGCTCTATGCCGACATCATATTGTCGTCACCGCAGAATCTGGCGATGATCCGCCGCTACTACCAGAACTTCGGAGAGGTGTTGGGGCTCTTGGAGCAGGGGGACAGAGCCGGCTTTATCGATGCCTTCTCGCAGGTATCCGACTTCTTTGGCGAGCATGCTGACGAGTTTCTGCACGAGAGCCGCATGTTGCTGGCCCAGGCCAACGATCGCCGCCAGCACGGCTGATGCGATTGCACACAAGCACCATAAAAAAGGGGCCTTTTCGGCCCCTTTTCTGTCTGTGCTATCGCCCGAAGTTATTCAGTCTGCGGCAGGCGCAGATCGGCACCATCCCAGCCAAGGGGCAGGGTCAGTAGCCGATCGATCAGCTCCCGACGATCGGACTTCTCCAGATAGGCGAGGTAAAGCGGGCGGCTCAGTGGCTGGCCTCCCTCCACCAGATGCAGCTGCCCCTTTTCCAGGAAGGGACTCACCATCCGCCGTGGCAGATAGGCGGCGCCCCCATTGGCCAGCACGAACTGCAGCGCCATGTTGGCGGAGCTCGAGTGCAGCACGGGTGTTTTTTGCAGGCTCTGCAAGCGGCTGGGTTGCGGCTCCAGGCTGGTGCCCCAGTCGAGGTGAATATGGGGCATTTGCATCAGGCTGTCGGCGTTGGCTGTGCTATCCCGGCTCACCAGTTCAAACACCAGTTCGCCGATGGGATGCAGGGCAATCTCGTCGATCTTGGTTGGCTCGGAGAGCAGGGCCAAGTCGAGGGAGCGCTCCAGCAGCTGGCGGCACAGGTGCTCGCGGGATGCGGTTTCGAGCCGCACGGCGAGGCCGGGAGCCAGCGCATAGACATGATTGAGCCAGTCGTTGAAATCAAGCTCCCAGAACACGGCGGGCGCGCCTATGGCGAGCTGCTGGCTGAAACCGGGGGAGAGTGCAACGTCCTGTTTGGCCCGACCCAGGGTATGCAAGATGGCGTCTGCATAGGGCAGCAGACGCTCGCCGGACGCGGTCAGGCGGATGTTATTGCGATGACGGGCAAACAGACTGACCCCGAGTTGCTGCTCGAGCTGGCGGATCCGAAAGCTCACCGCCGACTGGGTCAGGTAGAGATTCTCAGCAGCCCGGCCAAAGTGCCGGGTCTTGCTGACCTCGATAAAGGTCCGAAGCAGTTCGGTATCCATTAATCGATGGACTCGTCGCTGCCGCCGCCGTTGCCGCCGTCAAAACCACCGCCGCCGGTTTCCTCGTTGGCGCCGCCTGCGACTGTGCACAGACGATGCACGCGCTTGGGACCTATCACCTTCAGATACTTGAACCACACCTTGGCGTGGGGATTGCTGCCGGCAGCGCCGGATTTGACCTGTTCGATAAAGGTGCTTTCTACGTCATCGCGCGGCGCCAGGTTGCCCTGATAGAGCGCCAGCATGGCGGTGCCGTATTTTTCCAGACTGTCCGCTTCGGCAACAGTGAATTCACCACTGCGACGCAGGCCACGGGGAAAATGTTTGAAGTCGTTGAAACGCTTGTCGGATTCGAAGCTCATAGTGCTCTTTTTCTGGTTAGTTTGACCTTTGCGGGCAAGTATCATCAGGCCGTCGCAGAGTGCAAAATCAATTTTTTCACTATATGGATAAATCATTTTCATCGAAAGTGATTTAGCCATGATCCAGTGGACATTCGGGGAGGGCAGGAGCAAAAAAGCGAGAAAAAAAGCGGAGTTATGTCAGGTTATGTCAAGGTTAGGCCGTCTGGGGCGACGAAATTTGGTTAAAAATAAAGCGCCATTTGGCGCTCTATTTTGTGTCATTCATGAACCAAAGCGGGAGGTTTGGTCTCGATGGAGACTTACTCTATCATGGCTGGCTGGGCCAGGTTGTCCGCACGCCACAGACGGTAGCGCACTTCATACTCCTGCGGGACGTAGAGCACGAACGGCAGCTTGGAGTTGTAGTTAACGAAGAAGCCCTGACCGTAGATCTGGACGAAGGTCTCTTTCTTCTGGACATCCGGGCAGGCCATCAGGGTGCTGATGGGGTCGGATACCTTGCCGAGCATCAGGTAGTTGTAGCCCCAGCCCTTGACGCTGTGCTGCTCAAGGTTGCCGGCGAAACGCGGCACATTGCAGTCGACCATCATTTTCTTGCCGACCTGCAGCTCGACCATCATGTCGGCTTCGTTCTCGACTTCCGGCAGGCGGATCACGACACGTTCCTGGTTTACTTCGGCGGCCGGAAACATGCTGATATCAAATTTTTTCGGTTCGGCGGCGAAGGCATGGCCGCCCAGCAACAAGGCGCCCAGCAGGCTAAAACGCAATACGGTTTTCATCTGTACCTCATGGGGATTGGTTCAACGCCGCTAGACTAACCGCTCTGCCCGTTTCATGCCAGCGATCCGGGGTGCAAATCCTGCCAGATCCGGCACAGGATGACGTCTTCTGGCTATTTTCTGACAAGGCGCACATTCGGTGTACAGCGCTTTTGCACAGCTCGGAGGTGGCCGGACAAGGATCCGCTTTTCAGCGGGATCCTGTGGCCACCCCCGCGCAATCAACGCACCAGAAGCAGCTGTTTGGCCCAGGCGCCGGGCGCCCGCATGCCAACGGCGCCACTGGTGATATCCAGATAGGCGACGCTCTTGCTGGCCGGCACCGGGGTCGAAGACCAGAGATAGACGTAACCGTCGTTCACCTCTTTTCCTTCACCGGCCATGGCGCGGGGGAAGATGGTTTCGTTGAGCGCCGGCTTGTAGCAGGCGGACTCCAGCACGCTGGTCAGCTCCTTGATGGTGGGCAGGCGCCAATCCCGGTAGCCGCCAAAGCCGTACAGGGTATGGCTCGGTTCGGTTCGGATCCGCTCTGCCGTCAGCAGGGCCTGCTGCCAGTAAAGCCGGGTTGGCTCGCCGCTGCAGCTCTGGTTGCGCCAGGTCTGGCCAAGCTGGCAGCGCATCCAGGTCAGGCCCGTGCTTCTGTCGGTGACTGTGCCGTTGCCGCGATCGATGAAGCGGGCGGTGGGGCTGGTTCTGGGCATGGTGTCGTCGCAGATGGCGGTGGCCAGGGCGAGAGGGCTGCTGAGGGTCAGCAGCAGGGTCAACATCAATCGGTTCATCGGGTTACCTCCGCCACCAGTCGCAGTTGCAGACCGTTGGCATCATCGCTGTTTTGAACTGTGGTGGCGTAGTCGGTACCGGCGTCATCGCCGAGGAAGATATGGGCGATGGCGCTCAGGGGGGCGCTCTCCAGCCGACGGGACGGGGTCAGGGTCTGGCTCCAGTAGTAGCCGCTGAAATCCTTGGTGGTGGTGCCGACATCGGGGAAGTAGCGCACATCCATGGTGACCAGCTGGCCATATTGGCGGGCGAGTGAGCCGTAGTGTTGCAGGCTCATCAGCTCGCGCGAGTGGGGCATGCGCCAGCTGGTGATGCCGCACAGCTGCTGGGCGTTGAGCCACTGGCGATATTGCTCTGTAGTGCAGATGGCCTCGCCTTGCGGGCAGGCGTAGTCAAGCTCCTGCTGGGTGGGGTGATAGTCGCCAAGCTCCCAGGCGAAGGTGCGATGCAGATCGCGTGGGCTCTTTGCATCATTCAGCTTCCTCTCCCAGACGAGGCCAGTGTTGAGGTCTTCCACACATTCCCACTGAGGGGCGTCATCCGGCAGGGGCTGGCCCTTGCCATCCAGCTTGCGATAGCGCAAGGGGGCCTTGTTCAGGCTGGCTTCCTGGCCCGGGTGGTCGGCGGGCTCTTCGATGAGCAAGTAGTCGACACCATCCGTGTAGGTGGCGACGCCGCTGCCGGTGACCAGGGGATGGGAGTATTGCTGTTGCAGCAGGTGGGTGACGCTCTCTTGCAGGCTGGTCAGCTCGCCGTGCTGGGCAAAGTGGCTGGCCAGCTCGGGCAGCAGGCTGCCGAGGGCCGGCCAGACCACGGCTTGCACGAGGACGGGCGAAAGGTCCGGTATCTCCGGCTCGGCATCGATCACCGCCAGCAGCAGTTGCCCCAGCGCCAGGTTGAAGTCGGCCAGTTGCGACAGGGCGGTCAGCCCTTGGCCTGGTTGCAGCGGCGCCAGCGCGGCCAGCATCTCGTCGAGTGCCTGTTTGGGCGGATGTCCCTCGGCGATGCGGCTTTGCAGCAGAGTGCTGAGCAAGCTGGGGGTCAGGGTCTGGCCATCCAGTCGGGCGGCCGGATGCAGCAGCGTCAGCGCCGCCGGGTTGGTTGGCAGGAACAGCAGCGGACTGGTCAGCAGGGCGGGGGAGGTGCCGCTCAGCTGACGGGCACCGGCCACGCCGCTGACGCTGGGATCTCCCTCGTCACAGCGGGTGTTCTGGTTGAGATTGACGCACAGGGTGCCACTCTCGGGCAGATTGACGTTCAGGGTATAGGCAGGTGCCGCCAGCGGCGCTTCATCCGAGCCGCCGCCACCGCAGGCGGTGAGCAGGGGGGCCAGCAGGCAGGCCAGGCGGGAATAGGTTGGATTCATCTCTTGTCCTTGGGAAGGGGCCAGGGCCCCTTCTTATATATGGGTGGGTTACTCAGCCGCGCTGGCGAAGGCGGCGCCAGATCGCCAGCGGCAGCAGCCAGAGCAGGTTGGCCGCACCGCCGCCACTGCTGTCGTCCACCGGGAAGTGGATGATGCCGTCATCCGGCGGGGCTATGGGTTCACCACACTGGGCGCCGATGCGCTGGCTGATGCTCCAGCCATTGATGCGGCCCTGATGCCCGGGTTTGCTGTCCACCACTTCCAGCGTCCATCTGCCGGCCAGCGGCTCTCCCAGCAAGGGGGTGAAGGCTTGCAGGGGCAGCAGCTCGGTAGGGAAGACACCTTTCAGCCGTGGCAGTGGGCTGTAGCCCTTGTCCCAGATCTGGATGCGGGTGCCGGAGGGGGAGTTGAGCCAGATCTCCAGCTCATCCAGGGCGTCGTGTTGCAGATCCAGGGTCAGTTGCAACTGCTCGCTCACTTTGGCGTTGGTCTTCTCCAGCTGCAGGCTGGCTTGGCTCAAACCGCGTACTTCCTCGCTCTGGGCATCGCTGAGGAGCAGCGGCTGGCCAGTGGCACGGCTGATGATGGGCGTGCCTATGGGCAGGCTCAGTGGCTGCTGCCACTGGCGCTCGGTCGGACTGGTCCCCGTCATGACGAGGCTTACCGGCAGGCTCACCTCATCGCCGCAGGCCAGCGGGCTCTGGGCCAGCAGTCGCAGCGTGGTGGTGGTGCTGGCACCTGCCGCCAGTGTGGTGGCTTGCCATTGGTAGGGATCGGCCTGCAGCCCGGCGGGCAGGGTCAGGGTCAGCTCATTGAGGGTCACCGGCGCCGAGCCCTGATTGGTGAGTGTCACCTGTACGGATTGACGCTGTCCCAGCTCGATGGCGCTGCCCTCGGCCAGCGCGATATTGACCGGCGCCAGCAAGAGGCCGTGCTGACGGAAGGCTTGCTCCAGATGGCTGGCGTAGTGACGGGCAGGGTAGAGCCGCACCGCCGTGTCCACAGTGATGCGGGCCAGCTGTGGCATGCGAATGGCCGGGCCCAGCCCGAAGTGGGATTCGATGATGACGCGGTCAAACTCGTCCCGGGCCCCTTCGCCATGCTCGGTCACCGAGGCCAGCAGGGCCTGGAACAGCGGTGTGCCCCACAACTGATCGCCGTTGCTGCCGTTGATGGTGCGGTGGGCCGGATAGCTGTAGTCCGGGTGGTAGCGGGCCCGCAGATCATCCAGCTGGCGCGGGGTACGATCGGTGAAGCGTGCATCCCAGTTGAACACCATGGCCGGTTCGAATTGGCGACCCGCTTCGCTGCGCTGGCGGTGGCTGGCGGCCAGGTAGTCGCTGAAGCCCTCGCCGATGGCGCCCCAGTCTGCCTCCTCCCCGAGATCCGGCACTATGTGGTGCTGCACCGCATGGCCGAACTCGTGCCAGATCACCATGGGATCCTCGGCATCGGGCACGCCGCTGCGGCCCAGCTCCAACCTGCGCTCGAACGGGTCATAGAGGGAGTTGTCCTGATAGCCGGCCTCTGTATCTATGTCGAGGGCCCCGGGGATGAGCCCGGTAAAGCCCAGCTTCTTGATGTGGCGCTGGGCCAAGTCAAGGTGGTAATAGGCGTTGATGTCGGCAAAGCCCCGATCGTCCCGGGTCAACCGGAATGCCTGCGGATCATCACTGCTGAAAGGCGCGGTATCGGGCTCCATGGCATCCACTACCCGGGCGTGAGGGCCGCTCAGCAGATAGCGTCCCCCCGCCAGTGTGACCGGCAGGGGAACTCTGTCCTGATAGGCGGCGTCCGCCAGCACCAGTTCGTCGTGCCAGACCAGGCTGGCGTCTTGCAGCTGGGTGCGGGGATCCGGGTCGAATACTCGTGCTTCCACTTGGGTGTCGCCGACGTCGGCTGTGCGGCTGGCCCGGGTGCTGGCCGCATCCATCCAGCGGCCCAGCTCCCGGCTGCCGTCGCAACTGGCGAACAGCTGTACATAGGTAGCCTTGGCGTTGCCTGCCTGGTGCTCGCGCACCCGCTGGCGCAGGGCGGGCACCAGGGTGTCGCCGTCGCGCCAGTACCAGGCTTCGACCGCGCCCAGCGTGTCGATCTCGCTGCCCGCTGCCCGCAACTCTTCGATCAGAGGATCCAGGTTGCCGCTGGCATCACAGCCTGGCTCGCTGCTCTGCAGCGGCCGACTGTTGTGATAGATGCGCCAGGGTTTGCCGGTCTTGTCGACGCTGACGGCAGCCTGGATGGTGGCCACCGGCAGGCCGTTGACCAGTTGGCGGAAGCTGTAGTGATGGCCGAGCAGGCTGGCCCTGTCGTAGTCGGGGGCGAGCGTGACGCCAAGGCGCTGCTCGAGCCACTGCTGCGGCGTGGTGGTAATGGTTTTTTCATCGACGAACTGCAACTCGGCCGCCAGCAGAGGCTGTGAGAGCAAGGTTGCCGCCAGCCAGAGGGCCAGGGAAGAGGGTTTCATGGTTTACTCCAACACAAAATGAGAAAAGGATGCGCCATCAGCGGGTAACGCCGGCCAGGGTGAGCAGGAAGGCATACTCGCGCGCTGCCTGCTGGTGGGCCTTGCCGGTACTGGCCTGGTGGCCGCTGTCGAGAGCCGTGCTTAGCAGATAGGGGCCTGTGCCCGTGCTGTGCTCCCGCAGCCGGGCGACCCATTTGAGCGGCTCCCAGTAAGGCACCTGGCTGTCGTGCAGCCCGGCCGTCACGTAAACCGGGGGATAGGGCTGCCGTTGCAGGTTGTCATAGGGGCTCAGACGACGCATGGCTGCATAGTCGGCGGGAATGGCCGGATTGCCCCACTCGGCGTACTCCTGGCGGGTGAGCGGCAGTTCGGGATCGCTCATGGTGCCGAGCAGATCGACGAAGGGCACCTGCAACACGGCGCCGGCAAAGCGGGTTGGCGCCTGATTGAGCGCCGCCGCCACCAGCAGACCGCCGGCACTGCCGCCCATGGCGAACAGCCGGGCGGGATCGATGGCCGGATCGCGGGCCAGCGCCTCGGCCACGGTCAGGAAGTCGTCCACGCTGTGCTGTTTTTGCTGGCCACGTCCCGCCAGATACCAGTCGTCTCCCAGCATGCCGCCGCCGCGCACGTGAGCGATGGCGTAGACAAAACCGCGATCCAGCAGACTCAGCATCTGGGGCTGATAGTAAGGGCGCATGGGGGTGCCATAGGCGCCGTAGCCGTAGAGCAGCAGCGCCTTGGGCTTGGTGATGTCGGTGCGCCACACCAGAGAGACGGGTACCTTGACGCCGTCCTTGCCCACCACCCAGCGTCGCTCGCTTCGGTAGGGAGAGGGGGGCTGCGCCTGCGCGTCGGCTTGCCACTGACCGCTGGCCAGATTGAGCCAGCGCTGGTGCGGCGGCTCGGCCATCCCTTGCCTGCGGATCAGGATCTGCTGGCTGGCCGGGTCATGAGCGCCCTGGATCCAGGCCGTGCCAGCTCCCTCGGTGAGATGCACACGCTGGCTGAGCTGGCCGCTTGAATCCAGCACATCGAGCCAGTCGTCCCCTGCCTTGCGGTATTGCAGGACCGTATGGTCGGCAAACAGGCGCCACTTCTCCAGGCTCTTGTCCTCGCCGGACCAGAGGGGTTGCCAGTGCCCCTCGGCCACCTGTGTCAGACTGGTCACCTGATAAAGGTCGAGGGCACCATTTTTGTTGCTCTTGATGAGCACTCGCTCCCCTTGGGTATCCAGGTAGTACTCGACACCGGCCTGACGGGCCTTGAGCAGAGAGGGGGTTCCCTCGTCCAGCAGGTACTGCTCCGAGCTGTCGTGGTTGTTGCTCTGCAGCAGCAGGTGGCGTTTGTCCGTGGTGCCATAGAGGCTGAGCAGCCAGGCGGGATCGGCCTCCTTGTGTACTAGCCGCTCCTTGCCATCCTGCCAGGCCCACAGCTGCCAGGGGCGCAGGGTGCGGCGCTCGTTGGCAAGGGTGTAGAGGGTCTTGCCGTCCAGGCTCCAGAGCAGATCGGCTGCCCTGTGCGCCAGGGTGGTTTGTGTCTTGCCGCTATCCAGATCCAGCAGGGTGATACGGTAGTCCAGATCGCCACGCAGATCTTCGGCCAGGGCCAGCCAGCGCCCGTTCGGGTGCAGTGCCCAGCCGGCGAGCTCGTAATAGCCGCTCGCCGGTTGACGCGGCGCCAGTCGCTGACGGGGCTGCGCCTTGTCATCAGCCCGTTGCCACAGGCTGCCATCGGCCTCCATTCGCCACTGGCTGCCCGCTTCGCTGTGCCACTCGGCGGGCATGGGCTCGCCGCGCGATTGCGCCTGCCACTCGGCTTGTAGCGCCTGCTCCAGCGGCCGCTGGCTGGCGAGCTGCTGCTCGGTCCAGTGGTTCTGCTCGGCCAGCATGGCCAGCAGGGCGGGATCCTGGCGGCTGTCGTCACGCCAGCCGCCATAGGGATCCCACCGCGCTATCTTGCCCTTCATCAGCAGGGGACGCTTGGCAATGGCTGATGTGCTCTGTGGCGCCGTGGTGGTTGCCGTCATGCCCGCGGCCTCGGTGGGTGAGGCCACCGGATTGGCCAGCAGAGCCGTCATTATCAATAGCGCGTGCATCAGATCCCCACGAAGGTGTAGCGCAGGCTGGCGCTCAGGTAGCGGCCCGTCTGGGTGTAGAGTCCCGCATCGCTGCCCGCTTCCTGCCCGGCTACATCCTGATAGCGGGTGTAACGGGTATCGAGCAGGTTATCGAGCTTGAGGTTGGCCTTGAGGGCGTCTGTGATCTGCCAGTCGGCGGTCAGGGCGAAGCTGAGCCAGCCTGCACTCTTCATGCACTCGCTCTGCTGCTGGGTCAGGCTGTTGCCGCAAGTGGGTACCCGGCTCATGGCGGCGGCATAATCGGCTTGCAGCCCCAGGCTCCAGTCGTTGGCCTGATAGCTGAGGCGGGTATTGCCCTCCAGCGGGGTCAGGTTGCGCGGTGACTCGCCCTGGCTGTCCTTGCCATCCACCCAGCCGAGTTTGGTGGCCACTTCCCACTGCTGGGTCAGCCAGTAGCTGGCGGCGATTTCGGCGCCCCAGGTCTCGGACTTGGCCACGTTGCGGTATTGGCGCAGCATGACGCCGTCCC
Source organism: Aeromonas sp. 2MA4 (assembly GCF_029237305.1). Lineage (NCBI taxonomy): Bacteria > Pseudomonadati > Pseudomonadota > Gammaproteobacteria > Aeromonadales > Aeromonadaceae > Aeromonas > Aeromonas sp. 2MA4. The sequence goes on along the minus strand of NZ_JAACFY010000009.1, from coordinate 120,797 downwards.
GCAGACGGAAGCCCACCTGGCGCCAGTCGACGAAGTTGTAGTAGCGGTTGTAGAAGAGCGCCGGCTTGATGCTCCACTCATCCCCTTCACCGCTCACACCCCACTCGAAGCTGTGGCTGGTCTCCTCCTTGAGGTCCGGGTTGGCGATGATCTCGAACGGTGGCAGGGCAAAGTAGTGGGGAATATTGCCGTACACCTTGTCGTAGGAGGGGGCACTAAAACCGTTGGCATAGCTGAGCCAGCTGCGCCACTGATCGTTGAAGCGGTAGCTGGTAGCCAGACTGGGGGAGAGGTGCCAGCTATGATTGCTGGCGCCCTTGCCATCTTGCGGGCTCAGCCACTGGTGATCCATGCGCAGTGTGGGGGTGAATTGCCATTGTCCGAGGCTCGCCACATCCCCCAGCCAGATGCCGGCGCGGTCCGTGCGGGCGCTGCTGAAGGGGGCGGATTGGCCGGGCTGGGGAATGCCCGCCTCCAAGGTCAGCTTGTCGACCGGTCGCTCGTGGCTTGCGCGCTCCAGTTCGACGCCATAGCTCAGCTTGTGTTCGATGGCGCCGGTCGTCAGATCTCGGCGAATGTCCAGCTCGCCGCCGAGCAGATCCTCGGTGAAGGTGGCCAGTTCCCGTTCGCTACGATAGCGGGGATAGCCGCTCAGCAGGTCATTTTGCAGCAGGCTGCGTTTGTTGGCGCTGTTCTTGGCATGATTGCCGTGCAGGCTCAAGGTGAACTGATCCGCCAGCAGATGGTCGAGACTGCGCGCCTCCCAGCTCAGCTTGGCGCCCTGGGAGCGCTGGGTACTGTCCTCGCGATACTGGCGGACCTGCCATTTGCCATCGGGCTGGGGGACTTCGCGCGGCCCCTGATCCCGCTTGGCGTTGTCCTCGAAGTAGTCGAGTTCGAGGCGCAGCAGGTGGTGCTCGTTCAGGATGAAACGAGAGCTGGTGGAGGCACTCAGGCCATCCAGATCCGCCGGGATGCGGCTCTCGTCATAGTTGGCGGTCTCGTGCCCCTGCCAGCCGGAGACGCGCAGCAGGTGTTCTGTTTCAGCCCAGCGGGCGGCACCGGTGGCGCTCAACTTCTGCTTGTCGCTGCTGCCATCGTGTAGGATCTTGCTGCTGAGGTAGGCATCCTGCCCCTGCAGATAATCCTCCGGCTGCTTGGTGGAGATGACGATGGTGCCGCCGATGGCGTCTGATCCGTGCAGGGCGGAGCCTGCCCCCTTGGCCACCTCAATCTGCTTGACGTCATCCAGATCGAAGCTGAAACGGCCCACCTTGTCGTTGAGATCGTCGGCGCCGAAGCCGTCGCTGACCCTGACCCCGTCCTTGATGATCAGCACCCGGTTGCCGCCAATGCCACGGATGCTGATGTTTTGCGGACGCCCTGCCGAGCCGGTCACAGAAACGCCGGGTTCGTTCTTGAACACGTCGGTGAGTTCGGTGGCAACCTGGCGATCCAGGTCCTCTTCGGTGATGACTGTGATGGCGCCAGAGATATCGGACAGCTTCTGTTCGACCCGCTGGCCCTTGACCACTATGGTCTCGCGCGCCTTGAGGTGAGCAGGGGTGCCAGTCCCATCGAGTTGGGTCTGATCGCTGGCGGCCAGCGCTGTGCCGGACAGCAGCATGGGCCAGTAGTGCAGCAGTATTTTCATTTTGAGAATGATTGTTATTTAAGCCTGAAGGGCGCGGATTATTGCAGAGTGGTCCATCCAGATCAACGATTGATAATCATTATCATTTTGTTTTTATGATCTTGATCAGGTTGATGTTTTTGATGGAAGAGTCAGTAATGAAAAGAAGAACGTTTGCGCCGGCAAGTGAGAACATGAAGAGGAGAAGAGGGCTATCTGGCTGGGCATAAAACCCGTCCCCTATGGGCTCCCTTGGGCATAGATGCCCAGCTGTTGTTTTCCGGCACGTGCTGCACGCAATAAAAAGCCCGCTACGGGAGCGGGCTTGGTGAGTTGTGGTTTTCTGGCCGTCAGGGGGCGCGATAGAAGCGGTTGAGCTCGTTCATCACCTGGATCATGACACCCATGTCGGGGGTGCCGTGCTTGATGGGACGGTAGCTGTTGCGCTCCAGCAGTTCAAAATCACCCTGCTTGTTGAAGTGGGTGATGGTGTTGCCCTGATAGATGGCAAAATCACGCTGATCCCCGGCCAGCAGCCAGTTGCGCGGGCTGTTGTCGAACAGACTGCGGCCTGTGCTGTAGTCCCGTGCCGGGTTGCGTACCCCCAGCATGCCCTGCATCAGGGTGGGCACCAGATCCAGATGGCTGCTCAACTGGCTCTGCGCCAGGGTGTCGTTGCCCGGCCAGGCCAGCACGAAAGGCACCTGCACCTGATAAGGCGAGTAGTTGGTGCCATAGCCCCAGCTGTTGCTGCGAGTATCGTTGAACTCCTGACCGTGGTTGGAGGTCACCACGACTATGGTCTGCTCGTTCAGGCCCTGCTGTTGCAGCTGGCTCAGCATCTGCTCCAGCAACTGATCGGTGTAGAAGACGGTGTTCTTGTAACGGTTCTCCAGCTTCTGCAGGTTTTTGGCCTGATAAGCGGTGGCCGGATTGAACTTGGTCAGCTCGGGCTGGAAGGGGCCCTTCATGTCGGCCGGCAGCTGGTAATCACCGGGGCTCGACAGATAGACCAGCGAGAACCAGGGTCTGTCCGGCGAGCGCTTGGCGAGCCACTGCTGCCAGTCACCGATCAGCAGCTGATCATTGGTCTGCTCGGAGACAAACACCTGCTTGCGCAGACCGGAGAGGATGCTCTGGCGATACTGCTGCGCATCTTCCAGCGCGCCAAACAGGCCGAACTGGTAATCCTGGCGCAGCATCTCGTCGAACAGTACCGGCGGTGTCTTGTCGTTGCGGATGTCGTCGTAATAGTGGCCGGGCAGGCCATAGAAGAGGCTGAACATCCCCATCACATCGTCATTGCCGCCACTCATGTGGTTGCGGAAATTGAGATGGCTGTCTGCATAACGCTGCAGATTGGGCATGTTGATGCTGTTGAGCATGTCGGCTCGCAACGAATCCACCACCACCACCAGCAGGTTCTTGTGGGTAATGGGGGCGTTGACGCTGAGCGGGCGCAGGGGGTAGCGCAAGCGGCTCTCGCTTTCGCCATCCTGGGATTCTGCCTTCTTCTCGTACTGATCCAGGTCCAGCCAGCCGTGCTTGGCCAGGAAGCTCTTGGCGGTCATGGGGTAGGAGAGCGGGAAGTTGGCGCGCTGCATGGTAATGGGCTGATACAGGGTGGCATCGGCCCAGCTGTTGACCACGTGGGTCAGAATGAAGCAGACCAGCAGGGCCAGCCCCACCTGATTGCCATACTGACGGCGCTTGCGCTTGTTGATCTTGCGCCACACATAGGCTGACAGCAGCAGTTGCAGCAGGAAGATGGTTGGCACCGCCACGAAGATGATGCTCCAGATCGAGCCTTCCTCGGTCTGGGCCTGATCCAGCAGCAACTGCCACACCTGAGCGTTCAAGTGGAACTTGAACAGCTGGAACACCTGGGTGTCGATGAGCAGGAGCACCAGCGCTAGGGTGGCGATGATGGCCGAAATGAAGCGCAGCAGCTTCTCTTTGGGCAGCACGAAACTCAGCGGGAATATGGTCAACAGGTAGGTGACAAAGCTCAGAAACGAGAAGTGACCTATCCAGCTGATGATGAGATAGGTCACGCCGAGCGTGGTCGATGGCCAGCTGATGGCACCCAGATAGCGGGTGGCAATCAGCATGGCCAGAATGATGTTGAAGAAGGAGAACCAATGCCCCCAGGTGATCAGGCGAGAGACATTATCACGATAGGGGTTGCCGGTTTCGACCATAGTGATCCATCTGCTTTGAGAAACGTCAAAAAAAGGCGGCGACTCAGTGAGTGTCGTGGCGAGTGTTGACCGAGGAAGTCAGTGCCTGGACATATTTTTCAGTGATCGCCTGGCGTTGTGCCGGGGCCATGCCGTTGATGATATTGGTCGTCACGTTACCCAGCACCATGAGGCTGAGGTCGACTGGCGCCTTGTGCTTTTCCAGTACAGTGATCAGGTCATTCATCAGGTCATCAAACTGCTGGTTTGTGTACTTTGATACGATGGGCATAATCTTCAGTTCATCTCGGTTCAAAGCGCCTTATAATACTTCACCCTTTCGGCTAACACTATGGCTTTGTGACATGAGTCTCGATATCGACAAGATCATTCTTCACTCCCTGCGCCAGGGCGGCGATGGTCAACCTCACGCCGACACCCGCAGCCAGACCCTGCCTGCTGATGAGGCGGTTCAGGGGCTGATGGCGGAGCTGCATCGCATTTACAACGGCAAGGGTGGCAAGGGCTTTGGCTTTTTCGCTGACCCCGAAGCCGCCGTCGCCGAGCTGGCCGACGGTGAGGAAGCCCCCAAGCAGCCTTCTCCCGCCTTTCGCATTGCCCTTGAGCAGCTGCTCGGCGATCAGCTCGAATTCGTCCCCTTCTCGGTCAATATGACCCAGCTGCTGGTCAAGAACCTGGTGGATCACGCCCTCGACGAGCAGGGTGTATTGCTGTTTGCCAAATACAACTATGTGGGGGTCGATTACCTGATGGTCGCCCTGCTGGAAGGCAAGGAGAGCGTCACCGTCAGCGAGGCGCTGGACTTGCGCCATATCCATTATCTGGATATCGGCAAGCTCAATCTGGTGGCACGCATCGATTTGACTGAATGGAAAACCCAGCCAGACTCTCGCCGCTATATCACCTTCAGCAAGGGGCGGGTCGGTCGCAAACTGGGGGACTTTTTCATGGACTTGCTGGGTGCCCGCGAGGGCATGGATGCCAAGATCCAAAATAAAGGGCTGCTGCAGGCGGTGGATGATTATTGCGACAGTCGTCAGCTCGAAGCGGCCGATCGCAACGACTACAAGAAGCAGGTCTTCAAATATTGCACCGAGCAGGCCAGCGCCGGTGAAGAGATCGAAATCAAGGAGCTTTCCGCCGAACTCTCTGCAAGAGAAGCGGGCGACGGCGATCTCGATTTTTACAGCTTCATCGGTCAGGAGTATGAGCTGGAAGAGCGCTTCCCCGCCGATCGCTCCACCCTGCGCGGCCTGACCAAGTTCGTCGGCTCCGGTGGCGGTCTGACCCTGAGTTTCGAGCAGAAATTGCTGAACAGCCGGGTGTTTTACGATCCCCAGACCGATACCCTGACCATTCGCGGCGTGCCACCCAATCTCAAGGATCAACTGCTGCGCCAGTCGTAATGTGATCTGCTTTCCATTTTTGGCAAAAAGACACCGCACTTCGCTGCGGTGTCTTTTTATTTAAGGGGGTAAGTCGCCTCGAAACCAACTCGGTGCTTTGTTAACAATTTAAACAGAATAACCACCGTGAAAGGGTTTTCAATGCAGTGAAAACCCTTTCATTTGTGTTTTTTTATTTCCATTTGGTAATTTAATTTCTGTTTTTGGCGAGAAATATGCCAATAAATGGCGATAACTCCCTGAAATAAGAAAATGTTTTCATAACTTTCTGGAAGAAAATACGTAATTGCATTTCAAAAATGCGAGTTGCGTCATGTGAGGCAGTAGCGGCTTGGGATAATATTCATCTCGCACACAATGCTCTTACAGCGCGGAACTAATACAAGGAAAGGCTCATGAAAAAGAAATTGCTGTCATCCCTGATCGGTCTGGCTACTCTGGGCGTGGCTTGCTCTGCCACCGCCGCCATTGACGAAGGTCAACTGACCATCTGGATTAACGGTGACAAGGGATACAATGGTCTGGCTGAAGTAGGTAAGAAGTTTGAAGCCGAAACCGGGATCAAGGTGACGGTTGCTCACCCTGATCAGGTGGAAGTGAAATTCCAGCAAGCCGCTGCCACCGGCAACGGTCCGGACATCTTCTTCTGGGCTCACGACCGTTACGGTGAGTGGGTCAAGGCCGGTCTGCTGGTCCCTGTTACCCCGAACGCAGCCACCAAAGCCAAGTTTGAACAGTTCGCCTGGGATGCCATGGCAGTGGATGGCAAGACCTACGGTTATCCGGTTGCGGTAGAAGCCGTGAGCCTTATCTATAACAAGGATCTGCTGCCCGAGCCGCCGAAAACCTTCGAAGAGATCGCCAAGATCGACGAAGCGCTGAAGAAAAATGGCAAGCGCGCCATCATGTGGGCCTATGACACCCCCTATTTCAGCTACCCGCTGGTGGCTGCCAACGGTGGCTATGCCTTCAAGAAAACCGCTACCGGTTATGACGTGAAAGATACCGGCGTGAACAACGCAGGTGCCAAGGCCGGTGTTGGCTATATCTCCGAGATGATCAAATCCGGTCACCTGGAAAAAGGCATCGACTACGGTGTGATGGACGCCAAGTTCAACAAGGGCGAAGTGGCCATGATGATCAACGGTCCCTGGGCCTGGAGCAACCTGGACAAGAGCGGCATCAAGTACGGTGTAGCGTCCCTGCCGACCCTGAAGGGCAACCCGGCCAAAGCCTTCGTTGGCGTACTGGGTGCGACCATCAACGCCGCCAGCCCGAACAAGGATCTGGCTATCGAGTTCCTGGAAAACTACCTGCTGACCGATGCCGGTCTGGCGCCGGTCAACGCCGACAAGCCGTTGGGTGCCGTAGCACTGAAGTCCTTCCAGAAGACCCTGGAATCCGATCCGCACATCAAGGCAACCATGGTGAACGCCCAGAATGGCGAGCCGATGCCGTCCGTGCCTGAGATGAGCCGTTTCTGGTCTTCCTTCGAAACTGCCCTCAAGAACGTGACTTCCGGCCGTCAGAGCGTTGACGAAGCCCTGGATACCGCTGCCAAGCGTATCGTTCAGTAAGCATGCACTACCCGGGAGGCCGCAACGGCCTCCCACTCTCTCAAATCTCTCTTGGCGTTATAAAGGTTAATTGGCATGGAAGTAGTACCTTCTATTGAATCCTATGCCGGTCCGAAGGATAAGCACACCTGGCTTAAGTGGACCATCGCTGCTCTGGTAGCCATCCTCAACGGTTATGCGGCCGTGATGATGTACGCCAGCGGTGAGTGGGTATTCGCTCTGCTCGATCTGGTGGTGGTGTCCGTCGGTCTGTATGTCTTCATGAACAAGAAGACTTATGCCCACCGCTATATCTTCCCCGGTGTGGCTGGCATGGTTGTGTTTATCATCTTCCCTCTTGCCTACACGATCGGCATCGCCTTCACCAACTACTCGGGAGCCAACTTGCTCTCCCTTGAGCAGGCACGGGATTACCATCTGAAAAAAAGCTACAAGGTGGCTGGCGGTGAATTCGATTTCACCCTGCTGGGTGGTGAGAACAATCAGTTTCAGCTGTTGCTGAAACAGGACGACCAAGCCTTTATCAGTCAACCCCTTACTCTGATGAACAACAAGGCCCGTGAACTGGCTGTCCGCGAGGGCAGAGTGCAGGACGCAGTCCAGGTTGTTCAGTTGCAGCCTCTGGCAGAAGAGGCCGTGGACAAGGTGGCCCCCATTCGTGCCATCGTCGATCATCGCACTCACCTGAGCGCGCTGGATCTGGTATTGCCGGAAGGTGGCATTCACCTGACCCTGAGCAGCCTGCGCAAGTTTGCCGCCCAGAAGCAGCAGTACACCCGGCTGATGGATGGCGCCGTGCTCAAATCCGGCGTGGTGATCAAAGACAGCAACCTGCTGCGTGACACCCAGACCGGCGAGCTGATGCTGCCCAACGGTGACACCGGCTTCTATCAATACATCGACGAGCAGGGACAGTTTGTCGGCAAGGGCATGGCCCCCGGTTTCGTGGTGAGCGTAGGTTGGAAAAACTTCGTGCGCATCATGACAGACCCGGGTATCCAGGGTCCCTTCATGCAGATCTTCGTCTGGACTGTGATCTTCTCCGCCGGCTCAGTGGGCTTCACCCTGGCCATCGGCATGGTGATGGCATGTCTGGTGCAGTGGGAACAGCTCAGAGGTCGTGGCTTCTACCGGGTCATGCTGATCCTGCCCTATGCGATACCGGCGTTTATCTCCATCCTGGTGTTCAAGGGCTTGTTCAACCAGAACTTCGGCGAGATCAACCTGTTCCTGGAAGCGGCGTTCGGCATCAAGCCGGACTGGTACACCACCCCCTTCCTGGCCAAGGTGATGATCCTCATCGTCAATACCTGGCTTGGCTACCCCTACATGATGATCCTCTGCATGGGCTTGCTCAAAGCCATTCCGGATGATCTCTACGAGGCGTCGGCCATGGACGGTGCCGGCCCTGTGCAGAACTTCTTCAAGATCACGGTTCCGCTCTTGATGAAGCCACTCACCCCGCTGCTGATCGCATCCTTTGCTTTCAACTTCAACAACTTCGTACTCATACAGTTGTTGACGAACGGAGCACCGGACATCATAGGCGCCAGTACCCCGGCCGGTACCACGGATCTGTTGGTGAACTACACCTACCGGATTGCGTTCCAGGGCTCGGGTGGTCAGGACTACGGTCTGGCCAGTGCCATCGCTACCGCCATCTTCCTGATCGTCGGCGCGCTTGCACTGCTCAACCTGAAATTGTCCAAAGCCGACAAGCAACAGTAAGGAGGCTTCTCAATGGCTATCGTACAACCCAAATCAGTCAAATACCGGGTGTGGGCAACCCACCTGGTCATGTGGGCCTTCCTGGCGCTGATCATCTTCCCAGTGATCATGGTCATCGCCATCTCGTTTCGTAACGGCAACTTCTCGGTGGGGGAAATCATCCCCTCCGATCCGACCCTGGATCACTGGAAGCTGGCGCTGGGCATGTCTATCACCAACGCCGATGGCAGCATAACGCCGCCGCCGTTCCCCGTGCTGACCTGGCTGTGGAACTCCATCAAGATCGCCGGCATCACGGCCCTGATGATAGTGACACTGTCGACCACCTGTGCCTATGCGTTTGCCCGCCTGCGTTTTCGCGGCAAGCAGACCATATTGCAAGGGATGTTGATCTTCCAGATGTTCCCTGCCGTGCTGGCACTGGTGGCCATCTATGCGCTGTTCAACAAGATAGGTGACTATGTGCCCTGGCTGGGTCTGAACACCCACGGTGGCCTTATCCTGGCTTACATGGGCGGCATAGCGCTGCACGTCTGGACCATCAAGGGCTACTTCGAGACCATAGACTCCTCGCTGGAAGAGGCGGCAGCCATCGATGGCGCGACCCCGTGGCAGGCGTTCCGTCTGATCCTGTTGCCCCTGTCGGTGCCCATTCTGGCGGTGGTGTTCATTCTGGCCTTCATCGGTACCATCACCGAGGTGCCCGTGGCTTCCATCCTGCTGCAGGATGTGAACAACCTGACCCTGGCGGTCGGTGCCCAGCAATACCTCTATCCGCAGAACTATCTGTGGGGTGACTTTGCGGCTGCAGCCGTCCTGTCGGGTCTGCCTATTACTGTGGTCTTCCTGATGGCGCAGCGCTGGTTGGTAGGTGGCCTCACCGCCGGTGGTGTGAAAGGTTAAGTGTGCTTGCCGCACGTGCCTCGTCACCAGCCTCAAGGTGTTCCTGCTGGTCTGTCACAGGGCTGGCTGGTAGGCGGTTTTACCGCTGGCGGTGTGAAAGGCTAACGTTTAACGGCTAACGGTTTTAATGGCCGGGGGAGCTGACTCCCCCCGCCGTCACGATTTGCAAAGATTCAAGAGCGGAGCTCGTCATGGCTGAAGTAGTACTCAACAACGTTCGCAAGAACTACGATCCGGCGGTCCACAAGGACACGCTGCGCAACATCAACCTGGCCATCAAGGAAGGGGAGTTCATCGTCTTCGTCGGCCCGTCCGGCTGCGGCAAGTCCACCCTGCTGCGGATGATCGCGGGTCTGGAAGACATCACCAGCGGTGAGCTGACTATCGGCGGTCGTTACATGAACGACGTGCCGCCGGTGGAGCGCAACGTCGGCATGGTGTTCCAGTCCTACGCTCTCTATCCGCACATGAACATCTACGAGAACATGGCTTTTGGTCTGAAGCTCAAGAAGATGGACAAGGAGAACATCCACAAGCGGGTGATGCGTGCCGCCGAGATCCTGGGGCTTGAGCCATTGCTGGACAGAAAGCCCAAGGCGCTCTCCGGCGGTCAGCGCCAGCGAGTGGCCATAGGTCGCTCCATAGTGCAGCAGCCGCAGGTGTTCCTGTTTGACGAACCCTTGTCCAACCTGGATGCCGCCCTGCGGGTCAAGATGCGCATCGAGATCGCCAAACTGCACAAGGAGCTCAACTCCACCATCATCTACGTGACCCACGATCAGGTGGAAGCGATGACACTGGCCAACCGCATCGTGGTGCTGAGCCCGCTCAAGGGCGAGGCCCAAACCAACCTGGAACAGTTCGGCACCCCGCTCGATCTCTACCACAACCCGGACAACAAGTTCGTGGCGGGCTTTATCGGCTCACCCAAGATGAACTTCCTGTCGGGCGAATTGTTGGAGATTGGCGAGCAGGAGTGTGTGGTCAAACTCACCTCCGGCGATACGGTGCGGGCGCGGGTCGATGCCCGTCGTGGCTCGGTCGGTGACAAGGTAGAGCTGGGTATTCGTCCCGAGCATCTGTTCCCGCTCGATCACCCCCATGCTCACAGCAAGGTGAGCGGGATAGTGCAGGTGGCTGAACACCTGGGCGCGGAATCCTTCGTTTATATGGATGTGGATGGTCACGACTTTACCGTCAAGGCCACCTCGGACGTGGATGTGGCTACCGGTCAGACCTACAGCGTGGGTATCCCGGCTGAAGCCTGTTATCTGTTTGACGCCAAAGAGCAGGCGTTCCCTCGTACCGCCAAGTACATTCGTACCTGATTTCTTTGCGCTGGTTTTCCTTAGTATTCAATGCCTTTTTGCCGGTCGTCAGACCGGCTTTTTATTGCCTGCCGTTCGGGAAACATGGCAGGCAGGGTGATGGTGATCAGGCCTCCAGCTCGGCGGTAATGTCGGGTACAAAGGTCTGGCTGGCCAGCGGCGGGCGTTCGTACCCCTCTGTCTTGATGGGGGGCAGCTTGATGGGTTCGTAGTGGATCGCCTCGTAGGGCACCTTGCCGAGCAGGTGGGCGATGCAGTTGAGCCGAGCCCGGCGCTTGTCGTCGGCATCGACCACGAACCAGGGACAGTCTTCCGTGTCCGTGTAGGTGAACATGTCATCCTTGGCGCGGGAGTACTCCACCCAGCGCGAGCGGGATTGCAAGTCCATGGGGCTGAACTTCCAGCGCTTGATGGGGGTGTTGATCCGCTCCTTGAAACGCTTCTCCTGCTCTTCGTCCGAGACCGAGAACCAGTATTTGATCAGGGTGATTCCTGAGCGGATCAGCATGCGTTCAAACTCGGGACAGGCCCGTAAAAACTCGCGATACTCCGCATCGCTGCAAAACCCCATCACCCGCTCGACTCCGGCCCGGTTGTACCAGGAACGGTCAAACAGCACCATTTCACCGGCGGCGGGCAGGTGGGCGGCATAGCGTTGAAAATACCACTGGGATCGCTCTCTATCGGAGGGAGCGGGCAAGGCGGTGACCCGGCAGACCCGTGGGTTGAGTGGTTCTGTGATGGCCTTGATGACGCCGCCCTTGCCGGCGGCATCGCGCCCCTCGAATAGCACCACCACCTTCAGCCCCTCCTGCTTGACCCACTCCTGCAGCTTGACCAGCTCCTCCTGCAGATGGGTGAGGTGATGCTCATAGCACTTCTTGTCCAGACGCGGGCGCTTCTTGCTCTTTTCCTTCGGCATGGCTTTCTCCTTTTTGAGTCCTTTCCTTGAGTCATCTTCAGCTTGCACCAGGGAGGCGCCACTGCCAAGGACTGCGTGTTACACTGCCGCCCCGTCGCTGGCAGCAAAACAGCATGGCGATTTACACTGCCGCCTCATCAGCCGCTGGCAATAGAAAAAACATGAAGCCATTTATGGCGATTTGTATTGCCGTCTCATCATCAGCAGCAGGCAACAGGAGAAAACATGAAGCAATTTATGGAGATAGCGGGCCGCCAAATGGCCTATCTGGACGAGGGGCAGGGCCCGGTTCTGTTGTTTGGCCACAGCTACCTGTGGGACAGCGCCATGTGGGCGCCGCAGATTGCCGCGCTCAAGGGCCAGTACCGCTGTATCGTGCCCGAGCTGTGGGGCCATGGCGATTCCGACCGGTTGCCGGAGGGTCCCTGCACCCTGGCGACCCTGGCCCGGGATCATCTGGCGCTGCTCGATGCCCTCGGGGTCGAAGAGTGTGTGCTGGTGGGTCTCTCCATCGGTGGCATGTGGGGTGTGGAGCTGGCCAGGATGGCACCGACCCGTCTCAAGGGAGTGGTGCTGATGGACAGCTTCGTCGGTCTCGAGCCCCAGATCACCTGTGAGCGCTACCTCGGCATGCTGGGCATGATTGGGCAGCTCGGCACAATACCGGCCCCCATAGTGGAGCAGGTGGCACCGCTGTTTTTTGCCAATCAGCCGGAGGCGGCCTTGATTGACGGATTCAAGATGCGTCTGGCCTCTTGGCCAGGGGAGAAGGTAGCCGCCATGGTGGCGGTGGGCCGCAGCTTTGTGACCCGGGAAGATCGCATCGACTGGCTGGAAGAGATCAGGGTGCCGGCGCTGGTCATGACCGGCTGCGAAGACAAGGCACGCCCTGTGCTGGAGGGTTATCTGATGGCCGAGGTGCTGGGTTGCCCCTTCAAGGAGATACCGGCCGCAGGCCATATCTCCACGCTGGAAAATCCCGCCTTCGTCAATCAGGCACTGACGGCATTTCTGGCCGGGCTCTGATATCGACAACCGCTATTGCATGACAAAGAAGGGAGCCGTGGGCTCCCTTCTTTGTTTCCTGATTGCTGGTTATCACTCTCTGTGATCTGAGAGGGCTGTGCCCTCAGACGCCGGGCAGGGCCGGATCATCCCGCTTGGGCCAGGCATTGATCACCGCCTTGACCAGGGTGGCGAGGGGAATGGCAAAGAAGACGCCCCAAAAACCCCAGAGGCCGCCAAATACCAGCACGGCTACGATGATGGCCACCGGATGCAGGTTGACCGCCTCGGAGAAGAGCAGAGGCACCAGCAGGTTGCCATCGAGGGCCTGGATCACCAGATAGGCCACCATCAGCCAGGTGAATTCCGGGGTCAGTCCCCACTGGAACAGGGCCACCATGGCCACAGGTACAGTGACCGCCGCCGCGCCTATGTAGGGAATGAGTACGGAGAAACCGACCGCCACCGCCAGCAACGCCGAGTAGCGCAATCCCATCAAGGCAAAGGGGATGTAGGTAGCCACCCCGACGATAAGGATCTCGATCACCTTGCCGCGGATATAGTTGATGATCTGGTCGTTCATCTCCACCCAGACCCGGTTGACCAGGGTGCGATTGCGCGGCAGGAAGCGGCGCAGGCCGCCCATCAGCTCCTGTTTGTCCTTGATCATAAAGAACACCATCAACGGCACCAGGATGAGATAGATGAGGATGGCCACCACGTTCACCAGCGAGCTCAGGGAGGCGCTCACCAGATGCTCGCCGCCGCTCAGGATGCGTTGGCGGATGTTGTCGATGATGGTTTCGACCAGGGTCACGTCGATGACTTCGGGGTATTTCTCCGGCAGGGTGCGCACATAGTCCTGGGCATGGGCCAGCATGGAGGGGGACTCCTTGGCCAGATTGATGCCCTGGCTCACCAGGGTCGGGATCAGGCCCAGCAATGCCATCACTGTCAATGCGATGAACAGCAGCAGCACCAGACTGGTGGCAAGAGCCCGGGAGAGCCCGGCCCGTTGCAACCGGCTCACTGGCCACTCCAGCAGATACGCCATCACCAGCGCGACCAGCAAGGGAGCAAGCAGGCCGCCAAACAGCCAGAGCACGGCAAAGCAGGCAACCAGCAGCAGGAAGAGGGTGACGGCATCGGGGTCGGAGAAACGAGTCTGATACCAGCGCTTGAGTACTTCTAACATGACAGCATCCTTTCGTGACAGGGGCTCATGATGGCTGCTTGGCCCCGACAACCAATTGCAAAAAGATCGTATTGTCCGGCCCTTGCTGCAAGGTGACTGTGTGTCCCTGGCGTTGCAAGTAGGCCGGAATATCCTGCCGGGAGCCCGGGTCTGCCAGCTGGATGGACAGGGATTGACCGGGTGTCGCCTGACGCAACCAGAGCTTGAGCCGGATCAGTGGCTCTGGGCAGCGCCAGGGGGTCAGATCGAGGTGTTCCATAGGGGCTCCATCGGGCATGAGGCGGCTATTATGGCCGTGATAAGAGCATGAAACAACGCTTGTGGCCCTTGAGGGGCAAGGGTATTCTGCCGGTGTCCCGGTAGGGTCTGATTGGAGATAGAGATAACGTGGCACGCTTTTCCCCTTTGATGGCATCGCTTCCCCTGCTGGCTTCCCTGATGGGGGCGACTTTTCATGCCCAGGCGAACAACCAGCTTCCCGACATAGGTACCGCCGGGGTAGCCGCCCTGCCCATCGAGCAGGAGGTGCGCTATGGCAATGCCTTCATGCGTTTCGCCCGGGCCGGCTTGCCGATCATCGATGATCCCGTGCTGAGTCAGTACATAGACGATCTGGGGCAGCGCTTGCTGACCAACGCCGACGGGGTGCGTTTTCCCTTTACCTTCTTCCTTGTCAATGATCCCAGCATCAACGCGGCCGCCTTCCTCGGCGGTCGGGTCAAGGTGCACACAGGCCTTTTCCTCTATGCCGACAGCGAGAGCGAGCTGGCCTCGGTACTGGCGCACGAAATCACCCACGTGACCCAGCGTCACATCGCCCGCTACATGGAGGCGCAGGCGAGCAGCTCAGCCATGACGCTGGCCGGGCTGGTGGGCTCCATTGCGCTCGCGGTGATCAACCCCACCGCCGGTATCGCCGCCTTGCAGACCACCCTCGGATTGTCGATGCAATCGGCCATCAACTACACCCGCGACAACGAATATGAAGCGGACCGGATCGGTATGAAAACCCTGTATGACGCAGGGTTTGACCCCATGGGCATGGCCAACTTCTTCCAGAAGCTGGCGGCCGAGTATCGCTACGCCAGCAAGCCGCCCCAGATGCTGCTCACTCACCCCCTGCCTGAGACCCGGATCTCCGAGGCCCGTAGCCGAGCCAACAGCTACGGGCGCCGCAACTTGCCCCCCAGCCTCGACTTCTGGCTGGCCAAGGTGCGTATTCAGGTGCGCTATGGCACCGAGACCCCACAGGCGCTGCTCAGCTATTTCGACAGTCGTCTGCAAAAAGGGGATTACCCCCTCAAGGATGCGGCCACCTATGGCAAGGCGCTGGCCTTGTTGCAACTCAAGCGCATCGATGAGGCTGACACCCTGATGCAGGAGCTGGCAACGCGTCATCCGGAAGACTTGTTCGTGGTCGATGCCCTGACCGATATCGATCTCGCCAAGGGACGCAGCGCCCAGGCCATTGCACGGCTGGAGAAGTTCCGCGCCCGCATGCCGGATAACGAAGTGGTGGTGGTCAACCTGGGTAACGCCTATCTGGAAGGGGGCGATTACAAGAAATCCATCGCCATCCTGGACCCCTATGCCCGGGATCACGAAGAGAACAGCCTGGCCTGGAACCTGCTCTCCGATGCCTATCGCAAGGCGGGCCGAATGACAGAGTTGCACATGGCGCGCGCCGAGATGCTCTCCCTGCGCGGGGATTATCAAGCCGCCATCGACGAGCTGATCGTGGCCCGTGGCACCACCAGCGACAAGCTGACCCTGGCCAGACTGGAGGCGCGCATCACAGAGCTGGAGCGCGCGAAAAAGGATCTCGACAGCCTGAAAGGGTGATGACTCCGACATGCGGTGAAACGGGGTGCGCCAGCAATGGCGCGCCCCGTTTTCTTTCCGGGCGGAAGACTCTTCTCTGCCACCCTTTCACAAGGGGGCGGGGCGGCAGACTCGTGATGAAAGAGAAGCGTCGCAGACGCTCAAATGTCAGGAAGGCGCATCGACGGTTCCCCTGGCAAGGGGAGGGGAGCTTCTCTAACGAAATTGCGCAGCTCGCAGCTTGAGGGCGGTAATCTTCTGCCCGTCGAACTCTCCCACCAGCGTCTCTTGCAATCGGCCCTCGCCATCGAGCAGATAGCTGGTGGGCAGTCCGGTTGGGAGAGAGAAGGGGAGGTGCGCCTCTTTATCGGCGATCAGCAGCGGGACTTTGATGTGATGGCGACTGGCCAGTGCCCCCAGCTCGGCCGGGGTGGCAGGATCGTAACTGATCACCACCACGGCTATCTTGCCCTCCTGCGCCAGTGTCTCCAGCAGCGGCAATTCCCGCAGACAGGGGGCGCACCAGGGCGCGAAGTAGTTGACCAGGAGCGGCTTGCCAGCAAACTGCGCCAGTGTCACCGGCTGGCCCTGGCTGTTGCTGAACTCGGGGGGAGGGGAGCAGGCTGTCAGCAGAGCCGCCACAATCAGCCAACAAATTCGTTTCATTTCCTTTGCCCTGCCGCTTACCCTGACCATCCGTTTCCCCTACAATAGCGCCGTTTCTTGTCCCATCTTGCCACATCAGGGAGTTACCATGAGCGAGACCCAAATCTACCACAATCCGCGCTGTTCAAAGAGCCGTGAAACCCTGGCCCTGCTGGAACAGCACGGGATCACCCCGGATGTGGTGCTCTATCTGGAGCAGGCGCCGAGTGAAGATGTCATTCGCACCCTGCTGACCCAACTGGGCTTTGCCGATCCGCGCCAGCTGATGCGCACCAAGGAAGATCTCTACAAAGAGCTGGGGCTGGCGGATCAGAGCGGTGATGCCCTCATTCGCGCCATGCACCAGCATCCCAAGCTCATCGAGCGCCCCATCGTCATCAAAGATGGCAAGGCCCGCATCGGCCGCCCCCCCGAGCAGGTGCTGGAGATCCTCAAGTGACCACTCGCTTCGCCCGTTTGCTGACCCTGGTCGGCTTCTTTGGCCTGCTGGGTTGGGTCATCCTCTGGCACCTGTTTCTCTCCCCCCACCCTGACCTCAATCCCTGGTTGCTGCCGGTGATCTGGACTGTGCCGCTCCTGTTCCCGCTCAAGGGCATAGTACAGGGCAACCCTTACACCCATGCCTGGGGCAACTTCGTGCTGATGCCCTATTTTCTGCACGCCCTGACGCTGATCACCACGGATGAAGGGGAGCGTTGGCTGGCTGTGGTTGAACTGGTGTTCACCACACTGGCGTTTGTCGGCACCATCTATTACGCCCGCCTGCGTGGCCGGGAGCTGGGCCTCAGCATTCGCAAGAAGAAGGGTGAGCTTTCACAAGAAGAGAAATAAGGCACTGGTTCAGTGCGCCTTTATCTGCAAACCGGACCCTGGGTCCGGTTTTTTATGGCCGCAATCCGGCGTGGCCGCCTGTCTCGCGATAGTGGGCGAGCTGCTGCTCGCTAAATGCCATCAGCTGGGGATAGAAGCGCAGAAAACCCAGCTCGCAGGTGTGCCAATCCATCTCATCCAGGGTGGTGAGGGCATCGCCGAGCAACACAGGGCGGCGCAGACGATGGCCTATGCCGTTGAGGGCCCGGCCCAGCCCCTCTTTGTGACGATAGGAGGCAATCCAGTTCTGCTCCGCCATCCGTTTCAGTGCCGCTGGCAAGCCGTCTGCCAGCAGCAGGTGATCTGCCAATAGCTGGTCATAGCTGTGCTGCAAAAAGCGGGGCAGAGGCTCTGCGCAAAACTGTGACCAGTACACACTGAGCCAGTGGTCGTAGAGCATGTCCACCAGTATGCCGCCAAAGCGGCGCCAGGGCGCCTCAAAGCAGGCCACAGCTGCCCTGTGCTCCGGGTGTGCATCGGTGAAGGCATCAATCTTGCGATGCAACCAGATCCCCTCGTCGAACTCGGGGGCGAGGGCGCTTGGCAGTGGTCCCTTGATAAAATCCCCCAGCAGATTGCCGGTGAGGGAGCTTCGGGTATGGGCAGCCAGATGCAGATGAGCCAGATAATTCATGGGGCTAGGGTTGACCAGCAAATGAAAACTGAGGGTGAGCCTAGCGGATCCGGCTCTGCTTGCCTATGGCTGGCGAACCGGCGGCAAGGGGTTGGCACAAAAAAGCCCGACACTCGGGTCGGGCGTGATGGGGTCGGCTGGTTTAAATGGCCAGGAAGCCCAGGATCAGGATGGGGCCGAGCAGGCTCAGGATAAAGCCGGAGACAATCGCCACAGGTACTACCTGGATGCCACCGGATTTCTGAATGACCGGCAGGGTGAAGTCCAGCGCAGTGGCGCCACCGTAGCCGATGGCGGCAGAGGGGTGGCGGCGCATCAACATGGGGATGATGAGAATGGCGATAAGCTCGCGACCCAGATCGTTGATAAAGGCGGCGGAGCCGAGCACTGGCCCCAGCTTGTCGGCCACCAGAATGCCCGACAGCGAATACCAGCCGAAGCTGGAGCTGATCGCCAAGCCATGACTGAATGGCATGCCGAGCAACTGGGCTGCCAGCAGACTGCCCAGCCAGCTGCTGACGATGACGGTAAAGGCGATTTTCATGCCCCAGGGATTGAGCAGGATCTGGCGCAGTCGCATACCGGAGTTGCGCATCTGCACCCCGATCAGCAGCAGCAACAACATCAGGGCCCACTCACTCAACTTGTCGATGGGCAAGATCCTCAAATCCACCAGCAGCCCCAGCAGCACGCCCCCCAGCACCACAAAGCAGAGCTGGAGTGATTCCCACAGCAGGTGCAGCTTGCTCGGCATCTTGGCGTCACTCGCCTCATGGGTCGGCGGGCTGCGTTTGTCGAGCCACCAGAGCGCCAGCAGGTTGCAGAAGGTAATTGCGGCCAGCATGACACCGGCCACCTTGAAGATCACCGCCAGGTTGCTGCCCAGGTTCTCCACATAGGCGAGCCCCAGCCCCATCAGAAACAGGATGAGATAGACCATCTTGCCCAGCGACTGATTGACCAGCTTGATGAGCCGGGCGGAAGAGAGGGGGATCAGATAGCCGATTGCCAGCGGCAGCAGGATCAGCAATACATTGAGCAACATCGGGGCCTCGATCACAAAACTGATAAAAATGACACCTTATCACTACTTATTGGCTCTGTGTCACATATCTGTGAGTTTGGATGTTTCATCCGGGGCTTTTTTATCAAGTTGTTATGTTTTTGGTGCAAATCCATGCACTGATGTGGCGCAGTGGCTCGCCTTGGTGCAGCAGGAGAATCGACGGGTCAGCCCACTTTTCAACAAGATGCAAACATCCGCAGGGTGAATAAAGCTGCTTGGGTACGGTTATGACCATGATGCAGGAATTTTCTTGCCACCCTTGCGATGTGGGTATAAAAAGGCGGTGTTGCCGTACTGGTCTGGATAGGGTTTTATGCAGACAAAGTGCTGAAAAATACCGATTAGACCAATAAAAATACAGACAAAACACCAAAGACCACCGTTCTGTATTGTTTTTTGACTAGTCGAGTGATATTTTCGCTGAAGGTTGCCATCGGTTAACTTTTTGTTAAATGTACGATGGCTGAGTCACGCCGTAGCGGCGTCTAGGGACAGACAAGGTTGTAATGGATGAGCGACGTTGCCGCACTGGAAGTTCGTGAACTGCACAAGTATTTCGGCACCCACGAAGTGCTCAAGGGCATCGACATGACCGCCCACAAGGGAGACGTGATCTCCCTGATCGGCTCCTCCGGCTCGGGGAAGTCGACCTTTCTTCGCTGTATCAATTTGCTGGAAACACCCTCTTCCGGCACGGTTTCGCTTCATGGCGAGCTTATCCGGATGAAAACCAACCGGGCTGGCGAGCGGCTGGCGGAGGATGTGCGTCAGGTGGAGCGTATCCGTAGCCGTCTGGCCATGGTGTTTCAAAGTTTCAACCTCTGGTCGCACATGACCATCATGCAGAACATCATCGAAGTGCCTATCCAGGTGCTGAAGATCCCCCGCGCCGAAGCCATCGCCAAGGCGGAGCATCTGCTCAATCGGGTGGGCCTGTGGGAGCGCCGGGATTACTACCCAGGCCACCTCTCCGGCGGTCAGCAGCAGCGTGCGGCCATTGCCCGGGCGCTGGCGGTGGATCCCGAAGTAATGCTCTTTGACGAACCCACTTCGGCGCTCGATCCCGAGCTGGTGGGTGAGGTGCTCGGCCTGATGCGTGAGCTGGCCGAAGAGGGGCGCACCATGCTGGTGGTGACCCACGAGATGTCGTTTGCCCGTGATGTGTCGAACAAGGTCATGTTTTTGCATCAGGGGCGCGTGGAAGAGGAGGGCAACCCCAAGGAGATTTTCGCCCATCCCAAATCGGAACGGTTCAAGCAATTTATCTCTTCCATCTATTGATGGGCGGGATCCAACGTTAACAGTCGACGAATTTATCAAGGAGAGATATATGAACAAGCTGATGCTGGCGACTGCCATAGTGACTGCCCTGTCTTCCGGTAGCCTGATGGCCAAGGAGTGGAAAGAAGTGCGGATCGGGGTGGAAGGTGCTTATCCTCCCTTCTCCTGGACCGAGCCCAGTGGCGAAGTGAAAGGCTTTGACATCGATATCGCCAACGCCCTGTGCGCAGAGATGAAGGTGAAGTGCACCCTGGTCAAACAAGATTGGGACGGCATCATACCGGCGCTGCTGTCGCGCAAATATGACGCCATCATCGCCACCATGGACATCACGGAAGAGCGCAAGAAGAAGGTGGACTTCACCCAGAAGTACCAGCACATTCCGGCCCGCTTCGCCGCCAAGAAAGGCACTGACGTCCAGCTCGACAAGGCCTTCATGGATGGCAAGGCCGTGGCGGTGCAACGCGCTACCTCCATGGATACCTACATCACCGACAACTTCCCCAACGCCACCATCAAGCGTTACGGCACCGCCGATGAAGCCTACCTCGACCTGAAATCCGGTCGTGTGGATTATGTGCTGGCCGATTCCGCTGCCATCACCGATGGTCTGCTGAAAAAAGAGGGCGGTGACGGCTTTGAATTCGTCGGCCCGAAACTGACCGATCCCAAGTGGTTTGGTGAGGGTGCCGGCATCGCCGTTCGCAAGGCTGACAAGGATCTGAAAGAGAAATTCAACACGGCGATCCTGGCCCTGCGCGCCAACGGCAAGTACAAGGAAATCAACGACAAGTACTTCGAATTTGACGTTTACGGCGAATAACAACCGAACGTCGTCTACGGCGGATCATCAAAACCCCCTCCTGGCCTCCCCTTTACAAAGGGGAGGCGTTGCAAACTCCCTCCCTTGTATGAAAGAGCCAGGAGGAGACTTGGGGTCCTTGCGGTGCCGACGGCGAACCAGGAACGACAGGCTGACTCCCGTCAGTCGTCATATCGGGCCCGTTATCTCCTGCAAGGAGTGATGGGCCTGCTTGATTGCAATGGAGCTGCATATGTGTGGTTTTAAAGAATATGGAGCCTCTGCTTGGGAGGGGCGAGCCCACTCAATGTGCAATGGAGCTGCATATGTTTGATTTGAAAGGATACGAAGCCTCCCTGCTGGAGGGCGCCTGGGTCACTCTGGAAGTGGCGCTGGCCTCGCTGCTGCTGGCACTGCTGCTGGGGATGCTGGGGGCGCTCGCCAAACTGTCGCCCTACAAGTGGGCCAGGGGCATTGCGACCACTTACACCACCGTCATTCGCGGCATTCCCGATCTGGTGCTGATGATGCTGCTGTTCTTCGGCGGTCAGGTGCTGATCAACAGCGTCTGTGCCTGGGTCAACGAGACCTACAACAACTTCTTGCTTGAGAGCAATCCCAATCAGGAGTGGGTCTCCCTGCTGCCTGATTACATCGATATCAGCCCGTTTGCGGCCGGGGTCGCCACCATAGGTTTCATCTTCGGTGCCTACATGACAGAGACATTCCGCGGCGCCATCCTGGCGGTGGACAAGGGGGAGCTGGAAGCCGCTCGCGCCTTTGGCATGCGGGCGACCCAGGTCTTTGTACGGATCCTGTTTCCCCAGATGATGCGTCACGCCCTGCCGGGGTTTGGCAACAACTGGTTGGTACTGCTCAAGACCACGGCGCTGGTCTCCATCATCGGTCTCGATGACATGGTGCGCAAAGCGTCCCTGGCGGCAGGCTCAACCCAGTTGCCCTTCACCTTTTACATGGCGGTGGCCCTGATCTTCCTGATCTTCACTGCGGTTTCCACCTCGGCACTGAAGTGGGCCGAGCGTCACTACGCGATAAAGACGAGGTAAGCCATGGATTTCTCAATCATTCTCAAAGAGTGGCCTACCTACTGGCAGGGGCTTTACACCACAGTGCTGCTGGTGGCGGCATCCCTCATACTCGGTCTGGCGCTGGCGGTACCCATGGGGATACTGCGCAACAGTCGCAACTGGCTGATCAAGGGGCCGATCTGGGCCTATATCTACTTCTTTCGTGGCACCCCCTTGCTGGTACAGCTCTTTATCATCTACTACGGCGCTGCCCAGTGGGAGTGGCTGAAAAACAGCGCTGCCTGGACCCTGTTTGCCGAAGCCTGGTTCTGCGCTTTGCTGGCGTTCACCCTCAATACCGGCGCCTACACCGCAGAGATAGTGCGCGGCGCCGTGCTCAACATGCCCAAGGGGCAGATTGAAGCGGCCAACGCCTTTGGCATGAGCCGCTGGCAAACCCTCACCCGCATCATTTTGCCCAACTCGTTTCGCCGTGCGCTGCCCGCCTACAGCAACGAGGTGATCTTCATGCTGCAGGGCTCGGCGGTGGCTGGCATCATCACCATCGTCGACCTGACCGGCGCCGCGCGGATCATCAACTCCCGCTACTACAGCCCGTTCGAGGCCTTCCTGACCGCAGGCCTGCTCTACATGCTGCTCACCTTCGTCATCGTCTGGCTGTTCAAGAAGTGGGAAGCCCGCTGGCACGCCCACCTGCGCCCCCGCAGCCTGTAACGACCATAAAAAAAGCCCGCAAGTGCGGGCTTTTTTGTGGGTGAGTGGGGGGGGGGGCTAGAGCAGCGCCATCGGTGTCAGCATCTCCTCTGACAGCAAGCCAAAAGTACCCAGTGCACCTATGGCCCCGATGAGACAGGAAGATAGCCGGGAAGAGACCCCCTGCTGTTTGGTGGGCGCCACCTGTTCACTGTGCCGGTGGATCTTCTGCATCACTGCCATGGCACTGAGTTCCAGATGGCGATAGAAGCTGGCATTGAGCTGGGTCAGATGAAGCAGTGATTGTCGCATCCGCTCGAAGGTGTCGTTGCACACCGGGCTCTGCTTGTGCCAGAACTTCTCAAGGGTGCCACGGGTGGTGAGGCCCGGCAGATCGTAAAGGGCGCGTCCCATGCAGAAGGTCGGCACATCGTGCAGCAGGGCCGAGAGACCGACAGTGCTGTTGATGGTAATGACCCCCTTGAGCAGGGGATAGAGGGTCGGCAGCGGCAAGTCATAACCGTAGAACACCCGCCCTTCCAGCCCGAGCAGCGTCACCAGGCGGTTGATCTGGGACTGGTAGCTGACGTAACCCCTGTCCATGGGATGATGTTTGAACAGCAAGACATCCTCACTGCGAGCATGTCGGGCAAAGGAGTTCATCACCTGGGCGACCATCTCTTCCACCCCGCTCAGGTCAGAGTGCTCCCTTATCTGAAAATCTTCGGTGACCTGCAGGGGCACGAAGAAGATATGGCCCTTGTGTTGGGGCAGCGCCTTGAGCAGGCGACGATCCGCGCCTCTGTACCACCACTTGACCAGACCACCCGCCACCCAGCCTTTGGCTTCCTGATAGAGGCTCCAGGGTCTGTGGTTGACAAAATGCGGGTAGCGCCAGTGAAACAGATTCTTGCTGATGTGATAGCGGCTGGCATACCAGGCGCGGCGACCAAAGGTCTTGCCCACCTGCAATGGCGCATCATAAGGGGCGGGCCACTGCATCTCGGCCAGCTGGTCACGTTTGGCATAAAGCGGGCTGAAGGCATTCACCCCCCCTTGCTCCAGCGTCACGTAGTCCGGGCGCAGATAACCCTCTTCCATGGCCCAGACGGCGATCTTCTTCAGCTTGCAGATGCGAATGGCCTGCAGATGGTAATAGCGGCAATCCCCATAGCAGATCAGGCTGTCGATGCGATGACGCTTGATGAAGCGGCGAAAGAAGGTATTCCAGGTGTCCGGCTTGCCGGTGAAACGCTCGTTGTGACCGACGCAAGGCCAGCACTCATCCCCGCCATTGAAATGGATCTTGTAAACCTCATGGCCCGCTTCGCTCAGGGTCTGGCTGAGGGTTTGAAAGAAGGGGCCGAGCGGTCCTTGCAACAACAAAATCTTCATGTACGGCTTATCTCATGAGCTGGGGGAGGGAGGGACGTTGCAGCAGCGTCTGTGTCAGATAACTCAACTTGATCTGCCAGCGCTGCCAGAGGCTCGACTTGCGGGTCGATGACTGCCCCTGCTCTGCCAGCTGGCGGATCAGCTGCTCCGGGCTTATCCAGAGCCCGGTCTGCCAATCGATGTAGAGCGGATAGGCGACCAGCGTCAGGTAGACCAGCGCCGCCAATGGCAGGCTGCGCTGGCGCCTGGCAGGGGGATGGGCATCTGTCGTCAGCCCCCAGCCACTGTAGAAGGGCTGACCCCAGGTCGTGACCTTGACACCCTGTACCAGCGCCTCGAACCCGCTGAGCGAGGTCATGGTGTGCAGCTCATCCACGTGGGGATAGAGACTGGTCAGCCCTATGTCCAGCACCTGGCTGTCCACACACTCCGCCAGACAGGCAGCCGAGATGGCACCCGCCCTGTTGCCTGCCACCACATCCGGGTGCGGCTTGAACAGAATGTGCGCCTCCGGTTTGGCCGCACGTACGGCCCACAGCAGTTGTTCATTGCTGCGAATGGTCGGGCTGCCGGTCAGGATGGAGGCATCCCCATCCACCTGGCCAACTACCAGCACCAAAGTGCGACCATCCGCAGGGGGGGTATAATGCTGCGGTGCGCTTACGTTGTATTTGCTGACCCTGTGCTGGCGCAGCAGATCGATCAGTGCGCTGCCCCGATTGACGTCGGCCTCGGTCAGCTGCTGGTAGTTGAGCAACTGTTCGAGCCCGCTTGGCATGCGGCTGTCGAAATAGATCCCGACCGGATCGATGGACAAGGAGGAGGGACGACAGAGGTTGGAACCTAGCCCCCTGGATCGGATAAAGCCATCTTCCACCCGGATGGCAGAGGTGAGATCCGGGTGGCGGCTGCCCCATACCAGCACCTGCTCATCGCCGGTCAGCCGCTTGGGCGGTGTGCGCACAAAGCGCAGCTCATCGGCCAGGTGGTGACAGAATGCCTGCATAAAGGCGCGCTTCCACAAGGAGAAACCAACCAGATAGAGCCTGCGCCAGCGCGGTGCTGCCTTCTGCTGACGGGCCATTATGGTCAATACCTCTTCTACCTCACAGCGCTGGCCCAGCACGGGATCCAGATAGCGCGGATAGAGGATAAGGGCGGCCGCCGCCAGCTGGGGCAGTGATACCTGAACCTTGCGTCGCTCACACTGTTTGCTGTCAGAGGTCAGCCCCCAGCCGGCGTAAAACGGCATGCCAAAGCAATACACAGGCTTGCCGAGCAGCAAGGCCTCAAATCCGAGCTGGGAAGAGACGGTGTAGACAGCCGCCACCCGGTTGAGCAGGGCATGGGGATGGCAGTGATCGGCAACCACTTCCACATCATCCAGTTGCAGTCGGGCCAGCACGCCGCTCTTCTTGCCAAAGCGGGTGTCCGGGTGAGTGCGCAGCAAGAGGCGGGCATCGGGGTGATTGCGACGTGCCGCTTCCACCATGGCCACAAAGTCCGCTTCACTGGCCAGCGCCCCTGGAATGGAGAGATCGCCCGCCACCTGATCCACCAGCAGTACTCTGGGTCTGGCGTCTTGCAACAGGCGCTGTGCCAGCGCCGCTGGCAAACCGCCATGCTCACCTCGCGCAGAAAGACCGGCAGAGGCATCACCCGCTGGGTGAGCCGGGCGTGAGGCGTAGCAGTTGTACTTGGTGACGCCGAGGCGCACCAGCTCACCCATCAGCCGTTGCGCCCGCTCAAGCATGGCGGCGTCACAGGGCGTTGCGATAAGCTGTTCAAGCTGGCTGGGTTGGCGTGCATCGTAATAGATGCCGACGGGGTCGGCGATAAGCGACACCGCCTGGCCACCGCGGGCAGGATGGCCGATATAACCGATAAAGCCATCTTCCAGCTGCCAATAGGGCAGACCCAGGGCCTGGGCTGTTTGTTTAATCTGACGGGTATTGGCCTTCTGGCCCCAGCCCACCAGGGCATCACCGGGCTGGGGAGTGGCATCAGGGGTGAGACGCGCCAATGGCTGGCCCAGGCAGGCGCGGATCTGCGCGTCGCGGGCCAGTATGCCGCCAGATTGTGTCCATAGAGTCATGCAAGTTGCTCAGATTAAAAAGGAAGCTTAGAGAGATGCGGGTTTGAACATGTCTCTGAAAAAAGCACGTGGATTGAGGTAAAGCTTGCGCAGTTTTCGCCACAGGGGGCGCTTGAGCCGAATGCCATCCTGCCAGCGCAACAGCCCCGGATAGTCACTGACGGGATAACCCGCCTCTTCCTGCAAACGGATCATCCACTCCCGAAAGTCCGGCAGCTCTCCATTGAGGTCATTGCAGGGCACAATCGGCCCTTTCAAGGGGCCTCGCTCTGACTCGGAGCGTGACAGCATCTGTTCCAGCAACTGATCGTTGCCCGCCCTGCGCTTGTGATAGGGGTGCGTCAGGGGGCGGGGGTGCCACTGATGCACCAGAAACCGGCCGGCAAACAGATGGGGCAGGACATAGTAACTGAAATAACGGCGAAACCCCTGATAATCCCCCGGGTGCTGTGCCTTGATATTCAAGCCATAATCATCGGGCCTTGGCCCTATGGGATAATGGCGAGTCAGCCGGTCAATCAGTTCCAGATCCTCGCCACCGTGGCCGACAAACTGTTCGTCAAAGCCCCCCAGTTGCAAAAACCACTCGCGATTGAGCAGCAAGCAACTGCTGGCCAGGGCAATCCCTTCCACCCTGTGATTCTCACCGCGCAGAAAGGATTCCAGGCAGCCTTGAAAATCCCCGTCAAACCGCTCTGTCTCTTCCTTGGTCAGATAGAGGCAGGGGTACATTTCAAAAGCAGTTAAGCCGTATTGACGGCATGTCTGGCTACGTTCGGATAATTGCTCAACCAGCTCAGGGGGACAGAGCAGATCTGCATCCATAAGGAAGAGTGCTTTTGTCGTGCTGCATTTGATTGCGTGGTCACGGGCAATCCCGGGTGAGTAGACAGGAAAAGGTTGTTCATCCTCGATAAAACGAGCGTTCACTCTGTCTGACAGAGCTTGTTTCCGATTCGTTGGGATCAGAATATCCAGATCTGGTCTCATAGAAAGAGACTGGAGGCACGCCTCCAGTCTCTTTCTCGCAGCGTCCAGATCCCCACGTCCACTTTGCTGAAAGTGAAACGGGGTGATAACACTGAGATCGCGCGACATATGTTCCCTAGATTTAGCCAATCAGCTCTTCAAGGTAAGTTCGCAGCGTTGATGAAAGCTCAGGATGGCGCAGGCCATACTCGATATTTGCCTTCATATGACCCAGCTTGCTACCGCAGTCGTAACGAATACCATCAAATTGATAGGCCAGTACGTCCTGCTCCTTGAGCAGATCGGCGATCGCATCAGTCAGCTGGATCTCGCCACCTGCGCCACGCTGAGTGCTTTCAAGCAGTTCGAAAATCCGGGGTTGCAGCACATAACGACCGACAATCGACAGGTTGGATGGGGCTTCCTCCCGAGGGGGTTTTTCGACCACGCCATTCAGTTTGTAGAGACGCTCACTCAAGGTAATGGGGTCAATCACACCATATTGGCTGACTTTTTCCATTGGTACTGCTTCTACGGCAACCACTGAACTTTTGCTCTCACTTGAAAGCGCGATCATGGTGTCCAGACAGGGAGTCTGTTCACAGTAAATCATGTCATCGGCCAGCAATACCGCAAATGGTTCATTACCCACAATCTGCTTGGCACACAGGACGGCATGACCCAAACCCAGGGCTTCGGTCTGGCGAACATAGAAGCAGTTCACGCCCGCGGGAATGATATTTTTGACTGCATCCAGCAAAGCGGTTTTACCGGCTTGTTCTAGCTTGTACTCCAGCTCGAAATTGCTGTCGAAATGATCTTCGATAGCCCGTTTGGTCCAGGAAGTCACAAAGATAAGATCTGTGATACCGGCAGCAATGGCCTCTTCAACTGCATATTGAATCAACGGCTTGTCTACAACCGGCAGCATTTCCTTTGGACATGCCTTGGTGGCAGGTAGGAAGCGGGTACCCATACCCGCAACGGGGAAAACGGCTTTTTTAATCATATTAATCCCGTAGTTATAAACTCTTAGCTAACTCCAAGTATTTTAAAGTTATTTCTTTACTACATGGGTTGTGGCCTTCAGAGGGATTTCTGTACAAATATGTAATCAATCCCTTTTCCGTGAGTTTACTATTCTTATATTGTTCACGCATCCATTGCATAAATGGTGCGCAATGACGTTCATAATGGAAAACATCATCAAGATTTTGCATATATATAATGCTTGGTACTTTTGATGTGGCTTTAAATACATCTATTGCATTATATTTCATTGGGAATTTTCTTCGAAACTCACCAACGTCCATTCCATTGTAAATGGTATCCAGTACATGGTTTACTTTTGATTCATAGAATAATGTCCAGTCCGTCTGTGGGTTATTTACAACCACTACCGGATTGTTAAAATATGGAGAGAGCATCAGGGATGCGAACCCTCCGGCTGACGAACCATAAAGAATCGGCTTTGATATGTCGAGCTTCATATTTACCGCAATGAACTTAAGCAGTTCAGAGAAGCGGTAAAAATAGTTGATATCTTTAGAGCACTGGAACCAGCCTATACTTAATTCATTGTCTGTAAGGGTTGGATCAGTGGCAATGATAATATTGCCATCTAGATCATCCACCCAACTGACTCTTTGAAAGTTTGGCTGGGGCTTTGCCTTGTCCACCGCGCCTTGACCGAAAATATAAAGATGTGGATTGTTGGTCTTCGATTTTTTAATAAACACATTGTGTATGACATTGGTATCATGAATGACATAATGACCATCTTCAACATATGTGAAGTTATTGACGCTGTGAAACTCAAAAATTTCCATTTAGATGCCCGACAAGTCTCGTTTCAGCTCAGAACAAATTACTTGGCAATTCTTTAGGTATTCTTCATCTTGGATGGTCCAAGTATGAGCACTGGTATTGGAATATCTCATTTGAATGAAATTATACTTATCAGATGAATAAATAGTAAATCCACTCTCTTTGCAATCTTTGAGGAAATTAGTGTCCTCACCACGATTGCGGCTATGGAACTTGACCTTTTCAAAGACCTGCTTGCGAATAACCAGTGTGCCACCTGAAATAAAATCAGAATAACGGTTGTCTTTACCTGGTTGTTTGATGGCCATAATGTTCTTGGACTCTACATAGCAGAAGTAAGAGTCTTTACCGACCACATCGGCGCCACTGAAGTTGAGCGCCAGCAGGGCATCTACCAGATAGTTGGCGCCATAGATATCATCATCATCCATCTTGGCAATATAGTCGCCGCAAGCATGTGAAACACCGTGATTGAGGCAGTCGCCAAGGGTCAGATCCTGTGGAAGCTGGTGAACCTGAGCATTGGGTATATCTCTGATTTTTTCTTTCACTTCATCAATATTGAACTCGTCATTGTTCAATATGATCAGCAGCTCTTTATTGGGATGTGCCTGGCGCTGATAGTTGTCTATCATCATGTCGATATTTTTTGGGCGGTTGGTGCACATGATGGTCGATACTTTATCACCTTCGCTATTGCTGCGCTCAATGCCAACAGTATCGAGGATCTGAACGAAGCGTTGCTGATATGAGTGATGCTGCAAACAGTGTCGTGCAGCCAGGTGTCCGAGACGCTCGCGATCGAGGTCAGACTCCAGCAACTGCTGCACAACTTTTTTTGCTTCCTCTTTATCATGAACAACATGGACATGCTCGCCGAGCATAGCCTTCATGCCATCCGAGTGGGTGGAAACCACTGGCGTACCGCAGGCCAGAATTTCGAAGACACGGCGAGAGAACATGGTCGGTGAATCTTGCACCGTATTGATGTTCAGGAACAATTTGTACTGGCGATAGGCTGTGACCATCTGGTCATAGCTCAGCGAGCCGACAATAAAGGGTTGGTATTTCGCCGGGAATATACGGGATTCCCTGTGCTTGGTTGCGTGCAACATGCGGTCGTAGACATGCAGTTCCCGGTGCATGGCGCCATCAAGCACGATTTCGGTCTGTATCCGGCGGGTATCATGGCCATTGTTATACCAGCTACCTGCAAAACAGATCTCGTAGGTCGGCAGCTTCTTGCGCTTGTCACGGATTGGGTTATGAATGGCAGGTTGGGCGGCAAAAGCCAGCGGGTAGACGCGGTCATGACCAACACGACTCTTGTATTTATCGAGAATATTGCCATCGGTCGTGAAGATATAATCACAATCTGCGGCGACGTCGATAAAGACATCGTAGTTGGTCGGGTCTTCCTTGTTCCAGAACACAACGGGAATATTTTTCGACTTGCAATACTTGATGGCATCGCGCAGCGGATCACCCAGGTGCTTCTTGTAGCTGGCCATGGTATAGGTCCATTCGCCATCATTGCCATTCCAGGCAGACTCGACAAAGAAGAGAACCGGGTTGGCCGCATCAATTTCCTCTTTCCAGTTTTTCTTGGTTAGCGGAATAAAGTTCGCCTCATAGCGGAAGCACTCATAAGTGAACTTGTCACTGATAGATACGACATTAATGCTTTGGTTGCGCAGTCTGGCTCTTGGCTCAAACCCGGGCCAAGTGACTTCTTCATTGGGACGAGCCTCATTGAAGATACCAACCTGTTCCAGCAAGCTCTGTCTGATGGTGTTATCCATCGGTGGCACGTCAAACTTGCCTTTGCGCTTTGCTGCGCGAATTTTAATCAGCTTTTGTGGCAGTGACAGCAGCCCAGCCAATTTGCTTCGCTTGGCTTCCGCCAGGGTTTTGCCAAGACGATAGTAAAGTGACTTCTCCATCTGCTGTTTTTCATAGAGGGCAAGTGCCAGCTTGTCTTTCAAGGCTTCCAGATTGGTTTTTTGTACCAAAGGGGAATCAGGCAAAGCGTGAATGCGTTTCTCAAACGCAACCGTCAATGCCTTGGCCTTGAGCTCAAAAATGCGGGCAATCTCTTCTTCGCTCTGGCAACTTTCCAGCTTGATGGCATTAACTGGCAGCATCTCTTCAGCGATGATTTTCAGAGGCTTTATATTGAGAGTGCCTTGCCCCTTGAGACGCAGAGCAATGCTGAAATAACGGGCATCGGGTGCTGTTTCAAATTCAACCTTGTTCAGACCGTTATAAATCTGCTGGAATTTGTGGGCAATGCGCTTCTCTTCGTCATATTGAATGAAGAACATGGCGCAATCGGGGCGTGGCTCACCGAATTGGGCATCAAGGTGAACGCGATATTTATGGCTGCCGTTGATGCGCCAGGCATCTTTGTTCAGTGGCAGACCGTTGATATCCATGCTGCCGGTCTGCAGATAGAAGGAGTCCCCATCAACCAGGCCAAGCTCCAGCGAGAGAATGCCTGCAGCGTCTACGGTTATGGTTTTGTTACGGTCATTATCTGCAGGCAGCATCCAGGCATCAGCAGTTTCTATATTGCTGATGTTGCCAAAAGAGAGCTGGGGGTAAGACTGTTCTACCCATTCAATCTTGTCGGTCTTTCTGGCCAGCTGTCGGTATAGGTAATCGAGGTGCTCGTCATAGATGGAGAAAACAGTATTGAGATGATTCTCTTGCTGACGTGGCGGCTGATTTTTTCGGGCGTTTTTTTTAGCGAGTCGGGTCGACATATCAGAGTTCTTTTTTTCACACAGTGGCCGGGTTAATCCCGGCCACTGTTTTCGAGTGGATTAATGAGCGGCGTTGACGAAATCAAGCAATTGGTTATTGGCGGCATCGCTGCGATTCAGACCAAGGAACTGCTTGTGCTTGACCAGAATAACAATCACATCAGCCTGTTGCAGTGCATCTGACAGGGAGGCCAGCTTGACGTTATTACGATTTTCCAGCGTAGCCGGCAGCGCTTCAATATTGGGTTCCACCGCCAGGATCTGATAGGCCGCATTGTTGGCCAGGGTCTTGGTGATATCCAGGGCCGGGCTTTCGCGCAGGTCATCGATGTCCGGCTTGAATGCCAACCCCAGGCAGGCGATCTTCGGATTGTTGATACCGGCGACCGCACTTTCTACCTGCTCTACCACATAGTGGGGCTTGTAATCATTGACCAGACGCGCCTGGTGGATCATGCGGGCCGTGTCCGGGTTCTGGTTGACGATAAACCAGGGATCGACGGCGATGCAGTGACCACCCACGCCGCAGCCTGGCTGCAGAATATTGACACGGGGGTGACGGTTGGCCAGGGAGATAAGCTCCCACACATTGATACCCTGCTTGTCACAGATAAGGGACAGCTCGTTGGCAAAGGCGATATTGACGTCACGGAAGGCGTTTTCGGTCAGCTTGCTCATTTCGGCAGTGCGCGCTTCGGTCGCGATGCACTCGCCCTTTTTGACAAACATCTTGTAGACCTGGGTGGCAGCGGCGGTACTGGCTGCGTCCATGCCACCGATAATGCGATCGTTCTCAACCAGCTCGCGGATCACCTGACCGGGCAGTACGCGCTCCGGGCAGTGCGCCACAAAGATATCAGGGGTCTGGCCTTCAGCAACGGTATGCGGGAAGGTCAGATCGCTGCGTTCTTCGGCCAACCACTTGGCCATCTGCTCGGTCGCGCCGACCGGTGACGTGGATTCCAGCACCACCAGGTTGCCCTTTTCCAGCATGGGGGCCAGTGCGCGGGAGGCGCTCTCGATATATCTCAGATCCGGCTCATGATCTTCGCCCTTGAACGGAGTCGGTACGGCGATCAGGAAGGCATCAGCCTTCTGCGGGCTGGTGTGGGCGCTCAGATGGCCATCTTGCACGGCTTGCTTGACCAGATCTTCCAGACCCGGCTCAACAATGTGGATCTTGCCCTGGTTGATTGTGTCTACCGCATGCTGGTTGACATCCACACCCACGACACGAATGCCGTTGCTGGCGATGACTGCTGCAGTTGGCAAACCGATATAACCCAGACCAACAACGGAGATGGTTTCAAATTTCATTATTTTGTGCTCTCGATAGTAAAACAGGGGGCATCATGCATGCCCCCAAAGACAGGTATGTAATCTGTAAATCAGGCAACTTGCAGGCTGCTGTCAATCTGCTGGCCCAGGGCGCCGCTCATGCCAGTGACGGCCTCAACGATACGCTGGCTGGTTTTGCCATCCCCATAGGGGTTGTTGGCATGACTCATCACTTGATAGGCCAGCTCGTCATCCAGCAGACGCACCGTCTCAGCCACTATGGTCTCGTCGCAGGTACCGACCAGGCGCACTGTGCCGGCTTTGACGGCGGCAGGGCGCTCAGTGGTGTCGCGCATGCACAGCACAGGTTTGCCCAGGGTTGGCGCCTCTTCCTGAATGCCGCCAGAGTCGGTCAGGATCAGGTAGCTCTGCTTCATCAGATAGACGAAAGGCAGATAATCCTGCGGTTCTATCAGATGCACGTTGTCGAGCCCCTTGAGGTTGCGGTTGACCGGCTCTTGCACATTGGGGTTGAGGTGTACCGGATAGACGATCTGTACGTCATCCCGTTGGGCCAGCGCTGCCAGCGCCTTGCAGATGCGCTCAAAGCCGTCGCCGTGGTTCTCACGGCGGTGACCCGTTACCAGGATCAGCTTCTTGCTCTTGTCCAGGAAGGGGAAACGGCTGGCCAGCTCGGTTTTCATGCCGACGTTGTTATCAATGCGGTGGGAAACCTCGATCAGGGCATCGATCACTGAGTTACCAGTCACGAAGATGGTCTCGGGGGCGATGTTTTCCATGATGAGGTTTTTCAGCGAGCTGATGGTCGGGGTGTAATGTTGATCGGCAATGCCCCCTGTCAGACGACGCATACCTTCTTCCGGCCAGGGTGAGTAGATATTGCCGGTGCGAAGTCCGGCCTCGACGTGACCGACCGCGATGCGGTGGTAGTAGGCCGCCAGCGTTGCCGCAAAAGAGGTGGCAGTGTCACCGTGCACCAGAATGCGATCCGGCTTGAACTCGGCAAAAACTGGCTTGAGTCCTTGCAAAATGGCGGTGGTGACATCGGTCAGATCCTGACCCGGTTTCATGATGTTGAGGTCATACTCCGGCTCGATCTCGAACAGGTTGAGCACCTGATCCAGCATCTCCCTGTGTTGCCCCGTGACACAGACTCTGACGTCAATCTTGCGATTGGCCTGGAAGGCCTTGACGATCGGAGCCATCTTGATTGCTTCCGGTCTGGTACCAAACACAATCAATACCCGCTGCGCTTTTATCGGCATAATAATCACTCCCGTGTGAGTTAATTGGTTTTTCGTATTGTCCCGAAATGACTAATAAAGACTGAGCTCACTATTGAGCTGTGTCAGTCGGTGTTGCCAGGTGTGTTGGGCTAGGACTATTTCCCTGGCTTGCTCGCCCAATTCGTTTCTCTGACGAATATCTTTTTGTAATTGCACACACCACTCGCGTGCCGCCGTACCATCCTGTACCGCGACGATACTCTTGCCAAAAATGCTCTCCATCGCTATCGAAGGGGTGCTGATAATGGGGCAGCCCGCTGCCGCCAACTCGAACACTCGACGGGATAACATGGTCGGCGATTGACTTATCGTATTGAAATTCAAATAAAGCTGATATTGCCGATACGCCTTGGCGACAGATATTGGCGAGATGGCGGGTTTGCAGTATGGCTGAAGTTTATCCGGATAACTGCAACCGTTATTTTTCTGCCAGAAGCGATCGAAAATAATCAAGCCTCTGTCCCGCAATGCATACAGCACATCTTCTTGTGCCCTGCTGCGCTCGGCCAGCTCATTGCCATAATAGCCCCCCAGAAAGGCGATCCCTGGCCCCCGTTCACCGCTCACTGCCGGTTGATACCAGCTGGGCTGTGCGGCAAACATCAGCACACCAACATGCACAAAGGCCTGATGGGGAAGGGCATTGTACCGTTCAAGGGAACCGGCATCCGTGGTATAGACCACATCGAACAGCGCCGCCGCATCGGCGAAACGCTCGAAATGAAACGGGTCTTCTTTATTCCAGAAGATGGTTGTGATTTTCCGTTTTCGGCAAAATTCCAGTAATTTTCTCAGTTCCGGTTTATTGGGTGAACTGTGTGCATAACTGGCAATCTTGCCTTGCCAACTATTCTTGTAGCCACGCCAGGTTGACTCCACAAACAAAAAATCAGGTTTGAAAAATCTGAGTTTCCATTGCCAGTCGAGCGGGGTGATCTGAATAAGGTCGGCGTCGGGGGCCAAGCTGAAAGTCGTGAACTGGTCTGCCACTAAAGCAATACGTGGTCGTTTATTATTATGCAAAGGAATTGACTCACAAGTGAAATAGAGTGGCAGCCACTGCCACTCTATTCTTGTTATTATAAAAGCACCAGGGCTCTTGCCGAAATGGCGATTTGATAGAGCACCTCGGTAATATCCTTGGTGATCTGCAGCGACTTGGTATCAACCTGAGGCAGCACGAAAATTTCGTCACCCGGCTTGATGGCGATCTCTTTATTGTCCAGATCGCCCTTCTCAATCTGGCTGAAGGTGCCGTCACGATGCAGCAGCAGAATACGGGAGTTGCTGGCTTTCTGGGTAAAGCCGCCGGCCAGATCGATGTAGTCGGCCACAGTGCGCTTGCTGTCCATCAGGATGGCGTTCGGGAACATGACATCCCCGTGCACCATGATGAGGTTGGTCTGGCGCGGAATGCGGATGATATCGCCCGGTTCGAGCCGCACATCTTCCATGTTGGTGCCATTGGCGAGCACCACCTGACCGTTGGGCTGAATATCCTTGGCGCGCTCGACCCATTGCATCAGCAATTGTGCTTCGCTGTTGCGCAGTTTGGCTTCCCCCTCGGAAGAGGAGCGGGCAGTCAGGATACTGGCTTCAAGCGCCTTGAGGGAGGAGTTCAGCATCTCCTTCTGGCGCACCTTGACCGAGTCACGATAGAGCTGAATGGCGCTCAAGTCCGCATCCTGGGTCAGTTTCAGGCCATTGAGGATATCACCGAGGCGGGCGCCGTACTTGAGCACATACTCCTGGGCACTGTCGTGTTCCCCTTCAACCCGCACTGCTATGGAGGCATACCGCTTGTCGGCGATCACTTCCACAGTGTCACCCGAGCTGATCATATTTTTGGCCAGTTGGGCGTCATTGATGGGGTAGTAATCCATGTGGATATCTTCCCCCTGATTGCGGCTCACCCGAATATGGGTCGCATCGGGATCGGGCCTGGCCATCTGCATCAGCTCGGCCAGGGTGACATGGGGTTTGCTCAGTTCGAACTTGTTGGCGTTCGCTACCTTGCCCCTGACAGTGGTCTGATAGCGCAGCGGTGCCACCACTATGATGTCGCCATCGCGCAGCTGGGTGGGCAGCAGGGTACCATTGACCAGAAACTGGTAGAGGTTGTAGTGGCGCAGTGTCTTGCCATTGCGCTTGAGGGCAACGTCAAGATAACTGCCGCGCTCGGCGGCAATACCACCCGCCTTGTCCAGAAAATAGAGGATGGAATCCCCTGACTGGCCGGCAAACAGGCCCGGTTGCTTGACAAAGCCGGTCACGAAGATCTTGACCGGCTGGCTCACATCCAGGGTGGCATAGACGCTGACATTCTTCTGATAGACGGTGGTGACGGCGCCAAGCAGGGTGTCATTCAGTTGTTCGTTGCGTACCCCTGCCACCTTGATGGGCCCAACCTTGGGCAGGAAGATATTGCCCTGATGATCGACCGTCAGGGGCTGATCGAATTCGACCCCCCCCCACAGCTGCACCTGCAACCGATCGCCGATGGCGATGCGGTAATCCGGGTTGAAGCCATTGAAGGATTCCCGGGCAAACTCACCGCGAAACAGCCAGTTGCCAAACACCGGATCCCGGGTCTGGGTATCCGTGATGACCTTGCGCACCGGGGCTCCTTCCTGGGAGATTTCCAGGGCATAAGCGGGTTGCAGCAAGAGGCCCAGACTCAGGGCCAGCAGACTCGGCTTGATATTGAGTGATCTAGTAAAGAAGGTATTCAACGACATACTCCTGTCAGTCCTGATGTTCGCGCAGGGTGGCAAGACCCATCACGACCAGACCGTAGAAAAGGCAAAGCAGAACACCGATGGTGGCCAGGTTGTAGAGACGACGGGGATACTCGGCCTCTTCGGCCTGACTGGGCTGGCTCACCACCAGCAGGTGTTTCAATTTGCGGTACGCTTCGACGCGCGCCTGCTCCATGCTCACCAGCCCTGTCTTGTAGACGTCGGCGGCCAGCTGGGCTTGAACTTGTACTGCCTGATAGTCGGCATTGACCTCGTTGAGGGACTGCTTCTCGCTGCCGGTCAGGCGATTTTTCTCTTGCGCCAGCTGACGGGTGAGGGCATCGACCCTGTCTCTCACCGCCACCACGTCAGGGGCATTGGGGTTCATGTAGATTTGCAGCCGTTTAAGCTCGGCATCCTGGCGTACCAGCTCGGCTTCCAGTTCAGACACCACTCCCATCATGGCGGTACTGGTGGCCTCGGGGCTCATCAGCTGGTGCTGGTTCTGGAAGGCCAGCATCTTGGCTTGTTCACCCAGCAGCCGCTCGTGGGAGCGGGCAACTTCGGTCTCTACAAATTTGAGCTGCT
The DNA here is from genome assembly GCF_029237305.1 of Aeromonas sp. 2MA4. NCBI lineage: Bacteria > Pseudomonadati > Pseudomonadota > Gammaproteobacteria > Aeromonadales > Aeromonadaceae > Aeromonas > Aeromonas sp. 2MA4. Next base: position 83,055 of record NZ_JAACFY010000009.1, on the reverse strand, counting down.
CCATCGCCACTTGGCGGCTCAAGCGGTTGATAAAGCCCTCGCTCTCTTTGAGCATCAGGCTAACAACCTGTTTGGCATAGTCAGGGTCGAAGGCTTGCAGGCTGACGGTCAGCACACCCGATAGCTCATCCAGACTGACGGTGAGGTGATCCCGATAAAACGCCAGAAACTCTTCGCGGGTGGCATCTTCAGGCAGGCGGGAGAACATATCGGCGTGGTCGCTCTGATAGTGTTTTTTCAGTTGCAGTGCCTGATCCAGGGTGTTGAGCATATCCCAGGACTTGAGGTAGTCCTGGATCACCAGCACGTCCTGATGATTGCTGCCCCCGAGCCCCAGCATGGAGAGCGCATCTGGCAGCATCTTGAGCTGATCTGCCTGCTTGACGATGAGACTCGCCTGGCTGACATAGCGATCGCTGGCAAGGGTGCCGTAATAGAGCACTGCCAGGCTGAAGCAGATCACCACCCAGAGAAAGCTGCCAAGCTTGATGGCTTTTTTCCAGGAGTGATGGGCGACTTGATAGCCCTTTGAATCGATAAGAAACAGCTTGGGGTCACGCTTGAATTTACGCAGCTTGCGTTCAAGCAGGGCGGTCAATTTGGCTTTGGTCATAAAAGTCCGTGGAGATACTTGAAATGGAATATCAGAGCGTCTGGTAGATGGCGATGGCGTCTTCGATATCGTCGTGCAGGGTCAGCTGCCCGTTTTGCAGCACTATGCCCATGTCACACTGCTGGCGCAGTGTCTTCATATCGTGGGAGACCATGATCAGGCTGGCGGTTTCCCGCTTCTGGGTGAACACATCGATGCACTTTTGTCTGAATCTGGCATCCCCCACCGAGGTGATTTCGTCGGTCAGGTAGATATCAAAATCAAAGGCCATGCTGACGGCGAAGGAGAATTTGGATTTCATCCCGCTCGAGTAGCCCTTGATGGGCAGCTCATAGTGCTGGCCAATTTCAGAAAATTCCTTAACCCACTCCTCCACCGCCTCGGTATCATGCACCCCGTGAATGCGACAGACGAAGCGGGTATTTTCACGCCCCGTCATGCTGCCCTGAAAGCCGCCGCTCAGGGCCAGGGGCCAGGAGACCCGACTGTGGCGGATAACCTTGCCTTTATTGGGCATGTCCATGCCGCCCAGCAAACGCAGCAGGGTGGATTTCCCGGCGCCATTTGCCCCCAGAATGCCGATGTTGCGATCCCCGGGCAGGGTAAAGCTGACATCTTTCAGCACATAATGGCGGCCAAATTTGGTGGGGTAGTATTTCGAGACGTTATCCAGAGTGATCATCTTGTTAGCTTGCGATTAGTCGTCGATGGCTGAGGCGATAGGCACTCATGGTGAAAGTGAGCAGTATCAGGGTCGTGCTCACCAGATAAGACCAACTGCCGCCCGGGGTCTGAAAGCCGGCAATCCAGCCAGAGCGGACAAGCTCCAAGGCGTGCACGACAGGATTCCACAGCAGCAGGTGCTGATAGCTCTGGGGTACGGCCGCCAGTGGAAAGAATACCGCAGAGATCCACATCATGGGGCGCATCAGAATGGGGATCAGCTTTCTCGCCTCTTCGGAGAGGGAGGTGGCGATGCAGAACAAGGTCCCCAGCGCAAAGGAGAAGACCATCAGCAGGCCATACCCCGTCAACACGGCGAGCGGGTCTGCAGGCATGGCATCAAAGCCGAACCACATCAGCCCCAGGATCAGCACAAAAGCCACCAGCACACCGATCAGGGTTTCCAGCAAGAAGCGGGAGAAGAGAGTAGCAAAGGGGGTGACTTGTCGATAACAGAACAGCCCCTTGTTGGCGCTGACGGCAGACTGCAGCTGGCCAACCACGTTTTGAAACATCATAAATGGCAGATAACCCGCCGCGATAAAAACCGGGGCTTCAACCCCGCCAAAGCCGCTGCGTTCACGCATCCCGAAGATGAAGCAGAACAGGGAAATAGCCAACAGTGGGTCAAGTACGGCCCATGTGTAGCCCATGCGATAGCTGCCGAAACGTGTCTTGAGCTCACGCATCAGCAGGCCGAAGGTGACATCCTTCAGCACTGTCATGGGTGAGCGATGCTGGCTGGATAGAATTGGCTTGTTCAATGGTTGGTCTTTTCTTGCAAAATGGAGTGGCGTTGTCTTGCTGACATCAAGTGAGGCGCGAGTCTACCATGTGTGTTCGATGCAAACGTAACAGCCTGCTGCTGCATCCAGAATGGCAACGGAATTGATTGTTGATTTTTTGTTTCTTTGTGGTGTCTTTTTTGGTTAAAAAAGGTGGTATTTCACCATGGCTACCGCACGGAAATGACATAGTCCCGTTCTAAAAACAATCAATTCGTGGTTTTTCAAAACATGAGGTTAATAGGAGGGCGCTGAACAACAATGTTGTTCAGAAAATGATCCTGCTGTGCAGGTTGATTACCCCGTGCCCTTTGCGCGTCAATCTGTGACGAGCATCATGCTTTATTTTATTTGAGGCGCATCTTACTTATCAGGCGCGATTGAGTCAACACTCAATAATCAATCTGAGGAATTACGATTAATTTGCAAGTTGTTGTTTTATATTGATTATTTAATTTGTCATTTAGGCTTAATACTTGTCGGATGAGTATCTATGGCGAAAAAACGACTAATTCAGAATGCTCTTACATAGCGCCGTTTTTGTATGGTTGTTATTTGGCCGATAAATTTGGCGAATAGAGCATAAACGTTAATTGGTTATTTAGTGAGCTCAATAAATAGACTGTTGCGGGCTTTTATACTGTGTTTCAACTGAAGCACCTTTATCAGCTAGACCAATTCCCTGTAAAAATCTTGTTTTTTAGTTTTACCTGTTTTGTTGACAACTCTGCTCCCCACTGACTATTCCTGAGATGTGCCCATTTGAGTTTGAGGGGGCACACCGGATAACAAGGACGTAGGAGGGGACATGCGCGCTAACACACTCTTGCTCTCGGGACTGCTGGCTTCATTGATAGCCAGCACCGGAGCCATCGCCAATGACAACATTGTTGCCTTGCAACTGGGCACACCCGCCGAAAACGAGAAACTCAGCATCTTCACGGCAGACGTCAAATACCATCACATGTTCTGGCGCTGGGGGGATTCTGGCTGCCAGTTTGGTCTGGGCGTGCGTGGCGGCATGCTGAAGGTGGGGGATGAGCGTACTGCCAGATTGGGCACTGGGGCGCGTGCCGAATGTCTGTGGGGGAACTGGGTGGTATGGCTCCCGGCCGAGGTGCTCTGGCTGGCGGAACATGAGTTCGGCCATCGTGGCAATGGTTTCAAGGATTACGGCGGCCCATTCCAGTTTTCCACTGGTATTGGCCTGGGGTATGCAATCACCAAGAACTGGCTGATTGGCTATCAGTATGAGCACATGTCCAACGCCAAGATGTATGACCAAAACCCCGGCCTGGATACCCACTCCCTGCATATCGAATACCGCTTCTAAGCTCTGCTCCTCTTGTTGCCAGGCCCCTGCTCGTCAGGGGCTTTTGCTGTCTGTGGGCGAGTGTTGTGTCGCGGGCAGGCAAGCATGGCGCACGCGCTTAGCGCCCCAGGTATTCCCGATCGAAGAAGGTGTTGACCCAGTGGGGGCGGTAGACGGCGAGCAAGGTCATGGTCATGCCGTTGAGCAGGGCTTCGGGGAAGAGCAGCAGCGGCCAGATGGAGAGGTAGTCGGCGCTGATGGTATGCCACGGATAGGCGCCGCTCATCCCCATCAGCAGGGCGCTGGCGATCATCTTGACCGAGATGCTCAGCGCACCGCCAAAAAAGGCGACCACGAAGAGATAGACGAACAGATGGCGGGGCATCCAGGCCCAGCTCGCCAGAAACAGCAGCCAGCTGGTAGCGACCGGCAGGGCGATGCCAATCAGCGCCTGCCAGCCAAAATCGGCGAGGGGGGCAACCCCGAAGTAACCCAGAACAAGCAGTGTCAGGCAGGGAGCAAGCAGGGCCAGACGCCACTCCAGCAGCAGGGTCAGGCTGGTGAGGCCGAGAAAATGCACTTCCAGCCCTTCATGCAGGCCGGCGCGCAAGGTCCAGAGCGGGACCAGCACGATGGCGCCGCCAAGGCAGAGGTGCTGATAGAGGGGTTGATCAAGCAGGGTACGCAGCAGGGTGCCACGCAGGCTGAATATCAGCAGCAATACCCAGAGCAGGAGGGCGGCCGCTTGTCCTTCACTCATGGCATCTCCTTGTCATGTGATGGCGCGCTGGGCGGGCAGTGATGCAGTGTCTCAATATCAGCAGGGCTGGCGTATTCCTTGCCAGCCCTGTTGAGGCATCAGTATTTGACGTTGTTGTGGTACTTGGCGAGTATGCCCTGAACTCTGTCCATGGTCTCCTTGCTGGGGGGCTTGATCCCGGTCAGATCATAGTTTTCACCCAGAACGTCCCACTTGTGCTTGCCCAGCTCGTGATAGGGCAGCAGTTCCACCTTCTCGACACTATCCCCCAGTTCGGCAATGAACTGGCCCAGTCCCTCGGCGCTCTCGTCATCGTCTGACCAGGTCGGCACCACCACGTAGCGGATCCACATTGTCTTGCCTTTGGCGGCGAGATAACGGGCGAACTCCAGGGTGTACTTGTTGCTGACGTGGGTCAGCGGAATGTGCTTCTCGTCATTGATCTGTTTGATGTCGAGCAACACAAGGTCCGTGTTGTCGAGCACCTTGTCGAGCTGTTCGTCGTAGTGACGCACAAAGCCATTGGTATCGAGGCAGGTGTGAACACCCTTCTCCTTGCAGGCGGCAAACAGTTCGGCGATAAAATTTTGTTGCAGCATGGCTTCGCCACCGGAGGCGGTGACACCACCACCCGAGGCATTCATGAAGTGGCGATAGCTGGTGATGTCGCTCATCAACTCCGGCACTGTCACTTCGCGGCCACCCTGGGTATCCCAGGTATCCCGATTGTGGCAGTACTTGCAGCGCATCAGACAGCCTTGCATGAATACGATAAATCGTATTCCGGGGCCATCAACGGTGCCGCAGGTTTCAACGGAATGGATCCGGCCAATGACACCGGATGCACTGGTTTCAACGGCAGGGATCTGATTACTGACAGACATAGACGACTCCAACGATTCGAGCAGGCCGTGATTTTATTACATAAATCCCTATAAATCCTACCTGTTTAGCCCGACTGGGCCGCGCCGAGCAGGCTCTCCAGGGCTTTTACCGTCAGCGGTCGGCTGGTCAGGAAGCCTTGATAATGCTGGCATCCCAAGGTTTTGAGGATGGCGAGCTGCTCCTCATCTTCCACCCCTTCGGCGGTGACGGTAAAGCGGAAAACCTTGGCCAGATCCAGGATGGCCTTGACGATGGCCTTGTCCTGTTCGCTGTGAACCAGGGTTTGAATGAAGCTTCGGTCGAGCTTCACTTCGTCCGCCGGCAGATCCCGCAGATAGGCCAGCGACGAGTAGCCGGTGCCGAAATCATCGATGGAGAGCAGTATGCCGAGATCCTTGAGTTGTCGCATGCGGGCTATGCTCTCCAGCCGGTTTTCCAGCACCACGGATTCGGTCACTTCCAGCAGCAGGCGGGAAGGGGGCACCCCTGTGTCGCGCAGTATGTACTCCACTTGCTGCACGAAGCCTGCGGTGTGGAACTGGCGGGCGCTGACGTTGACCGACAGATGGGGAATGGCAAAGCCGCGATTGAGCCAGAAGCTGTACTGGGCGCAGGCGGTCTTCATCACCCAGTAACCGATGTCCTGGATGAGGCTGGTCTCTTCGGCGATGGGAATGAACTCGGCCGGTGGCACCATGGTGCCGTCGCTGCGCTGCCAGCGCAGCAGTGCCTCTATGCCGGACAAGCTGCCATTGTCGACCCTGTATTGCGGCTGATAGTGCAGTTGCAGCTCATGGTGGCGCAGGGCATCACGCAGCTGGTTGTTGATGGTGAGCTTGCTCTTCTCTTTCTCGGCCATGGCCTCGCTGAAGAAGACATAGTTGCCCTGACCGGCCCGCTTGGCCATGTGGGTGGCGGTGTCGGCCTGCTGCATCAGCACCAGATGATCCTGGTCTTCGCTGGAAAACAGGCTGATCCCCACAGACGCGCTGCAATGGAGTTTGTGATCCTCGATGTCGAACGGGGTGCGAAATAGCCCCATCAGCTCGCGGGCGAAGTGCTCGGCCAGGATCTTGGCAGTGACATAACCCTGACCCAGGGCGGTGAACAGCAGGGCGAATTCATCCCCCGAGATGCGGGCCAGCACCAGGTTGTCCTGAGGCAGTCCCTTGAGCCGCTCGACCACGGCTTGCAGCAGCTGATCGCCACAGGCATGGCCGAGGGAGTCGTTGATCGACTTGAAGTTGTCCAGATCCACCAGCAGCAAGGCGCCCCATTGACCGTTCGGTGCCTGCAGGGTGCATTGCATTATGTTGTTGAGGCTGCGCCTGTTGTAGAGGCCGCACAGATCGTCGTAATAGGCGAGCTGCTCTATGTGGCGGGCGGCGTCTTTTTCCTTGGTGATGTCGTAGAAGCTGCAGACGTAGTGACTGAATTCGCCGAGTTCATCCTTGACCCCGCTCACCATGAGACGCACCGGGAACAGATGCCCATCCTTGTGCAGGCAACGCTCCTCGCCCATCCAGAACTCCTGCTCATCGATGGCCCGTCTGACATCCTCTTTCAGGTGATCGCCATAATAGGTCGGTCGAAGCCTGACAATATGCTGGCCGATCATCTCATCGTTGCCAAACCCCGTGATGCGGCCAAAGGAGTGATTGACCTTGAGAATGATCCCCTGGTGATCCATGACCAGCAGACCGTCGTGGGTGTTGAAGGCCACCTCTGCCAAGCGCAGGGCATCGTCGGCGGCGAGCCGCTGCAACTCGATGGCGGCCCGTTCGTGCTGACTGCTGAGGGCATCGAGCAAGGGCATGGGATCGGGCAGTGGCGCGTCGAGCAGCAAGGTGAGCTGTCCCATGGGGGCGCCGCTCGGACCGTGCAACGGCACGCCGACATAGGCTTTGGCATTGAGGGCCAGCAACTGGGTGGCGTGTGGATAACGCAGGGGCAGGTCTTCCACATAGAGGGCCTGACCGTGCTGGAACAACTCCTGGGCGGGGCCGGGATCCAGCTGTAAGGGTTTGAGGATGGAGAAGGTTTCTCCTTCCAGCACGCAGCGCGGAATGATCCAGAGCTCCTGGCCTCGCGGCTGGTATTCGCCGACCCAGCCGATGCGGGCACCACTCATGGTGACGGCCCAGTTTACCAACGCACGGCAATAGGCGATGCCGGTCAACAGGGTCAGCTCGCCGGGCAAGGCCAACACAGGATTGATGAGGGGTTCAGGCTCTGGCTGCCAGTGGCCGAGCAATTGGGCGCTGTGGCGCACCAGTTGCAGCATCTCTTCGCTCAGCACTGTGGCGCTGAGGTACTCAAGGCTCAGCACGCCGATGAGTTTTTCCTGCTCCAGCAGGGCGCCATCGAGGCGCGAACTCACCCCTGCATTGGCCAGATAGTAGTGCTGGCTCAACATGGGCTGGTGGGCCGCCTCGGAAAAACTCAAGGATTTGCGGGTGCGCAAGGCACGAATGTAGCGACTGTCACCGCGAATAGCCGAAAGCCCCTCGGCGCCGAGGGCAAAGACAGGGGTCAGCTGTTCGCTGCCGAGGGAGCCATTGGCTTGATAGTGCCAGAGGATCAGGCGATCGGCCCCCAGGCTCTCCTTGAGGGCTTCCAGCATGGCGACGAACTGTTGCTGACTGGCCATCTGGCTCAGGCGTGGCAGCTGCAAGGCGAGATCGGCGATGGGCTCCTGGCGCTGGGTCTGCAGGCAGATGAGCCAGAAGGCATCCTGTTCATGGGAGAGAGCGATATGCCACTGCTGTCCGGCGAAGCGCAGCATCAGCTTGCCCCCCTGACCCTTGGCAAGGGCTTGCTCTATGGGCAGTCGCAGGGCGTCCGGCAGTTGGGCCGGCCAGGCACTTCTCGGTTCATCCAGCCAATGAAGCGGGGTTTGCATCACATCGGTCAGGGCGACCAGCCGTTGGCTGCGCACATCCAGACGAAAGAACAGCGGTGTCTGGCTGGCAGGGGGAAGGTGACTGAGCGCGGTAGACGACATGAACTGATAACATCCTGTTGAACAACTGTCGGGTGGCAAGAATACTGCAAAATCGGTGCAAACAAAATTTCATTGAAATCTAAATTAGAAATCGCTAATTTAATGGCAATTTGTTGTTCACCGGAGTCTTGCTGATGAAACGGATCCTGATTGTAGGCGGTGTGGCTGGCGGCGCCTCTGCGGCGGCCAGAGCTCGTCGTCTGAGCGAAGAGGCCGAGATAGTGGTATTCGAGCGTGGCGAGTTTGTCAGCTTCGCCAACTGCGGCCTGCCTTACCACATAGGGGGGGACATACAGGATAGGGATGCCCTGCTGTTGCAGACGCCCCAGAGCTTCAAGCGCCGTTTCAATGTGGATGTGCGAGTCTTTCACGATGTGATCGAGATAGACAAGGCTGGCAAGACCCTGCTGGTGCGTCATCTGCAAACCGGTGAAGAGCGGCGAGAGCCTTACGATCAACTGCTGCTGAGCCCGGGGGCCGCGCCAATCCGTCCTCCGTTTCCCGGCATCGACAGCCCGCATGTTTATACCCTGCGCAATATCCCTGACATGGATCGCATCCTTGCTGCTCTGCAGCATGATCATCCGCGCCATGTCACTGTGGTCGGTGGCGGCTTTATCGGGCTGGAGATGATGGAGGCACTGCATCAGCGCAAGCTGGAGGTCACCTTGCTGGAGCTCTCCGATCAGGTGATGGCGCCGGTGGATAAAGAGATGGCCAATATGCTCCACGCCCGTATCCGGGAAGAGGGCATAGATCTGCGGCTGCGCACCGGTCTTGCTGCCATCGAAAGTCTGGATGTGCTGGCTGAGAAAACCGCCGCCGTGGCGAGCGCCACGCACAGTGGCTTGCGTCTGACCCTGAGTGATGGTTCACATCTTGAAACCGGCCTGTTGATCCTGGCCATCGGCGTCAAGCCAGAAACACTGCTCGCCGCAAAAGCAGGGCTGGAGTTGGGCCCGCGCGGCGGCATCAAGGTAGATGCCGGCATGCGCACCTCGGATCCCTTCATCCATGCGGTGGGGGATGCGGTGGAAGAGACAGATTTTGTGACCGGCGAATCCGTGCTGATCCCCCTGGCGGGGCCTGCCAACCGGCAAGGGCGCATCGCCGCCGACAACATGCTGGGGCGGGCCGAAACCTACAAGAAGACCCAGGGCACCGCCATCTGCAAGCTGTTCGATCTGGCGGTGGCCAGCACGGGTCTCAACGAGAAGCGCCTGGTGCAACTGGGCCTGCCGTTCGAGAAGGCTTATGTGCATCCGGGCAGCCACGCCAGTTACTACCCGGGCGCCCATCCGGTCAGCCTCAAGCTGCTGTTCGCCCCCGATGGCAAGATCTACGGTGCCCAGGCCATCGGCAAGGATGGGGTCGACAAGCGCATCGACGTACTGGCGGTGGCCCAGCGCGCCGGGCTGACGGTGTTTGACTTGCAGGATCTGGAGCTCACCTATGCGCCGCCGTTCGGGTCGGCCAAGGATGTGATCAACATGGCGGGCTTTGTGGCGAGTAACCACTTGAAGGGGGATACCATCCTCTGCCACGCTGCCGAGGTGCAGGCTCGTCACCCCCATCAACAGGTGCTGGATGTGCGCAATGGCCCCGAACTCGACAAGCTGGGTCGCATCCCGGGTGCCCTGCACATTCCCCTTGATGAGCTGCGCGGTCGCCTGAATGAACTGCCCAGGGATAAAGAGCTGCTCATCAGTTGCCAGGTGGGCTTGCGTGGCCACGTGGCTTGCCGCCTGCTCAGCCAGCACGGCTTCAAGGTGAAGAACCTCTCCGGTGGTTTTAAAACCTGGCAGATGGCGGTGATGGACTAACCGACTCACCGCTGCCGTGAAACGCCGATCTCAGGGTCGGCTTTTTGTTATCTGTCTGGTGGCAATCTGTGCTCGACATTTTGCAATGAGTTTTGTGTCAAGCGAGTCGGATGTCTTATCCTGTTGCCTATCGCGCTGCTATGGCAGCGATCCAATCCGGGATGGAACCTATGCGCCCTTTCGACTCTCGCCCTGCTGCCCACCAATGTGCCCAGGCTCTCGTCTCACCACTTAGGCGCCGCCGGTCAGCCCTGTTGCTCACAGGGCTGACCGGTCTGCTCTTGGCCGGTTGCGGCCAGGACAAGCCAGCGGCAACCGCCGATCTAGCGCCTGCGGCCCGGCAAGTTGCGAGGGCGCCAGACACTGTGGTGCAGGCCAATGCCCGCCAGTATCGGGATGCACCGGCGCTGGCGCTGGTCTTCTCCGGCCCGCTGGCGCCCAAGTCCAATTGGCAAACCTGGCTCAGTGTGAGCGAGGGGGGTAAGCAGTTGCAGGGGGAGTGGGTCCTGGCCGAGGATGGCCGCACCCTCTACTTCCCGCAGGTAGCGCCCGACAAGAGTTACAAGGTGACCCTCAAAGCTGGGTTGGGGCCCGAGGCGCAGAGCTGGACCCTCAAGACCCGACCACTGGAGGCGGGAGCCTCCTTTGCAGCGAGCGGCATGGTGCTGCCGCTTCGTCAGGAGCTGCGCCTGCCCATCAGCGCAGTCAACGTGGATGAGGTCAATATCGATTTCTTCCGGGTCGATGCCGAATATCTGCCACGTTTTCTGGCCGAATACAGACCCGGCGCAGGCATGGGCAACTGGGAGCTGGAGCAGATCACCAGCCGCGCCAAGCGGGTGTTCAGCGGCCGTTACGCCCTTGAGCTGGATCCCAATCGCCGCGAGACCCGCCTCATCAACGTCAAGGAGCCGCAGCTGGCCGAGGCCGGTGTCTACTTTGCAGTCATGTCCCCCCTGGGCAACTACGACTGGCGCAAGGAGACCACCTATTTCGCGGTGAGCGACATGGGGCTCAGTGCCCGTCGCTATCGGGACCAGCTGGAGGTGTTTGTCAGCGCGCTCTCGAGCGCGGATCCCCTCAAGGAAGTACAACTCTCTTTGCTCGACGAGAAGGGCAACCGGCTGCAGGTGCAACAAACCGATCTGCGGGGGCATCGCCGCTTCGATCAGGTGCAGGGTGCGCGCCTGCTGCTGGCCGAGCAGGGCAAGCATCTGGCTGTGCTGCGCCTCGATGGCGCCGCGCTGGATCTCTCCGCCTTTGAATTGGGCACCCAGCCCTGGCAGGCCCAGCAGCTTTATCTGTTCAGCGGGCGGGATCTCTACCGCCCCGGCGAGCGGCTTGACAGTGAAATTTTGCTAAAAGGGCAGGATGGCCAGTTGCTGCCGGGCATGGCGGTGGAGCTGGAAGTGAAACAGCCGGATGGCCAACTGCTGGAGCAAAAACGTCTGCTGCCGGACAGCCTGGGCGCCGCCCATTATGGCCTGCGCCTGCCGGATGATGCGCCGCTCGGCCGCTGGACCATCACCCTGAAAACCGCTGCCGGCAGCCGCTTCGAGTGGCCCTTCCTGGTGGAAGAGTTCCTGCCGGAGCGGCTCAAGCTGCAACTTGGCAAGGGACCGGATGGTGAATTACTGAACCCGCAGGAGGCACTCACCTTGCCGTTGCAGGGGGATTATCTCTATGGCGCCCCGGCGAGCGCCACCAAGGCCAAGGCAGAGGTGAAGATAAGCCGCGCCACCATGCCCTTCACCCAGTGGCAGGAGTTTACGCTGGGGGATGTGCTGCTGACCGAGCAGGCCAGGGATCTGGAGCCTGTCACGCTCACCCTGGACCAGCAGGGGCATGGCGCATTTTCGCTGGTGGATCAACTTGCCAGTGTGGGGACCCTGGGGCCGCTGGAGGTGGCTTATCGTGTCTCTTTATCCGAGCCCGGTGGCAGGGCGGTCAATCGCAGCCGTACCCAGTACGGCTGGCCCACCGGTAGCCAGTGGCCTGCGCTCAAGGCCGATTTCGTGGCAGACAGAGTGGAGGGGGGCAAGACGCTGCCTTTCCAGATCCTCAACCTCGATGAGCAGGGCCAGCCGGTGGCGGGCGAGGTGAAGGTGCGTCTGGTCAACGAATACCGTGACTACTACTGGCACTACGCCGATGGCGAAGGGTGGAAGTACGAGTTCAACAGTCAGCCCTATCTGGAGCAGGAGCAGACACTGCAACTGGATGGCAAGGGGCCGACCACCCTCAGCTTGCCCTTGGCGGCGGGATGGTATCGGTTGGAGGTGGAGAACAGCCAGGGCCATCAGTCCAGTCTGCGGGTCGAGATCGGCAGTTACGCCTGGGGTGGCGGTGGTGAGCAGGCGCGGCCTGACAAGATTGCCATCACCCTCGACAAGCGCGCCTATCAGGCGGGTGACAAGGCGAAAGTGACGCTGGTTGCCCCCCGTGCGGGCAAGGGGCTCTTGCTGGTGGAGGATGGTGACGGCCTGCGCTGGTGGCAGCGTATCGAGCTGCGAGCCGAAGGTGGTGGATTGGCAGAGGCGCGTGGCGAGTTCGAGATCCCCGTCAGCCCTGAGTGGCAGCGCCACGATCTGCATATCTCCGCCCAGATTGCCGCCCCTGACAGCGAATCAAAGCCGGTGAGCCAAAAGAGTGTGCAGAGCCTGCGCTCGGTCGGTTTGGTGCCGCTCGCGCTCGACCGGGAGGCTCGCCGCCTGCCGCTCACCTTGAGTGCGCCGGACAAGGCGGTGCCGCTCACTCGCCTCGAGGTGGCGGTGACCTCGACACCAAACAGCCAGGGCCGGGTGGTGCTGGCTGCGGTGGATAGGGGCGTGCTCAATATCAGCGACTACCAACCCCTTGATCCGTTCGAGATCTTCTTTGGCCGCAAGCGCTTCGCGCAAGACTTGTTCGACAACTACGGTCAGGTGATACCGCCGCAGGATGGCAAGCTGGCTCGCCTCAACTACGGCGGTGATGCGCCGGCCCTGAAGAAGGGAGGGGCGCTGGAGAGCCGGGTCGAGGTGGCGGCGCTCTGGAGCGGCGAGGTGAGTTTTGACGAGAGTGGCAAGGCGGTGATCCCGCTTGATCTGCCCAACTTCAACGGCGAGCTGGCGCTGATGGCGCTGGCCTGGAACGAGCAGCAGGTGGGTCAGGCCGAGCGTGCCGTCAAAGTTGTGGCGCCGCTGGTGGCCGAGATAGGCTGGCCGCGTTTTGGCGCAAGAGGGGATGAGACCCGTGCCCTGGTGCAACTGCGTAACATGAGTGGTGAAGATCAGAGCCTGTCGCTGACCTGGACCCTGACCGGTGGCTTGCAGGCGGGGGGCGCGCTGCCCGAGACGCTGGCGCTGAAAAACGGCGAGGAGCAGTGGCTGACCCTGCCGCTCACAGTGACCGGGGCGAGCGGTGTGGCAAGCCTGCAACTGGCGGCGAGCGGCAAGGATTTTGCGGTAAACCGCGAATGGTCTCTGCCGCTGCGATCCCCCTGGCCAGCCCAGACGCGCCAGCGCTATCAGATGCTGGCACCCAACCAGCAGATGAGCTTTGCTCAGAGCGAGCTGGCCGGGCTGGATCCCGCCAATCTGCAAGGGCTGCTCAGCCTCTCCGGCACGCCTCCCTGGGATCCGGCCGGCCAGTGGCAAGCGCTTGCCCAGTACCCCTACGCCTGTCTGGAGCAGACCCTGTCTCGCGCCTGGCCTTACTTGCTGACTACGGCGGATGAGCGTGCTGCCTGGTCAAACAATCTGCCAAACGTGGACAAGCCGGTGAGCGAGGCGGACCTGCAGCGCGCCCTGCTGCAACGGTTGCAACGACTGCAATTGCCCAGCGGTGGCTTTGGTCTGTGGGATGGCCGCTCCGATGAGGAGCAGTGGCTCACCGCCTATGCGGCCGACTACCTGCTGACAAGAAAAGAGGCCGGTGATGCCGTGCCCGAGGCGATGCTCAATCAGGCCATCAACCGTTTGCAGAGCTATCTCGGCGACAGCCAGTATGGGGAGCGCTGGAGCAGTGCCCCCGAACACAGCCGGCTGGCTTATCAGGCTTACAGTGCCTTCGTGCTGGCGCGAGTAGGCAAGGCGCCGCTTTCCACCTTGCGCCTCATCTGGGAGCAGCAGGCGGATCATGCCCGCTCCGGTTTGCCGCTCTTGCACCTCTCGCTGGCGCTTTCCGCCATGGGGGATGAGCAGACGGCTGCCAAGGCTTTGACTCGGGCATTGGCGACTCCGCGCGGTGATGGCTATCTGGCCGATTACGGTTCGCCCCTGCGCGATGGGGCGTTGGAGCTAGCCCTGCTGCGCCAGCACAAGCTGGCCGAGGATCGCTGGCCCGAGCTTAGCGCCAAGGTGGCCGACACCCTGGCCCATCGCCAGTGGCTAAGCACTCAGGAGCGGCTGGCCCTGTTGCGGTTGGCACAGGTCGATCCTGCGGCTGACTGGCAGGCCAGGGTAGCGTCAATCAGTGGCGACCAGGCCGTTGCCGGTAAAAACAGTGCGCAGATCGGTGCCCCCGAGGCCCTGGCGGCCACTGGCGTGACCAACGAGGGCAAGGGATTCCTCTATGTGCAACGCACCCTGATAGGCTATCCCGAGCAGGCCCCCGTACGCATCAGCCAGGGCATGAGCGTGACTCGCAGCTGGTTCAATGCCGATGGTAAGCCGCTCGATCCTGCCAAGGTCAAGGTGGGCGATTTGGTGGTGGTGCGGCTCAATGTGAGCAGCGAGCAGACGGTGCCCGATGCCTTGCTGGTGGAGATGCTGCCGGCGGGATTTGAGCTGGAAAACCCGGCCCTTGGCACCAGCATCAAGCTCGAGGAGCTCAGTATCGAGGGCAAACCTGCGTGGCAGAGCGAGTGGAACGACTACCTCAAACATCAGGAGTTTAGAGACGATCGTTACACGGCCGCGCTGGATCTGAGCGAGGGGGGCAATCAGCAACTTGTCTATCTGATGCGGGCAGTGACCCCGGGCCGCTATCAGGTGCCGCCGACTCAGGTGGAAGACATGTATCGACCCGAACTGCGGGCGGTGGGCCAGGATATCCACGAGGTGACCATTTCTGAGTAATTCGCCTTTGCAGGACGAGGCGCGTCCAGCCGGTTTTTGGTCGCGTGCTCGCCAGTGGTTGCGTCAGGGTTGGCTTGCTTTGCCAGGTTTGCCTCGCTGGCTGCGGCTGACGGGGTTGGGAATGGGGGCTCTCATCCTGGTGTTGCTGGTGCTGGATCGCGCCTTCCCGCCGCCACCGCTGGATCCCGCCTATGCGCGGGTGGTGCTCGATATGAAGGGGCGCCCCCTGCGCGCCTTTGCCGACACCAGCGGGGTGTGGCGCTATCCGGTGACCCTGGCGCAGGTCTCTCCCCGCTACATAGAAGCATTGCTCGGCTACGAGGATCGCCACTTCTGGCGCCATCCCGGGGTCAACCCTGTGGCCATGGTGCGCGGGGTCTGGCAGTGGCTGCGTTACGGGCGGGCGGTATCAGGGGGCTCTACCCTTACCATGCAGGTGGCCCGCTTGATCGAGCCCTATCACAGGAGCGTACCCGGCAAGCTGCGCCAGATGGCGCGGGCGCTGCAACTGGAGTGGCACTACGACAAGCGCACCCTGCTCACCGTTTATCTCAACCGTGCCCCCTTTGGTGGCAATCTGGAAGGAGTACAGGCGGCCAGCTTTGCCTATCTGGGCAAGAGTGCGGCCAAGCTCACTCATGCCGAGGCCGCCCTGTTGGCGGTGCTGCCGCAGGCCCCCAGTCGTTACCGACCCGATCGCCATCCGGATCGCGCCCGCGCCGCCCGTGACAAGGTGATGCAGCGGCTGGTCAAACAGGGCGCCTGGCCAGATGCCGTGTGGCGTGAAGGGCGAATAGAACCCGTGCTGGCGCGCGGTCACTTCACCCCCATGGAGGCGCCGCTGTTTGCCCGTCTCGCCGCAGACAGCCAGCCGGGCGCCCTGGTGCATACCACCATAGACGGCGATCTGCAGCGCTGGCTGGAGGCGCGAGTGGCGACTTATATCCGTCGCTTCCCGGAACAGACCTCCGCCGCCCTGCTGCTGGTGGATAACCAGACCATGGCGGTGCGCGCCTACGTGGGCAGCGCCGAGTATGGCAATCTGCGCCGTCATGGCTACCTCGACATGGTGCAGGCGATCCGCTCACCTGGCTCCACCCTCAAGCCGTTTATCTATGGTCTGGCCCTCGATGCTGGCCTGGTTCATTCGGCCTCCCTGCTCTCCGATGCACCCAGATTGGGATCGGACTATCGACCCGCCAATTTTACCGGCGCCTTTCAGGGGCCTGTCACCCTGACCCGGGCGTTGCAGCAATCCCTCAACGTCCCCGCCGTGCAGGTGCTGGAGGCCCTGGGGCCCGATACTCTGGTCAATCGACTGGATAACGCCGGGGTCAGGCTGGCCCTCTCCGACAAGCCCAATCCGGCCATTGCGCTGGGGGCGGCCGGCGTCAGGCTGGAACAACTGGTGGCGCTCTATAGCTCCCTCACCCGGCAGGGACAGGTGGCGATGCCGGTCTGGCTGGCGGGGCAACAGGCGGTATCGCGCCCCTTGCTAAGCCCCGGGGCGGCCTGGATCACCTGGCAAATTTTAAGCTCGCAGGGGCGGGCTGATCAGCCCTTTGCCAGCGAGGCGACCGGCCGGGTCAACCGGCTGGCCTGGAAGACGGGTACCAGCTATGGCTATCGGGACAGCTGGGCGCTGGGGGTCTCCGGCCGCTGGACCCTGGGGGTCTGGCTGGGGCGGCCCGATGGCACCCCCTTGCCCGGTTTTTATGGGCAGAGCGCGGCTGTGCCGCTGCTGCTCTCCGTCTATTCGCGACTGGGGGACAACAGCCCCCTGCCAGCGCAACCCAATACGGTGAGCGAGGCCGAGATCTGCTGGCCTCTGGGGCGGCGGGTGAGTGTCACCCTGCCTGAGGCCTGCTTGCAGCATCAGAGCGCCTGGTTGCTGGATGAGCTGGATCCCCCTACCTTGCCAGACCCCATGGATTGGCCTTCCCCCCTGCGCCAGGTGGCACTGACCAGTCAGGGCAAGCCGACGCTGACCCGTTGTGACGATGCCAGCCAATCCGTCTGGCGGGCGCTGTGGCCCTTGTCGCTGGAGCCCTGGCGCGCGCCAGGCGAGCGGCGCAAGGCGCTGCTCGCCAGCGGTTGTGAGGGAGCGGGACAGGGGGCGGATCTGCAGGCGCCGATTCGCATCGTCGCCCTGGGGGAGGGCAACCTTATCCGTAGCCAGCGCTATCGCCTGCAACCCAGGGTGCTGGGTGGTGTGGGCAAGCCATTCTGGTTTCTCAATGGCCAGCGCCTGCGCTGGGATGGGGATCAGGTATTGAGCAAGGCAGGCCGCTACCAGCTGGTGGTGGTCGATGAGGCGGGCAACAGCGACAGGGTGGAGTTTCGGTTGGAGAATCCCTCCTGAAGAAGGGATCCTCCTGATTTGGCCGGGCAGAGCGCCGGAATATTGGCGCCGCCTCATATCATCACGGCGGACTCAGGATTTGACCTGGCCCAGGCGGGTGAAGAAGTGCTGGCTCTTGCGCTGGTGAAAGTGGCTCTTCTTGATGGGATGGAAGATGAGGTTGCTAGCCGGGTGGCTTGCCTTGAGTTGATGGATCATCGCCATGGCGGGCAATGAGCAGCTGATCAGCGTGGTGAGCGGCAGGCTGTGGGTCGCTGGCCCCAGCAGCTGATTGAGCCCTTGCTGCGCCAGCTCGAAACGGGTCAGGGCTGCTGGCTCGGCATAGCCGCTGCCCAGCATGGTGAGCATGGCATCGAGGGCCTGATGGAACTCGGCCAGTTGCTGGCGAAAGCCGCTGCGGGCACGCAGTGCAATCAATTCATCGAAGGAGATTTCGCTCAGGTGAGTGGGCACTTGCAATGGTATCTCGAGGTGGAAGCAATCCTGGCCGCCCCGATTGTGGTAGCGGGATTCGAGCAGGTGCAGCAGCCTGTCCAGATAGTCGTGATCCGTGATGAGCGCCCCCTCATTGGCGAGTGCCCACTCACGGGCGAGGCGCATGGAGAGCAGATTGGCAAAGCGCCGCGCCATCTTGATCCCCCCCTCATCCTGGCTGGCAAAGCCGTGGGCGAGGCAAAAGCCGTGCAGCCGCTCAAGACCGGCCTGGGTCGGGCAGAAGCAGTCGTGATTGGCGCTTTGACGCCAGCGAGTGATGAGATCTCTGTTGCCAAATACCTTGTGGCGGGCAAAGTCGGGCGCGACAAGACCGCCGAGCTGACTCTCCAGCTGAGGGGTGATATCTGCAAAGAAAGCTGGCTCGGGCCGCTCTGCCAGCAGGTCGGTTCGCTGCTCCAGCGTACTTAGCAAAGTGGTGAGGCCGCTTTTCTCACTGATGGTGAAGACGAAGGCGAGCCGCTCCAGATAGAGCAGGGCAAACTTGAGCCAGAGCTCGTCACGTACCTCCATGCCGGGGTAGTAGATATAAGTCTTCATCGGATCTTCTGTGTTGAAGCATCTTGCCAGGGCGCAGGTTCGGGAATATACGCAAGATTGCCGCCGGGCCGCAAACATTGAGTGGGAGAATATGGGTGAACGCTCAGCCTGTAGGCGCTGGCAACAAAGTTCTGATATAATCCGCGCCCTTAAATCAAGGCCACCCGAGTTGAAACCATGAAGTTCATTATCAAGCTGTTCCCGGAAATCACCATCAAGAGCAAGTCAGTGCGCCAGCGCTTCACCAAGATGTTGCAGGGCAACATTCGCAACGTGTTGCGCCGCTTCGACGAAGATGCCCGCGTACGGATGGATTGGGACAAACTGGTAGTGAGCTCCCGCAATGATCAGTTCCACGCCCAGTACCTCGAGACCCTGGCCTGCATCCCGGGCATCCAGTACTTCCTCGAAGTGAAACTGAGCAACTTCACCGACCTGCATGACATCTTCGAGCAGACCCGCGCCGTCTGGGGCGATCGCCTGAAAGGCAAGACCTTCTGTGTGCGTGCCCGCCGCGTCGGCAAGCACGACTTCAGCTCGCTGGAGCTGGAGCGTTATGTGGGTGGTGGCCTCAACCAGCATTGTGAAACTGCCGGCGTACGTCTGAAAAAGCCTGACATCCAGGTCAACCTGGAAGTGGAAAACGACGAGCTTTATATCATCAGCGCCGTTCACCATGGCATGGGCGGTTTCCCTATGGCGACCCAGGAAGACGTGCTGAGCCTGCTCTCCGGTGGCTTTGACTCGGGCGTAGCCTCTTACCAGTTCATCAAGCGCGGTTGCCGGGTGCACTATTGCTTCTTCAACCTCGGCGGCGCTGCCCACGAGATCGGGGTCAAGCAGGTGGCCTACTACCTGTGGAGCAAGTTTGGCGCCTCTCACAAGGTGCGCTTCACCGCCATCGACTTTGAACCCGTGGTCGCCGAGATCCTGGAAAAGGTGGATAACGGCCAGATGGGGGTAGTGCTCAAGCGCATGATGATGCGCGCCGCAGGCCAGGTGGCTGACTACTTCCAGATCCCGGCCCTGGTGACAGGGGAGTGCGTGGGTCAGGTCTCCAGCCAGACCCTCACCAACCTCAACGTCATCGATCGGGTGACCGACAAGGTGATCCTGCGCCCGCTCATCACCTGGGACAAGCCGGACATCATCAGCGAAGCCCGTCGTATTGGCACCCTGGAGTTTGCCGAGACAATGCCGGAGTATTGCGGCGTTATCTCCAAGAAGCCGACCGTGAAGGCCGAGCTTTCCCGTATCGAAGCGGAAGAGGCCAACTTCGACTTCGCCATCCTGGACAAGGTAGTGTCCGAGGCCCGTTACCTCGACATTCGCCGCATCGGTGAAGAGACTTCCGCCGAGGTTCAAGAGATAGAGACCACAGAAGTGCTGGCCGCTGACGAGGTGATCCTGGACATTCGTTCCGCCGACGAGCGCGACGAGAAACCCTTGGTGGTGGAAGGCCGTGACGTGCTGCACATCCCCTTCTTCAAGCTGGCCACCGCCTTTGGTGATCTGCCCAAAGAGCAGACCTATCTGCTCTACTGCGATCGCGGCGTGATGAGCAAGCTGCAGGCGCTCTACCTGAAAGAGAAGGGCTTTGACAACGTCAAGGTGTACCGCCCGTAATCAGGGGGTGACGTTTCGAATAAAAAATCCGGCCAATGAGCCGGATTTTTTATTTCACTGCGCATCACGCTCTGATGGCGCGTCGAGACAACGTGGGGATCAGGGGCAGGGGACAGGGGTAAAGGTTGACTCGCCCTGGCAACGCCAGCCCATCTCGGCCTGCTTCATCTGCCACAGGTTATTGCTGCGAAACAGGGTCAGGATATAAAGCATGTCACTCTTGTTGCCATCGAGGGCAACCGACAGCACCAGATCATTATCCAGTTGCTGTGCCTGGATGCGACTGGGTATGTCGTTATGGCCGACAAAACGCAGTGCCACTTCACGATAATCATTGACCCAGGTTTGCCGGGTCGTGCTTGCCTGACGGATCTGCTGGTTGAACTGCTGCACCGGGGTAGAAGCCAGTCGTCCAAACAGTACCTGTGTATCGGCATGCGCCGTTGCCACATTCATCAGTAGCAGGGAAGTAATGAGCCCAAGTTTTTGCATGAGGGATTCCGGCTTACAACGACTGGATCCTATGACAACAGAAAAGCCCGCTTGGTTCAACGTAACGAGGCCGGGAGTGAGACTTGCCCCCCCGGCCCGAACATCAATGGCGTTGCAGCGAAAAGGTGGGCAGTGACAGGTGCCAGTAAATGGCAGCGACCCGCAGACCAAATACCCCCAGCATGCTGATCAGCATGGCGGTCACCCTGTCCACGTTGACCTCCAGTGCCAGGGTATAGAGGATGCCCCCCAGAATGCAGGCGGTGGCATAGATCTCCTTTTGCAGCACCATGGGCACCTCCCGTGCCAGCACATCGCGGATCATGCCGCCAGCCACACCCGTCATGGTCCCCATGATCACCGCAATCAGACCTGGGGTACCGAAGTTGAGTGCCTTCTGGGCACCGATCACGGTAAAGAGAGCCAGCCCGAAGGCATCCGCTACCGGCAACACATACCAGGGCATACGCTTGGGTAGCTTGACCATCCACATACCCACCAGCGCCGTGGCAATCACCACCCAGATATAGAGAGGGTCACGCACCCAGAATACGGGGGTGGCACCCAATATCATGTCGCGGATGGTGCCACCGCCAATGGCGGTTACCGCCGCCAGCACCATGACGCCGAAGGCATCCATCCTGAGCCGCCCTGCCACCAGGACTCCCGAAAACGCGAATACCGCAGTACCAAACATGTCGCTGATGTAAACAATCTGCTCAACCAGTGTCTGCATGGAGAACAACTCACGTCCAATTGTTGATGGGGTCGCGATTTTAGGGGGTGGACAGGTTTCTGACCAATGATGGCCTGCAAAAATGAGAGCCAGCCCCAGTTTTTGCAGACGGGATGTGGGTGCGCGGATGCGCGCTGACACCTTGCAGGTCAGGGCACTTGCTTTGCCATGGCCTTTGGCTTGTGCGGCATCCTTCTGATAAGGGGAACTTTTTGGATTTTTTCTCTTAAGTAAAACAGGAATGTGCCGATAAATAGGGTAAGCGGCGTTAATGCGATGAAGCGTTAAAAATAATGCTAAAGACATCGAAAAAGAGGCCGTTAAATAAGACGCATCGGACAGGAAAGACAATAAAGTCCGAGCAAATTAGATAGTAAATTTAATAGCTTAGGAGAATGGTTATGGCACTTTATATCAATACGAACGTTTCATCGCTTAACGCCCAGCGTAACCTGATGAACACCAACAAATCTCTGGATACTTCTTACACCCGTCTGGCATCTGGTCTGCGCATCAACAGCGCAAAAGACGATGCGGCAGGTCTGCAAATATCCAACCGTTTGACCTCCCAGATCAATGGACTGGACCAGGGTAACCGTAACGCCAACGATGGCATTTCCGTTGCCCAGACCGCAGAAGGTGCCATGGATGAAGTGACCTCCATGCTGCAACGGATGCGCACCCTTGCTCAGCAATCTGCCAACGGTTCCAACAACACCGATGACCGTACCGCTTTGCAGCAAGAGTACACTCAGCTGATGACTGAAATCGACCGGGTGGCAAAAGACACCACCTTTGGTGGCCAGAACTTGCTCAGTGGTGGCTATGTGGGCTCCTTCCAGGTTGGTGCCGACGCAGGTCAGACCATCACCTTCCGGATGACCACTGCCTTCACCATCTCGGGCATGGCATCAGCCACCAGTGGCAGTGCGGCGGTAACCACCACCACATCGGGTGAGCCTTACCTCATCACCAAGACAGCAGGTACGCCAGTCAGCTCCACTAGTATGTCGTCCATCCAGGCGGCCAGTTCAGCCCAGTCAGCCATGGCTAACCTGGACTACATGATCAAGGTGGTGGACAGCAAGCGTGCGGAATTGGGTGCGGTACAGAACCGGTTTGACTCGACCATCCGCAACCAGGCGAACATCTCGGAGAACGTCAGTGCAGCTCGCTCACGTATTCGTGATGCAGACTTTGCGACCGAAACGGCCAACCTGACCAAGCAAAATATTTTGCAACAGGCGGCATCCACCATACTGTCACAGGCAAACCAGCGTCCCCAGTCTGCACTCTCGCTGCTGCAGGGCTAACAAAAGAAAACAGGGCGGTTGTTCAGGCCGCCCTGGTCAAGAGATGGAACAAAGGGGTGTTCGGTTTGCACTCTGTTCTATCGGGAGAGAATCAATTCTCTATATTAGTAATGCCAAGTGTTGTACAGCTGTTCAGTTCTGTCATCCTTGGTCATATTCTCCTGAGCGTATGCTCATTTTAGGCCGGTTTTCCGGCCTCTTTTTATTGTGCCGTCAAATTGACGCCACTCGCCCATATCAAAGCACAAACCGTGCCAAAAGCAATCAACGCCTCTATCCGGCTCCTCGGCCAACTCTAGACCCCCTGGCTACTCTCCTGTCCTCTTCCCCTTTGCCGCCTGCCGGATAAAACTTGCCGCCTTCGGCAATTATTTTCCTAAAGCTTGTGTCCCTGCGGCCGTTAAATAAAGTGAAGCAATCGAGGGGTGTTCGGAATCCAACGCTTGCACTACTGCGGGTGGCCTGTTCGTTCAAACAGACACCCGCCAGAAGACACAGGATTGTTCAACCTGTTCTTCTAACGGTGGGACGTCGCTTTGTCGGCGCAACCCGCAGTCGCATGTTCTTCGGGAGAATATTTTTATGGCCATGTACATCAACACGAATACTTCATCACTGAACGCCCAGCGTAACCTGATGAACACCAACAAGTCCCTGGATACGTCCTATACCAGACTGGCCTCCGGTCTGCGTATCAACACCGCCAAGGACGATGCCGCCGGTCTGCAGATCTCCAACCGTTTGACCTCACAAGTCAATGGTCTGGATCAGGGTAACCGCAACGCCAACGATGGTATCTCGGTTGCACAAACCGCTGAAGGCGCCATGGATGAAGTCACCTCCATGTTGCAGCGTATGCGTACCCTGGCCCAGCAATCCGCCAACGGTTCCAACAACACTGACGACCGTACTGCACTGCAGCAAGAGTTCGATCAGCTGACCACCGAAATTGACCGCATCTCCAGCGATACCACCTTTGGTGGCCAGAAGCTGCTGGATGGCTCTTACAAAGGGTCCTTCCAGGTGGGTGCCGATGCCGGTCAGACCATCACCTTCAAGATGACATCCGCGTTCACCATCAGCGGTATTGCGTCATCGACCAAGGGGAGTGCTACCGTTGCCACGAGTGCTACCGGCGAGCCCTACACTGTGACCAAGGGCACCACGGCAGTGACCTCCACCAGTGTGAGCAGCATCACCACTGCCAGTGCCGCCCAACTGGCCATGGCCAACCTTGATTTCATGATCAAGGCCGTTGATAGCAAACGGGCAGAGCTGGGTGCGGTGCAAAACCGGTTTGACTCGACCATTCGCAACCAGTCCAACGTCTCAGAGAACCTGAGTGCAGCACGCTCTCGTATTCGCGATGCGGACTTTGCGACTGAAACAGCCAACCTGACCAAGCAGAACATTCTGCAACAGGCGGCCTCCAGCATCCTGGCGCAAGCCAACCAAAGACCGCAGTCTGCCCTGTCCCTGCTGGGTTAACAGGCAGTGATGAGATAGAAAGAGGAGCGACGATATGGCCAATGACATTGGAATACCCTCATCGGTCACTCCTTCTTCTCTTCAGTCAAGTAGCAAGAGCGGCCAATCGGCCGCTCAAGTGCTATCTGGCACGACGGAAGAGCAGCGGGTGATGGCACAGGATGTGAAGAAGCAGCAAGAGGAGAAGGCGCAAGAGAAAGTCAGAAAACAGGATATTTCTGAGGTTGATATTGAAAAGGAGGTCCAAAACTTGCAAGAGTTCAGTAAGTTGCAAGGATGGACTGTCAATTTCAGTGTCGAAAAGGATCTCGAGCAGGTTGTCATCAAGGTGATGGATGCCCACACCAAGTCGATGATCCGTCAGATCCCGAGCGAAGAGTTGCTGGCCATCAGCAAACGGATCAAGGATCTGCGCGAAGGCGATGCGACCGGCGGAGGTTCCCGTGTCGGGCTGCTGCTCGATAACGAGATCTAATACGCAAGCATAACGAGGAGAGTGAGTATGACCACAGTAACTTCTGCCGGTGCCGGCTCGGGACTCGATCTTGAGTCTGTGATTGCTGCCAGTGTGGATGCCAAAAAGGCACAACTGCTGCAGCCAATTACCACCAAGAAGACCAATGCTCAAATCACTCTCTCAGGTGTTGGGCAACTGAAATCAGCCATCGCTTCCTTTGTGACCACGCTCAAGGCGATGTCCAAGGACGATGCATTCAACAAACGTGCCATCAACATTACTCAGGACAAGGACAATCCCGTACTCAAGGTGGAGAGTAAAACGGGGGCCTCCAACGGGCAGTACGACATCACAGTCAACAAATTGGCGAAGACCAGCAAGTTTGAAGGTGAATTTGACAAATCCACCGACCCTATGATCACCCAGGATGGGAAACTGACCTTCAAGGCGGGTGACAAAACCTTTGATGTGGATGTCAAGGCGGGGGATACGCTGCAATCCATTCGCAAGCGTATCAATAATGATGGCGATAACTTTGGCCTCAGCGTCAACATCATGAACACGGCCAATGGCAAGTCCAAACTTGTTATCGACTCCGGTGTCAGTGGTACTGGCAAGGACTTGCAGATTACTGGCAACACCACAGAGTTGACCGACAACTTTGTCTCCAAGTTGACACAAAGCCAAACTGCTCAGGATGCCGAGATCACGGTGGACGGAAGCACACTGACCAGTGCAACCAATACCTTTGATGGTACGATTCTCGGACTCAAGGTAACAGTGTTGAGAGAGTCCGACAAAAATGCGGACAATTCGCTCAAGTCCAACAAGGTGGATGTGACCACAGACAAGGCTGGCATCAAGGACATGGTCAAGAGCTTCATCGATGGCTACAACGCCCTGGTGAAGAAGAGCGGTGATCTTGGCAAGCGCAGTTCGATTGTGGCCGGGGTCAGTCAAAATGATGGGGGTGCCTTGGCTGGCGATGCCACCACGCGCGCAGTGACAAATATGATGACCGGGGCCATCACAGAGCCTTCCAAGAACTCTTCCACGTTTTCGACCATCTTTCAGCTGGGTGTCAAGATGGACAACAAGGGGGTGCTCTCCCTTGATAGTGAGAAATTCGATGAGGCGGTTGACAAGAACTTCGACCAGGTTGTAGCCCTGTTTGGTGGCAAGGATGGCGTGGCCGGCAAGATGGCCGGGCAACTGGAAAGTTACTCCAAAACCGGTGGCTTGCTTGCCAAGCGGGAAGATAGCCTGAATTCGGATCTGCGTGATGTCAATCGCAAGCAATCGGATGTTTCGGCCCAGCTGACCAAGTATGAAGAGACACTGCGTGCCCGTTACGGGAGCCTGGACAGCATGCTGGCCAAGATGAACAAGTCAGCCTCATATTTGAACCTGCTCAACACCAAGAACAGTAATTCATAGTCAGGATCGGTGTTTCTATGTATCGGAAAAATATCAAAGCCTATACCACCCAGAGTCTGCAATCCGAGCTGGCAGTGGCCGACCCTTATCGCGTCATTCAGCTACTGATGCAGGGATGTCTCGAGCGTCTTGCCCAGGCGCGTGGCGCGATTGAGCGTCGCGACTTTGAGCACAAGTCTCAGTCCATTTCCAAAACGATGGCCATCATCAACGGCCTGCAGGACTCGCTGGACCTCTCTTATGGCAAGGTGCCCGAGGACTTGTTCGCGCTTTATGATTACATGAAGGCTAGGATGATGGATGCCAGCCGGGATATGGATATCAGTGCGGTTGACGAGGTGATTAATCTGATGCTGACCGTAAAAAGCGGGTGGGATGCGATCCCCGTTGAAGAGCGTGACAAGGCGCTGGCACAGCAGAAAGTAGGCAGGGCGGAATGAACTGCAGCCCTCTGGTCGAATTGATGGAAACTGGCAACCAGCTGTTGGCGCTGCTCGAGCAGCGCCAGCTGCAGGCGGCTGACAAGCTGGTAGAGCCTTATCTCGGTGCGCTTGATAGTGCGTTTCAACACATTCCATCGGGTGCTGTGCTTGATGCTGAGCAGCGTCAGGCATTGCAGCAGTTTCAAGCCATCCATGAGTGGGTGGGAAAAGAGAAACATCTTGCAGAAGAGGAGTTGCTGCAGTTTTCCAAAGCGGGTCGCGCCTCTGATCTTTACAAGCTGAATGCAGGTTAGGCATATCATGGATTTTAATAAAAACATTGCCGATGTAGAAAATGAACTCTCTCGCCTAGAGCGGCAAAAAAAACAGGAAGCCGCCATGCTGGACGTGCTTCCTGTTCGTCATCAGCTCAATATGGCTGCTTTCGCAAAACACATGCCCGGCATTCATGATTATTTCAAAGATTATCAGCCCGTCCGGCCATTTCGTTTTTTCTGCAATGACAATGGCATTCCCAATATCTTGTGGCTTGATGATGGGGTGTCTCTCTATGGTGAGGATCCGTTTGCCGAGGTACAGGCACAGATAGCAGAGGTGATCGAGCAGAGTGTGTTGCAGTGTATCGATTTTATTCCTCAGTGGCATATCGATGGCCAGATCCACATAAAATTTAATAATGAAATATCAAAATTAAAAGAAAAATCAGCCTTGGAAGGCTTGCGGCTGAACAGTGCCCTGCACTCAGATATTCCATTGTCACTGATGTACGGGATCGGCTTGGGATATCAGCTGGGTTATCTCTATGAGCAGTGCAAGATCAGGAACCTGTTTGCCTTCGAGCCCGATCTCGATATGTTCTATGCCTCACTCTATTGTTTCGATTGGCATGAATTGTTCGAGTATATGGAGCGTGAGTCACTTAGCTTGCATCTGTTCATCGGTGTTGACGAACAACTGCTGGCAGCGGATATGATGGAAGCCCTTCATCGCAAGGGAGCATTCTGGTCAGCTAGCTACTTCTCTTTTTGCCATTATCATTCTCCCAAGCTGCATGCGCTGATAAATCAGGTAGAGAGCGAGTTTTACCTGCTCAAAACGGGCTGGGGTTTCTTTGACGACAATATCTACGCGCTGGCTCACAGCCATAATCATCTGCAAGAGGGAACCCCGTTCCTGAAGCGGCAGCGTGATACATCGGCATTCAGCCAGGTGCCTGTGTTTGTTGTGGGCAATGGTCCTTCTCTGGATCAGAGTATTGACTTTATAAAGCAGCATCAGCAACAGGCTGTCATCATCGCCTGTGGTACGGCTGTCAGTGCGCTTCACAAGGCGGGCGTCAAGCCAGATATCTATGTGGCCGTAGAGCGGACCAAGAGTTCGGCAGATTTCCTGCGCATTCTTGATGCGGATGACTTTATCAAGGATACCGTCTTCCTGAGCGTTGATGTTATTCACCCCGAGTGCAAAGGATTCTTCCGCAAGACGGGATTGACGTTCAAACCCAATGAACCCATGTTTTCCATGCTGATCAGTGCCTTTGGTCAGGCATTTGAATATGACACCATTGAGTTTTCCAACCCGTTTGTGGGGAATACCGGACTCAACTATGCCGCTTTGCTGGGCTTTAAACAGGTGTATCTATTCGGTATTGATAATGGCTACAAATCGGCAGGCAAACACCACTCCAGTTTGAGCTTGTATTACAACGACAAGAAAGAAGCCAAATATAACGAGAATCTGAAAGATACCTTCCCGGCACCAGGCAATTTTGGTGGGGAGGTGCGCATCAATCATTTGTTTGGGCTCGCCATCCATAATATGGAGCGTGTGCTGAATAATTATCCTGATTTGCGCTGCATCAACAGCAGTGATGGGGCCTATATCGAGGGCGCCATACCTCAAGGTGTCGAATCCTTGCAGCCATCCTGGCCCGAACTGGATAAAGTACGATTGATGGATGAGGTGATGGATCGCTGCTTCCAGTCTTTCGACATGACCAGCATTGACTTCAATGCCGCGCTCAATGTGTCGCTTTTCGATGAGCTGATAGATAAATTTCAAGCGGATTGGCAAAAGGTGCCGCGTGAGCACAATGCCGTGTTGGCTCTTATGCAACGACACCATGACTATCTTCTTTACTTGCTCATGAGCCGTGAATGCCATCTCTATCGTGTGATGATAGGCTCGATAAACTATTTCTATGCCAATATCATCAGCCTGATGATGGCCTTGGTAAATGCAGACTCTGACGAGTTTGAAATAAAGCTGAAAGAAGCTGAATCAATACTCGGGCGCTTCTTTGAGGAGAGCAAGGTCATGTATGCAGATGCATTCCAGCGGCAGGACTCCACCTACTTTGCTGGGCTCAATGTGTTCAAACATACCTGACCAGCAGGTAATGCCTTTCAGTGACGAGAAGGTTTTCAGACACAACAAGACGCCGGCAGATGCCGGCGTCTCTGTTTTCAATATCGCTGTGTTAGTGCCAGTGGCTATTTTGCTTGCACGCGAGCGATGGCATTACATACCTGCTCCACGGCATTGAGCGCCCTCGGGGTGAAGCGGTGCAGTTCATCCGAGTTGATGAGTTGCAATCGTTGATGTTTGACCGCATCGACCATGGGCCATTGTTGCCAGTGACGTAAAGCGTCAGGATCCTGGCTACCAGCCAGAATGAGCGCAGGGTCAGACTTGATCACCTGCTCCAAATTGACCTGAGGGTAAGGGGTTCTGGCGCCAGCCATCAGGTTCTCTGCACCGCACAGTTCGATGGCCTGGGCTGGCCACGCCGAGCTGCTGACGCTGGTCAGGGGCGGATACCAGAGCTGATAAAACACCTTGATATGGTTGGGCTGACCATAACGTTGCTTGAGCGCCGCCAATCTGGCGAGGTAGGCATCGGCCTGAGTGTTCGCTGTCTGCTCCAGGTCCAGCAGTGCTCCCAGCGCCCGAATTTCGGTGGCCAGGGAAGCAAAATCCGTGGGCTCAGAGTAGAACACAGGGATCCCCAGCTGTTCGACAGGTGCCAGCATACGGGATTGGGCAGAGCGCCAGGCCACGACCAGATCCGGTTTCTGGGCCAGCAGGGCTTCAAGGTTGATGCTGCGGTAGTTGGCCACGTGCGGGCGATCGTTCACTTCTGGCGGAAAATCCGATGCATCATCGGTGGCGACGATGCGATCGCCTGCCCCGACGAGGAACAACAGCTCGGTCAGATGGGGGGTCAGACTGACGATGCGCATCGGTGTTGCAGCCTGCAGCGTCAACGACCAGCAGAGCAGGCAAAGCAGGGCGAAATAGTTAACCATGGAGCTGCTCCAGCACTGTGAGCAGTGCGGCCAGTGCGAGCCAACCCCAGCCAATCAGTTGCAACCGGTTGAGTACGCGTAGCGCAGTGGCGGCTGCCGGGTCGTTTGGTGCATCAAATACCGGGAAGCGGAACAGGGTGTCCTGATAATAGCGGGGGCCACCCAACCGGATGCCAAGCGAGCTGGATAGTTGGGCGAGCAAGATGCCCATGGCGGGGTAGGGCCACTGAATGGCAGTGCGCATCCTGGCGCCTAGCTGGCGTAGTTGAGTCAGGCACAGGGGCAATGCCAGCAGCAGTATGGCTGGGGTGCAGAGGGCCTGATAAAGCACGGCGGCGGCGCGGCCGAAGTGGCTGAATGTCGCTTGTTTGGGGCTCCAGCCCTGATCCATCAATTGGGCGAGTCGCCATAGCAAGGCGCCCTGAACGCCTGCCAGTGCAAACCCCAGCAAGGGACCCGCCCATTGTCCTGCCAGGCGCAGTGCACAGGTCTCGCTGATGGCCTTGGCAATCCCCATCACGGAGAGCTTGCCGGTATCGCGCCTGAGCCAGGGCGCTGCCTGCATGCGGGCAACGACCAGCGTCTCCTGGCTTGCCAGGGAACGGGTTGCCTTGGCCAGCTCGCGCAACGGACGGGACTCTATCATCAGCAACAGAAACAACAGGTCAAACAGCGGCTCGGAGAGGGAGAGGTTGCGCACCGCCCAGAGTCCGGCGGCGCATGGCAGCCAGACGACCAGCAGTGCCAGCAGACCGGCTTGGAATTGCTGCCTGGACGCGCCATCGGGGCGGTGAACCTTGTGGCCCAGGCGGGTCAGCAGGGGCACCAGGGCAGAGAGTCTGAACTGGGCAGGCCAGGGCAGTATGGCTTCCAGCAACGCGGCCCCGAGCAAAATGGCCGCCGGAGTGGCGGCCATGTGTTCCAGTGTGGCGAGGTCGATCACAGCTTGCCGAGCATCTTGATGATCATCTCGGCGGAATGCTGGCCCGCCACCTCGATGAAGGCATCGAAGGATTCAACCTGTTCCTTGCCTGCGATGTCCGACATGGCGCGGACGACCAGATAGGGCACCTTGAACATGTGGCACACCTGGCCGATGGCGGCCCCTTCCATTTCGACCGCCAGCATCTGCGAGAAATCGGCACGGGCCTTCGCAATCGCCTCGGGCTTGCACATAAACTGATCACCTGTGCAGATGAGGCCAACTTTGGTCTGATGCTTGCCTTGCTCGGCGATGCAATCCTGTGCCACCGCGATCAGTTTCCCATCGCAGGGGAAGGCGGCAGGTTGCTGTGCCATCTGGCCCATCTCATAACCAAAGGCGGTCACGTCCACATCGTGAAAGCGCATCTCATCGGCGATGACCACATCACCGATGTGCAGATCCTGAGCGAAGCCGCCAGCTGAGCCTGTGTTGATGACACAATCCGGGGCAAATTTTTCCAGCAGCAGGCTGGTGGCGACACTGGCGGCGACCTTACCGATGCCGGAGCGAGTGAGGATCACCTCTTTGCCTGCCAGCTTGCCTTGATAGAATTCGCAGCCGCCCAGTTGCAGCGTGGTTGGCTCGTTCATCTGGCTGC
Source organism: Aeromonas sp. 2MA4 (assembly GCF_029237305.1). Taxonomy (NCBI): domain Bacteria; kingdom Pseudomonadati; phylum Pseudomonadota; class Gammaproteobacteria; order Aeromonadales; family Aeromonadaceae; genus Aeromonas; species Aeromonas sp. 2MA4. Next base: position 51,813 of record NZ_JAACFY010000009.1, on the reverse strand, counting down.
GCAGCAGGGCCACTTCCTGTTCCATGGCGCCGATAATACCTACTTTCATCACTCACCTCGTCTCGATGGCCGCACGGCCGAATAAGTTGTTGTGGATCATAACAAAAGTTGGTGATGGCGCCGAGCATTCAGATGACGCGGGGAAAGATACGCTAGCGGTAATGCTCGACCAGGCTGGCCAGCTCCCCGCTGTTGGCGACTTGCTGCAGCGTGTTGGCAAACAGGCCAAGCCGCTCGGGCGAAGTCTGCTGGTAAAACAGGATATAAAAGGGCGTTTCCTCCATGACCGTCGGGAGTACGCGGATCTGGCTGGCGAGGTTGTGCTGGCGGATATCGAATTCAAAACCCGGTGAGCGGTAATAGACGAAACGTCCCCGTTTCATCAGCAGCTTGTGGTAATTGGCTGAACTACTGATCCCGCCGCTATCTATGATGAGACCGCCTATGGTTTGCAGCCGCGCTATGGCGCCGCTGCCATGATTGATAAGGATGGTGCCCTCCTTGCCGAGTGCCCTGACATCATCCCAGCCTTTGACCTCGACAGTGTCGTCGCTGCGCACCGCCAGGTGGTAGCGCACGGTAAACACAGGTGGTTGCAGATAGATGAACTGATGCCGACGCGCCGGGTTGTCGCCGACACCACAGATAAAATCGAGCTGGCCATGCCGCACGCTCTTCTCCAACCGCCTTAGCGGCAGGAAGGCTTGATCGCCCTGGATGCGCAGGGCGGGTTCTCGCTGCTCCATGAGGCGAAACAGGTCGACGCAAATGCCGCCGATCCGGCCATCCGGGTTTCCAATGTACTTGGGAGCCGATTCCGGTTGCGCCGCCGTGTGATAAACCTCGGGGGAACTGGCTGCCCAGAGTACAGGGGCAAGCAGGCAAAGCAGTGAGGCCACCCAGGATCTCATGTCATGCAGGCCCTCGATAAAGGCTCGGGGAGATCCCGATGCCAGCTATGTCAGTATCGTCAAAGAATGAGATATCAGGCTACTTATCAGCATGTTATCAACCCAAGGCGGTGTCGAGGGTCATCATCAGGGCAAAGCCGGCCATCAGGCCCAGAGTGGCGTGGGTCTGGTGACCATTGCGGTGCGTTTCCGGGATCACCTCGTGGGAGACCACAAACAGCATGGCGCCCGCCGCCAGCCCCAGTCCTATGGGATAGGCGATGGCCATGCCGCTGGAGAGGCCGACCCCAAGCAGGGCGCCGAGGGGTTCGAGCAAGCCGCTTGCTATGGCAACCAATACCGCAACCCAGGGTCTGAATCCGGCGGCGCACATGGCCAGCGCCACCGCCAGCCCTTCCGGAATGTCTTGCAGGGCGATGGCCGTGGTCAACGGCAGCCCCACCGACATGTCCCCCTGGGAAAAACTGACCCCGATGGCCATCCCCTCCGGCAGGTTGTGCAGGGCAATGGCAAACACGAACAGCCATACCCGGGAGCACTGCTGGTGACCTGGGCCGCAGGGGCCTGTCTTGTCGTGCTCATGGGGGGTGAACTGATCCAGCCCCAGCATCAGCAGCACCCCCAGGGTCATGCCGGCCACCACTACGGCCGCGGCGAGAAAGCCATCCCCTGTGATCCCTTCTGCTGCTTCGAGCCCCGGCAGCAGCAGGGAGAAGGCGCTGGCGGCCAGCATCATGCCGGCGGCAAAGCCCAGCATGGCATCTTCCACTCGTTGTGGCACGGAACGCAAGAAGAGTGCTGGCAGGGCGCCGAGGGCGGTGGCGGCAAAGCCCGCTACCCCGCCGATGAGACCATAACGGACGCCTGTGCTCATATCGTCAGTCGCCAGCATGATGAGGCTCTGCAATAGCAGCAGCAAGACGGCGGCCTGCGCGATGAGCAGACCGAGGGCGGTCAGTGGGCGAGCCTGCACCTGCTCACGCAGTTGGACTGACCAGGAGGAAACAGGCAGGGCTGACACGTTATCCATAAACTAGACCTCTCTACAGCAGATGAGGATGGCTTGTAACCATCCTGTGCATTACACCCAGCCTGACCGGCTTTGTCCATGCCCGCCCGTCGATTGTCCCCATCGGCTAACTATTTGAAATGATTTGGTCGCTATAAAAAGTGCGTGATGAAAGTCTGATTATGGGGGAAAACAACTTGCTTTCTCGCCGATAAACCCGGTGAAGGAGTGAGCGGTTTTATGGTAAAGTGCCGCCCTCGCGAAATCCGCCCTTCCCTTGGTCTTTCGCAACGCCCCACCTCCCGGCAGGAATGCCTGGGTATCAGCTCATACGGATGTGATCGCCACAGTGCACCTGCTTGTCAGCAGTTGAGGATCACCAGCCACCATGTTTTATAAAAATCTGTCTATCGGCAAAAAGATTGCCGTGGTTTTTGCGGTCATTGCCGCCGTCAATGTGATATTCGGTATTTTCCTTTCCAGCGAGTTGCGCGGCGTGCGCGACCGCGTGCTGAACTTTACCGACTCCACCCTGCCGAGCGTGCTCTCGGTAGAAAAATTGCTCTACGACGTCTCCTATGTGCGTCGTGCCCAGTTTGCCCTGTTGATGGTTGACGATGCTGCCGATCTGCAGGCCCGTCGTGGCCGCATCCAGGACAATGTCCAGAAGGTCGAGCGTGCCTTTCGTGCCTACGAGTCAACGGTCGGCGCCGATCATGAGCGTCAGGTATTCAATCGTGCCAAGCAGGACTGGCTCCAGTACCTGAACTCGGTCAATGCCGTTGATCAGATGCTGGTGCAAGGTCAGCCTGCCGAGGCCAAGGCGTTGCTATTCCAGTCAAACGCCGCCTATGGCGCCCTGGAGCAGTCAGTCAACAACCTGGTGGAGGTGAATCTCGGCTTCGTGAAAGAGAATCGGGGCAGCCTGCTCGACAGCGTCAACATGGTGACCAGTTTTGCCATGGTGAGCATCGGCGGCTTGCTGCTGTTCATGATGGCCATGACCTGGTTCCTGACTCGCCAGATCTGTTTGCCGCTGTACGCCGTCGTGGCACAGGCCAACGCCATCGCCTCCGGTGACCTGACCCATCAGCTGGATCGTCAGCACATAGGTCGCGATGAGCTGGGTATGCTGGCCAAGGCATCCCTCAAGATGCAGGACAATCTGCGTGGCCTGATTGAAGAAGTGGTGGCTGCCGTGACTCAGCTTGGTGCCGCCATCGAAGAGGTGAGCGCCGTTTCCGAACAATCGGCGCAGGGGATCCAGAGCCAGCAGCAGGAGATCTCTCTGGTCGCGACCGCCATGACCCAGATGAAGGCGACCGTGGCCGACGTGGCCGGCAACACGGAGACAGCCTCCGAATCTGCCAGCTCCGCCAACGCCCTTGCCCGTCGCGGCAATCAGGATGTGCAGAGCTCGCTGGTGGCCATTACCCGGGTTGCCGAGGAGATTGAACAGGCGGGGACCCTGGTCGCCGAGCTGGAGCGTGAATCTGCCCAGATCAATCTGGTGGTGGACGTGATCCGCGGCATCGCCGATCAGACCAACCTGCTGGCGCTCAACGCCGCCATCGAGGCGGCTCGTGCCGGTGAGCAGGGTCGTGGCTTTGCCGTGGTGGCCGATGAGGTACGAACCTTGGCGGGTCGCACCCAGGCATCCACCGGCGAGATCGTTGCCATCATAGAAACCCTGCAGGCGCGCGCCAACCAGGCGAAAGAGGTGACAGGTCAAAGCTGTGACATGATCCGCCAGTGCGTAGTGCAGAGCGAGCAGACCAGCAACGGCATTCAGCAAATTGAAGAAGCGGTTGCCCAGATTGCCGACATGGCCATTCAGATTGCCAGTGCCTGTGGCGAGCAGGATGCTGTCTCCGATGAGCTGGGTCGCAACGTGGAGCGGATCAATGAATCCTCCAACGAGGTTGCCATCGGCGCCGATCATACCGCCCGTGCCTGTCTGGAGCTGAGCCAGCTGGCCGCTGGTCTGAAGCAGACCATGGGTCGCTTCCGCCTGGCTTGATGACAGGAGGGCAGTGCCGGGTCGGCTCACGCTGAGCTGGCACTGTCCCGTTGGATTGATAACAAAACCCGGCTCAGGCCGGGTTTTGTTATTTGGCAAAGATGACAGTACTCAAAAGGCCGGCACTCAGTGGATAAGCCCCCCGCTTGTGGCTGAGTGAGCTAAGGTGAGCAGGTTGCAAAGGGGAGGGGGTTGATATCGTGAGTGCATGTGTATAGCAAGCTCCCGGCTGAGGGTATGGTAGGTGCCGGGCAGGATTGTTTTGCGGCTTTGCAGATAGCTGGCTTTGCGATAGACATAAAAAAACCCGGCCTGGGCCGGGTTCAATGTGTGTGCGCTGCGGGTAACGGCTTACTTGGCCAGAGATTCCGGCAGGTTCTCACGGATCTTGCCGAGCATCTCTTTCAGGACACGCGGGTTGGCAACCACTATGTTGCCGGAGTTTTCGTAGTTGTGACCACCCACGAAGTCGGTGACGATGGCACCGGACTCTTTGGCCAGCAGTTCACCGGCTGCGGTATCCCAGGGCTTGAGGCCGATCTCCCAGAAACCATCGACGCGACCGGCGGCCACATAGGCCAGATCCAGTGCGGCAGAGCCGGAACGACGGATGTCGGCACATTCGATGAACATGCTCTGGAACATCTTCAGGTAAGGCTCGATGTGATGCTTCTGCTTGAATGGGAAACCGGTGGCCAGAACGGTGCCAGCCAGCTCTTTGGCCTTGCCGACACGGATGCGGTAGCCGTTCAGCTGAGCGCCGTTACCACGGGTTGCGGTAAACAGCTCGTCACGGATGGGATCGTAGACGACGGCTTGTTCTGTCTTGCCCTTGACGCGCAGGGCGATGGAGACGGCAAAGTGCGGAATGCCCTTGACGAGGTTGGTCGTGCCATCCAGTGGGTCAATGATCCATTGGTAGTCCGGATTGGTACCGGCAATCTCACCAGACTCTTCAGCAATGATGCTGTGTTCCGGGTAAGATTTTTTGATGGTGTGAATGATGGCCGCTTCGGCGTCACGGTCAACGTTGGTCACGAAGTCATTGCTGCCTTTCTGGATGGCCTCGATGTTTTCGGGCTGGGAAAAGGCTTTTACTACTACTTGACCGGCGTTGCGCGCAGCGCGCACGGCGATATTCAGCATCGGATGCATAGGTTCACCACTGGATGTTAAAGAACGGGGGATAAAAGGACGCGGTATGATACCAGTCTTTTCGATAATGGCAACCGTTATACGCCTTCTCCCCGACCTTGGCGACTGCCAGATCTGACGGCTCCAATACAGACTCTTTTTGGTCTAGTCTTATGGCAGTAGCCGAATAACAGGCTGCATGAGCATAGGGATGTGGATCATGAATTTGTCATTAGTCAGTCAAAAACCGTCGGCAGCAACTACCCAGGGACTGCTAGCGGCGTTGAGAGCATCAACCGGATATGGCGCCTACTTCGACGAGGTGAATATTACCCAGCCATCGCAATGGCAGCCGGGTAAAGAGGAGGCGGCCATTCTGCTGCTCGATGGCGATACTGTCTGGCCCGAGTTCGGTTGGCAGCGAAGTGGCGATAGCTTCGGCTTGCCGGTATTGCCGCTGCTGATGCACAGGGGGGATGACTCCCTCACCATTCAGGGGCCGGATGTACGGGATCCCCGTTTTTATTTTGTCTCCAATGGCATAGAGCTGGCCGAGTCTGAACTGGCTGATCCCGCCTGCAGCCGGGTGCTATTAAACAAGCTTGAGTCCTACTTTCCGCTGCTGTCCCGCCTCATTCTGCTGCGCCAGCGCCAACCCATGGGGTTGTGCAGCTAACCTGGCGTCCTCTTTTATCGGGCTGTTCAAGCGGCGCAATATTTGTCATAACTGGCCGATATTGTGCCGCTGCTGCGAGATGCGCAGCCCACATCCAATTGTCTTGTTGCATGTGTACATAGCACCAACCCGGATCCGGCACAAATGGGCCGAGGTTAGCCTCTGCGCCCGGGCCTGAATCACAAGGAGTCCATGATGATCGATTTTTATACCGCAGCCACCCCCAATGGTTTCAAGGTGGCGATTGCCCTCGAAGAGCTGGGCTTGCCCTATCGGGTGATCCCGCTCGATTTGTCGGCGCTGGATCAGAAAAAGCCCGAGTTTCTGGCCATCAACCCCAATGGTCGAATCCCGGCCATCGTCGATCGGGATAACGGCGATTTCGCGGTGTTCGAGTCCGGCGCCATTTTGCTCTATCTGGCAGAGAAGGCAGGCAAGTTGTTGCCGCAGGATCCCAAGCGTCGCTCCCAGGCCATCCAGTGGCTGATGTTCCAGATGGGCGGTGTCGGTCCCATGATGGGGCAGGCCAACGTCTTCTATCGCTACTTCCCGGAGAAGATCCCGGCCGCCATCGAGCGCTATCAGAAAGAGGGGCGACGCCTGTTCGAGGTGCTCGACACCCATCTGGCGGAGCACGAGTATCTGGCCGATGAGTACAGCATCGCCGATATCGCCACCTGGCCTTGGGTGCGAATCTATGACTGGAGCGGTATCTCCATCGACGGGTTGACCCATCTGCAAGCCTGGATGGCACGTATGGCGGCTCGCCCCGCCTGCCAGAAAGGGATTGCCATACCGCCGCGCAACGAGGATCCGGCCGATCTGGTCAAGCAAGCCCAGCAGATGGTGACTCGCTAAGCTGACAAGATGGCCCCGTGACGGGCCATCTTTTTTCTCGCTTCTCCCCCTTGTCTTCACATCACCATTTCCCGCCGTTGCATCATTCATGCTCGCTGAGAAGGATCGTCTGGCCCCGCTATTAACTCCCTACAAACGAGTGATTCATCAAGAGTGGAAAGTCATTCTGCCTGATTAATTGTTATGTTATAACGACAACCTTTCAGTTGATGACAATGATTATTCGGATGGAGACGATGACAAAAAAATACGCCTATTCAGGATGGTGTGCCCTGGCGTTGCTGGCAGGCATGAGTGCTGGTGCCCATGGCAAGCCGCTGACCATGGTGGGGCCATGGGAAATCCACAGCATCGACCCGGCCAGCAACGGTGTCTTTTTTACCCGTTTGCAGGTAGCCGAGACCCTGGTCGACGTTGACAGTCAGGGAGGCTTGCAGCCGGGGCTGGCCAGTGATTGGTCCCGCTCAGAGGATGGCTTGCAGTGGCGATTCACGCTGCGCCCCCACGCCCATTTTCACGATGGCAGCAAGGTGAATGCCGAGCAGGCTGCGTTTGCGTTGCAACAGGCTTGGCGCAAACCAGGGGTACTGACCAGCGCACCGATTACCGCCATTGAGGCCAAAGAGGGGGCGCTGCTTGTCACCCTTGCCCACCCCTTCGCCTCGCTGGCGGCTGTGCTGGCCCATCCCAGTACCCAGATCCTGGCCAGGGGGGCCTATGACGACAAGGGGGAGGTGACGCAGGTGATTGGATCCGGCCCCTATCGCATTACCCGTTTGCAGCAGCCTCAGCGGATCGAAACAGCGCGTTTTGACCGCTGGGATGGCCCAAAGGCCGCCATCGAGCAGGTCAGCTACCTGACGGTCGGGCGCGCCGAGAGCCGTACCCTGATGGCAGAGAGTGGTCAGGCCGACATCGCATGGGGGCTGGATCCGGTCAGCATACGCCGCTTGCAACAAGCGCCCAGGGTGAGCATCGCCTCTGTGACCTTGCCACGCACCATACAGCTCAAACTCAATGGGGCCGATCCACGCCTGAGCGATCCGGCCGTGCGGCGTGCGCTCAGTCTGGCCATCAACCGCAGCGGCATGGCGGCAGCCCTGCTACGGGATCCCGAGATGGCGGCGACCCAGCTTTTTCCTCCCAGTCTGAAGGAATGGCATCAGCCCGGCTTGACACCGCTTGCCTATGACGTGCAGGCGGCGCAAGCGGCCTTTGCCGCGGCAGGCTGGCAGAAGGGGGCTGATGGCGTGCTGCACAAAGGGAAGGAGCGCTTCACTCTGACCCTGCGCACCTTCCCGGATCGCCCCGAGTTGCCTCAGCTGGCGACGGCGTTGCAGGCACAGTGGAAGGAAGTGGGTGTCGAGCTCAAGGTGGCGGTGGGCAATTCGAGCGAGATCCCGGCAGGTCATCAGGATGGCTCGCTCCAGCTCGGTCTTTATGCCCGCAACTATGCGTTGGTGCCGGATCCGCTGGTGACCCTGCTGGGGGACCTGGCCCCTGCCGGAGCCGACTGGGGGGTAATGAACTGGCAATCCCCTTTACTGACAGCTCAACTGGCGCGGCTTGGTCGTGAAGCCTTGCCCATGCAAGAGGCCGCCATGCTAAGACGTGACATCGCCGCTACCTTGCAACAGGAGTTGCCGCTGCTGCCCATTGCCTGGTATCGCCAGAGTGCAGCCGTCAGCCGCCAGCTCAAGGGTTTTGAACTGGATCCCCAAGAGCGCAGTTATTACCTGACCAGGCTGACTTGGGGTGCGCAATGACAGGCTTGCCCTTGTCTGCTGTCGTGGGCGTCCTGAGTCAGCGTCTGGTACAGGCACTGATGGTGGCGCTGCTGGTGGCCGGGCTTTGTTTTCTGATGGTGCAATCCCTGCCCGGGGATATCGCCTTTCGCATCGCAGCCGGTCGCTATGGCTATGACTATGTCACCGCAGAGGCGGCGAGCGCCGTGCGCCATGAGCTGGGGCTGGCCGAGTCGGCCCTGTCCCGCTTCGGCGACTGGCTGGCCGCCTTGCTCCAGGGGGATCTGGGCAGCTCGCTGGTCACCGGGGCTCCGGTCGTCGGTGAGATTGGTCATCATCTGGGGGCGACTGTGTCGCTGGCACTGGCCGCCGTTGTGCTGGCCCTGTTGCTGGCGCTGCCCCTTGGCAGCCTGAGCGCCTTGCATCCGGGGGGGCTCTGCGATCGGCTGACTCTGGCCTGGAGTGTATTGATGCGGGCACTGCCGCCCTTTCTGCTTGGTCTGGTGCTGATGGTGCTGCTCTCGGTGGAGCTGGGCTGGTTCAGTGCCGCCGGGCACGGGGAGGGGCACAACCTCTGGCTGCCCGCCCTTACTCTGGGGCTCGGCCTGTCCGGCGTGCTGGCCCGGGTCGTGCGAGAAAGCGTGCTCACTGTCGTGCAGTCCGATTATTACCGCTTTGCCCTCACCAAGGGGCTGTCGCCAGCACGGGTATTTCTGCGCCATGGGTTGCGCAATACAGGGGTTAGCGTCATTGCCTACACCAGCGTACAGCTGGTGCTCCTGATTGAAGGTGTGGTGGTGGTCGAGAGTCTGTTTGCCTGGCCCGGCATCGGCCATGCGCTGGTGCATGCCATTTTCTGGCGCGACGTGCCCATGGTGCAGGGCACAGTGCTGGTGCTGGCTGCGCTGTTTGTGCTGCTCAACACCCTGACCGATCTGCTCTGCCTCGCCATTGATCCTCGCGGTCCCAAGGAGTCTTGATCATGTCTCTCTCATTGAAAGCCGGTGCGAGCCTGCTCCTGCTGGTGGTGCTGTTTGCCTTGCTGGCACCGCTCATCTGGCCCGATCCTGCCGCCCAGGATCTGGTCAACTTTCTGGCCGCCCCTTCCTGGCAGGAGCCCCTCGGGCGGGATCAGCTGGGGCGCAGCCTGATGGCGCGTCTGGCCGCGGCTACCCGCTTGTCGCTGCTACTGGGGATCCTGTGCGTCATGACAGCCGCCCTGCTCGGTTCTCTGCTGGGGTGGCTCTCGGCCTGGCGTGGTGGTTGGGCAGACGGGCTGCTGCGCAGCCTGGCCGACGGTGTGCTGGCCCTGCCCAGCCTGCTGCTGGTGCTGTTGTTCTCCGCCATGGCTCAGGGCGGCTTTGCCATCCTCTATCTCGGTCTGGCCATGGCGCAGTGGGTGGAATACTACCGGGTGGTGCGGGCCCGCAGTCGCACCTTGCTCGCATCACCCCAGGTGGAGGCGTCCCGTCTGCTCGGTTTTGGCAACGGCTACATAGTGCGCCGTCACCTCTGGCCCGAGCTGGCACCCCAGTTGCTGACCATGATGGCGTTCGGTCTGGCGGGGGCCATTCTGACCCTCTCCACCCTGGGCTTTGTCGGGGTGGGCATTCAGCCTCCCACCCCCGAGCTGGGGCTGATGATGACGGAGGCGTTGCCGCACTATCAGGAGGCTCCTCGTCTGCTGCTGGCCCCCATCATGGTGATGGGATTGATGTTGCTGGCACTGGTGCTGCTCAACCAGAAGGCAGTGCCCCATCCCCGTTCTGCACAAGGAGCCAGGTCATGACTGCTATTCACATCAAGGGCGTGCAGGTTGGCGATGGCAAGCAGACCTTGCTGCAAGCGCTGGACTTGACCCTGACTCCCGGCAGTGCCCTGACCCTGGTGGGGGAGAGTGGCTCGGGCAAATCCCTGCTGGCCCATGCCCTGATGGGCACGCTGCCTGCACCGCTACTTGGGCAAGGCCAGCTTGAGGTGGCCGGTCATCACTACGATCTGGCCGAGCCCCATCAACTGCGTGCCCTGTGGGGGCGGGAGCTGGCGATGTTGCCGCAAGAGCCTGTGATGGCACTCGACCCTACCATGGGGCTGCTGCACCAAGTGGAGGAGGGCTGGCTTGCGGGAGGTCAACAGGCCCGCTCGCGGGCGAGAGCCTCCCTCGAGCACCTGGGGCTTGCAGGGCGTGAGCGTCATTTCGCGCATCAGCTTTCCGGCGGCATGGCCCAGCGTGCCGCCTTTGCGGCCGCCACCCTGGGGCAGGCCCGACTGCTCATCGCCGACGAGCCCACCAAGGGGCTAGACAGTCTGGCCCGCGCCAGGCTGCAAGGGCTGCTGCTGGGCTATCTGGCGCAGGCTCGTCAGTTGTTGACCATCACCCACGACCTGACTCTGGCCCGGGCGCTGGGCGGCTGGGTGCTGGTGATCAAGGGGGGCGAGATAGTGGAGCAAGGCCCTGCCGAGCGGGTGTTGCATCACCCGGCCCACGCCTACACCCGGGCCCTGCTGGCGGCAGAGCCGGCGGCCTGGCCCAAGAAAAGTGCACCGGCCACAGGCGACTGGTTGCTCAGGGGGGAGGAGCTGACCATGGGGTATGGCGAACAGACCCTGTTCCAGGGGCTCGATGTGCAACTGGCACAAGGGGAGCGGCTTGCCATCATGGCGCCGAGCGGTGCGGGCAAGAGCACCCTCGGCAATGTGCTGATCGGTCTGCAGCGTCCCTTGCAGGGGCATGTGGTGCGCCGGGAAGGGGTCGCTCACCATCGCTGGCAGAAACTCTATCAGGATCCTGTGCAGGCGTTTGCCAGTCGGGTGCGCCTCGGGACCCTGTTTGACGATCTGCTGCGCCGCCATCGGTTGCCCCGTCAGCGTCTCATCGATTATCTGGCGAGGCTTGGGCTCGATGAGAGCTTGCTGAGGCGTCTGCCGGGTCAGGTATCGGGGGGCGAGTTGCAGCGGTTGTCGCTGATCAGGGCCCTGTTGCTGCGCCCCGTTCTACTGTTTGCCGATGAGCCCACCTCCCGGCTCGATCCCCTCAGTCAGCAGCAGACCATGACCTGCCTGCTGGAGGAGCTGGGAGAGATCGGCTGTGCCCTGCTGCTGGTGACCCATGACGAAGCCCTGGCCGACAAGGTGGGGGAACGCTGCCTGCGGCTGGGGATAACGGCAGGCACCCAAGATGAGGGGCTGGATGTTGCCCGCGTGCGGCGGACAGTATGATGACGAGGTCTGAAGGCATCTTGTCGATGATAACCCCTTGATGTGTGTCGCTGACGGGGTGAATAACCCCGTCACATTAGAAAAACTAGGGAAAGCTGATTATAAAGATTCGTTCGTTTTTCGTGATCTGAATCACTAAGATCACCCCAAGCCAAGGGAGTGTCCTGCTCCCGGCCGGTGCGGGTTCTCCGCCTTGTATTTTCACCTTTGATTGACTCTGTTTTTTGGATCCCCTCTGCAGATTATCTGCCAGGGGAGCGGCAGCTTTTGATGATTTGCGGGACTGAGATATGTATCGGCACAGTTTTTACCCCCTGTTTTTTCTGACCATTCTCATGGTCGCTGTGGGCCAGATGACCCAGACCCTGTATGTGCCCTCCATTCCCATGATGGCGGGGGACTTCAACGTGGCCTCCGGCCAGTTGCAGGCGGTGATGGCCTGTTACCTGATCCCGTACGGGCTCTCCCAGTTTGTCTATGGTCCGCTGTCGGATCGCATTGGCCGTCGCCCCGTGCTGCTTGTCGGCATGATGGTGTTTCTGGTGGGGACACTGACCATTCAGCTGATCCCGAGCTTCACGGCCCTGCTGATCGGCAGCCTGATCCAGGGGCTGGGCACCGGTGCCGGTGGTGCCATGAGCCGGACCGTGATGCGCGACCGCTACAGCGGTGCCGAGCTCAACCGGGCCAACAGTCTGGTGAGCATGGGGGTGATCTTCTCCCCGCTGCTGGCCCCCGTGCTGGGCGGCTGGTTGACCGAGCTGTTCAACTGGCGTGCCGGCTACTGGTTCCTGTTTGGTTTTGGTGCCGTGACTACCCTGGCCCTGCTGGCCTGGTTTGGTGAAACCCTGCCGGTGGCGGCGCGTCAAGAGCGGCTGCGGGTCGGCGCCGCCTACCGCCATGTGCTGGGCAATCCACGCTTTCAGGGCAACCTGCTCTGCCTGATGGCGACCTTTGCAGGGCTTGCCGTGTTTGAAGCGGCGGCAGGCGTGCTGCTGGGCGATGTGCTCAAACTGAGCGCCCGCACCGTCAGCGTATTGTTCGTGCTGCCGCTGCCCGGTTATCTGTTCGGTGCCTGGCTCTCTGCCAAGCTCAGTTTTCGCCTGAGCCAGGGCAAACTGATGCGCCTGGGCATCGCCTTCCTGGCGCTGGGGTCGCTCATCATACTGCTGCCAGGCCTGTTCGGAGTGGTGAGTGCCGCCTCTTTGGTGGGGGGAGCCGCTGTTTACTTCATCGGTAGCGGCATCCTCTATCCGACAGCGACTTCCTGCGCCATTGAACCCTTCCCGGGTCAGGCAGGGACGGCTGGCGCCATTCTTGGCGGGATGCAGAACCTGGGGGCGGGGATAGTCACTCTGCTGGCGGCTTGCTTCCCGATGGAGGGCCAGGTGACCCTGGGGGCCATCATGACGATCATGGTCCTGCTGGTAGCCCTGAGCTTTGCCTGGCTGCGCCACCATGGATCGCCCCACGAGCAGATGGCGACCTGATCCTGTCTGTGCTCCTTGCATAACGAAGAAGCCCGCCATTGGCGGGCTTCTTCGTTATTGCGCCCAGCCTATGGTGGCGTCTTCTGCCACCAGATCCAGAAAGGCCCTCATGGCGGGGGTGATGCTGTGCTGGCGAGTGAGGAAGACGGTGCTGCCGGCTTCGATCGGTTCTAGGGGATGACAGACCAGATCAGAGAGCTGGCTGGCGGAGTGGGCGAGGCCAGCGCTGACGATGGCCCAGCCCAGCTGGTGGCGCACCGCACTCATCAGATGGAACAGGGAGTCTGTCTCCAGCACCACATTCAGGTTTATCCGTGCGCGCTCGGCGGCGAGATCCAGGTATCGGCGAAACTGCATGGCGCGGCTTGGCAGCACCAGTGGCCGGGTTTGCAGACTGGCCAGGGTCATGGGCGCAGAGGAGGGGAGGGGCTCCGCCGCGCCGCGGTTTTTCAATACCGCCATCCGGTTGTGACCTTGAGGGTAAAGGTTGAAGGCGTGCCTGCCGGGTTCACCGGGGGGCTCGTCAAACCCCAAACCTATGTCGCACTGGTGCAGCGCCAGTTGTGACAGCAGGGCTTCGTTGCTCAGCACCGACAGGCGAATGACGATATCTGGGTAGCGCTGCTTGCACCTGGCAATGAGCGGCATGATGTCGACATTGGATTGGGGCACTATGCCGATGCGCAAGGTGCCCGACAGTTCGCCGTGAAACAGCGCCAGCTCCTGCTTGAGCGCCTCCTGTTCGAGCAGCATCCGCTCGGCGTACTGGCGCACCAGCTCGCCCGCCTCGGTGAGGGCGACGAACTGGCTGGTGCGCACCACCAGATCCGTGCCCAGGTTTTTTTCCAGTGCCGTGATGCTGGCCGACAGGGTCGGCTGGGTGATGTGGCAGGCTTTGGCGGCCTTGGCAAAATGCCGATGCCTGGCCAGTTCGTGGAAATAGTGCAGTTGCTTGATGTTCATGGCGGTGTTGCGAGGCGTCTGGCGGGGTGATACTTAAAATTAATCAATTGAAAATTCATCGTCAATAGAGTGATTCTATCGGGAGATAGATTTAATTCATTGGTTTTGCCGGTGCGGCCTCTCTAAACTTGAATGCAGTTTGCATTTTTAGGCCAACCTTTCATGCCTGCAGCCAACCCCATGGTTCAACCTGCCGTCCACCATGCCTTGCCTTCGCTGGATCATCTGGTGGAAGAGGTGGCGGTATCCATCAATATCAATGGCATCAACCATGCGGTGATGATGGCGACACCGGACGATCTCGACGATTTTGCCATAGGATTTCTGTTCTGCGAGTCGATCATCCGGCACAACCACGATGTGCACGATATCCGGGTATTCCCCGCTGAACATGGCTTTGTGCTGGATGTGACCATCGCCAATCGTTGTCTGGCGCAGCTACAGCAGCGTCGGCGCAGGCTGACTGGCGCCACCGGCTGCGGCATCTGCGGGGTGGAGGCGGTCGAGCAGGCATTTCCCCCATTGCAGCCATTGCCGCTCACCCCACCCCTTGATGTCGCCTTGCTGGCCGAACTGCGCCCGCAGATCGCCAGCTGGCAGCTCAAAGGGCAACACTCTGGCGCCCTCCATGCGGCGCTGGCGCTGGATGAGCAGGGGCGGATCCTCCACTGCCGCGAAGATATAGGGCGCCACAATGCCCTCGACAAGCTGATCGGCTTCCTGTTGCGCCAACCACAGGCCTGCGACACCCTGCTGGTGACCAGTCGCTGCGGCAGCGAGCTGGTGCAAAAGGCGGCGCTGTTCGGCGCTCGCCACCTCGTTTGTCTGGCGTCCCCCAGCCAGCTGGCGGTCAGGTTGGCCCTCAAATACAACCTCAACGTCGTCCATATTCCCAAGCTTGATGCCCCGGTCAGCTACTCCAGCTATCGCCCGGCGGATCCCATCGGAGAGTGCCATGAGTCATATTGAAAAGCCTGCCAAAGCAGGCGGTTTTTCGTCCCTGCAGTCCACCATGAAGCAGGTGTTGCGTAGCCAGAAGACCCGCCAGAACATCAAGAATCTGCTGCGGGTCAACCAGACAGACGGCTTCGACTGTCCGGGCTGCGCCTGGGGCGACAACGATCACGGCGCCTTCCAGTTCTGCGAAAATGGCGCCAAGGCGGTGGCCTGGGAATCCACCGGCAAGACGGTGGGGGCCGCGTTTTTTGCGGCCCACTCGGTGCGCCAGCTGGCCACCCAGAGCGACTACTGGCTGGAGTATCAGGGGCGGCTGACCGAGCCCCTGCGCTATAACCCCGCTACCGATCACTATGAACCGATAAGCTGGGATGAGGCCTTTGCGCTGATCGCCGATACCCTCAGGGGGCTCGACAGCCCGGATGAGGTAGAGTTCTACACCTCGGGCCGTGCCAGTAACGAGGCTTCTTACCTTTATCAGCTGTTTGGTCGCCTGTTTGGCACCAACAACTTCCCCGACTGCTCCAACATGTGCCACGAGGCGAGTGGGGTGGCGCTGACTCAGTCGGTCGGCATCGGCAAGGGCACTGTGGTGCTGGATGATTTTGACCGTGCCGAGGCGGTGTTCGTTTATGGCCAGAATCCGGGCACCAACCATCCGCGCATGATGAATGCCCTGCGCAAGGCGGCGCGCAACGGCTGCAAGATTGTCAGCTTCAACAACCTCAAAGAGGTGGCCCTCGAGCGTTTTGCCAGTCCGCAGAGCCCGCTGGAACTGCTGACCCCGGCGGCGACCACCATCAGCCACCAATACCTGACGCCCAAACTGGGCGGCGACATGGCTGCCATCCGTGGCATGGCCAAGTACATGCTGGAAGAGGCGCCCGAGGTGGTGGATCGCGACTTTATCGCCCGCCATACCCGCCACTTTGATGAATACGAAGCGCAGGTGCGCGCCACAGGCTGGGCCGAGATCGAGCAGCAATCCGGCCTGACTCGCGCCGATATAGTGCTGGCGGCCCGTGTGTTTGCCGCCAGCCGCAGCGTCATCAGCTGCTGGGCCATGGGGCTGACCCAGCATCTGCACTCGGTCGACACCATCCGTGAAATCGTCAACCTGCACCTGATGCGTGGCCAGATGGGCAAGCCGGGGGCGGGGCTCTGTCCGGTACGGGGCCACAGCAACGTACAGGGCAACCGCACCATGGGGATCAACGAGAAGCCGACCGCGGCCTTTATCGACCGGCTCGAGCGTCACCTGCAGGTGAGCCTGCCGCGGGCTCGTGGTCACAACGTCTATGAGGCGCTCAAGGCGCTGCACGAGGGCAAGAGCAAGGTGCTCATCTGCTTGGGCGGCAACCTGGCCGCCGCAGCACCAGACACCGACTTCACTTATGGGGCCATGAAGAGGGCCGAGCTCAATGTGCAGATCAGCACCAAGCTCAACCGCAGTCATCTGCAGGTGGGCAAGGCGGCGCTGATCCTGCCCTGCCTAGGCCGAACCGAGCTCGATATCCAGCGCACAGGCAACCAGAAGATCACGGTGGAGGATACCTTCAGCATGGTGCACGCTTCGACCGGTACGGCCGAGCCGGTGTCGCCACTCTGCTTGTCAGAGACCGACATAGTGGTGCGGATGGCCCACGCTACCTTGGGCAGCGAGCGGGTCGATTGGCTGGGCCTGCGCGATGACTATGGCCGCATTCGCGACCTCATCGAGCAGACCATCGCAGGATTCACCGATTTCAATGCCCGCATCCAGCAGCCGTGTGGCTTTCATCTGGACAACGCCGCGGCGCAACTGACGTGGAATACCGCCAGCGGCAGCGCCGAGTTTCGCGCCAGCACCCTGCCGCGCTCTGTGCTACCGGAGTGTACCCGCCATGCCGAACAGATGAGCGACCAGCCGGTGTTGCTGCTGCAAAGCCTGCGATCCCACGATCAGTACAACACCACCATCTATGGCATGGATGATCGCTATCGCGGCATCAAGGGCCAGCGCAACGTGGTGTTCATGAACGGGGCGGATGCCCGTCGTCTCGGTTTTGCCGAAGGGGATCGGGTCGATATGGCGGCCATCTGCAACGATGGGCGCGAGCGGATTGTTACCGGATTCAACGTGGTGATCTACGAGATCCCGCAGGGCAATATCGCGGCCTACTATCCCGAAACCAACCCGCTGGTGCCCATCGACAGTATCGGCGAGGGCTCGTTTACCCCCACCTCCAAGTCGATACCCGTGCTGGTCACCGCCACCCGTCAGCAGGACAATCTGTTGCTGAGCAAATGAGATAGCACTGCCGTGCCGGTTGCTGAGTGATCTTCAAGCAAAGAAAAAGCCCGTCATCGTGATGACGGGCTTTTTGCTGTTGGTACCCCGGAGATGCCGTTGCCGGTTTGGGCCCTTGAACCGTAGGTTCAAGGCGGGAATCGAATCTGACCGCAGGCTTCTCGGTCGTGCCGAGCATGCGCAATAGCCAGAAGGCCGATCCCCTGTTGGGTATGATTATCGGCTCGGGGACTTGAACCGGCTGACGCACATCCCAGGGAATTTTAAAACGTTGCGCGATTAGGGCTGCTGGCCCTGTTCGCTGGATTCGCCATACTGTCCGTGTTCGATCAGCGCCGCTTCTATGGTGCGTTGCAGCATCTTGATCCGCTTGTCCATAGTCTCAGAGTATTGGTGATTCTTCTCTTTTTCAAGGCAGAGCTCATGGCAAAAATTGAGTGCTGCCATCACCGCCAGCTGTTCGTTGCTGGAGACCTTGGAGCGCTGACGCAGCTCTATGAGTTTGTCAGTCAGCTGGTCGGCGGCCTGGCGCAGGGCGTCCTGCTGTCCCAAGGGACAGGATACCTTGTAGGGACGTCCCAAAATGACGATTTCTACGGCCTCTGTGCTCATGCCTTCCTCAATACGGCGGTGCTGATTTCCGCCTTTATCCACGTGGACAACTGGGCGGGACTATATAGCGCAGATGCAGAAGTTTCAAGGCCTTGCTGGCTCTGGAAGGGGGAGAATGCTAGGATCCTGACCATTAATTCTGCATATTTGCCTGAACTTTGAGCGGATCTTCGATGAGCAAAACGAACCCCCTGAAATACACGGCCGTGGCCGACCTGATGGAACAGCATGAGCTGATGGCAACGGCGGTGGAGGCCCATGGCGTGATCTGCGGTCTCGTCTGCGGTGGCGTGGCACTGGATGACAATAGCTGGTTGCCGCCTTTCAACGATCTGGTCAACGACGGTTTCGGCCTGCCGGCCCCGGTGCGCCAGGTGATGACAGATCTCTATCACGAGATAGTCGAGAGCCTGATGGCCCAGAAGGGTGTCGAGCTGCTGCTGCCAAGCGACGAGGCGCCGCTCGACGAGCGTATCGATTCGCTGGTGGACTGGTCCCAGGCATTCCTGGCCGGTTTTGGTGTGGCGCAGCAGGAGCTGTCCAAAGCGTCTGAAGAGTTGCAGGAGATGATCCAGGACATCGCCAGCATCACCCAGGTTTCTGCCGAGTTCGATCAGGAGGATGACGAGAACGAAGCCTCCTTCCTGGTGCTCTACGAGCATGTGCGTCTGGGGGTCATGATGACCTTCGAGGAGTTTGGCAAACGCCCGGATACCCCGATCGCACCGCCGACCTTGCATTGATTGTCCCTTGCGATCGTCACTGCGACAGAAACAGCATAAAACAACGCAGAGCGCCCAGGTGGCGCTCTGCTTTTATCCGGCCGGGTTGCATTGCAGGTGTCGGCTTGCTGGTATAGTCCGGCAGGTTTTCGATTGCGTCATGGCCGCCCCCCAATTTTTGCCCATGGCTTCGCATCCTGGCCCACTGCTTTGTGATAGCATGAGGCCACGTTTTAGCTTCCCCCTCTCATCTCATGTCTCAATCTGATCTGGTTCACGTCGATGTGGCTATCGTCGGCGGTGGAATGAGTGGCGCCGTGCTGGCGCTCTCCCTCGCAGCGCTACGAGGTGCTGATGGCAAGCCCCTGCAGATCCTGCTGCTGGAGGCAAGTGCCCCCGAGCTCACGCTTCACCCTGGCTTCGATGCCCGTGCCATAGCGCTCTCTGCAGGCACCTGCGAGGCGCTTGCCCGCCACGGACTCTGGCCTCGCTTTGCCCCTCACTGCTCCCCCATCACCCAGGTTCATGTCTCGGATCGGGGCCATGGCGGTCAGGCCAGGCTGTCGGCGACGGAATATGGTTTGCCCGCGCTCGGTCAGGTGATCGAGCTGTCGGCAGCAGGGCTTGAGCTGCAACAGGCGATCGCGGCCTGCCCGCAGATCCGGATGCAGTGCCCGGCCATGCTGGCCAGGGTCGAGCCGCGGGAAGAGGGGGTGGATTTACTGCTGGCCAGCGGTGAGCGTTACCAGACCCGACTGCTGGTGGCGGCCGATGGCGGCAACTCCTTCGTGCGCCAGCACTTCAAGATGGCGGTGACCCGCCACGACTTTGAGCAGAGCGCCATCATAGCTACCGTCAAGACGGCGCAGGATCCTGCCGGTCGGGCGTTCGAGCGCTTCACCGAGGGGGGCCCGCTGGCCTTGTTGCCGATGCAGGAGGGGCTCTCCTCTCTGGTGTGGAGCGTCGGGCGGGATCAGGTGGATGAACTGATGGCGCTCGATGAAGCCGCGTTTCTCGCCCGGCTGCAGCAGGCGTTTGGCTGGCGGCTGGGGCGCTTCGAGCGGGCCGGTCAGCGCCACGTTTATCCGCTGGTGCTGACGGCGGCTGACTATCCACTGGCCCAGCGCACAGTGCTGGTGGGCAATGCCGCTCACCTGCTGCACCCTATCGCAGGGCAGGGCTTCAACCTCGGCATGCGCGACCTTGACCTGCTCACCCAGGCGGTTGCTCGTGCGCTTGCTGTGGGGGAGGACATCGGCAGTTTCGGCGTGCTGAGCGGCTACTGGCAGCAACGCAAGGAGGATCAGGCCAAGACCATCTGGCTTACCTCCTCCCTGGCCGAGCTCTTCTCCAATGGCCACGATCCGCTGGTGGCGGGCCGCAACCTGGCGCTCTCTCTGATGGGACGGCTGGCTTGCCTCAAGGCGCCGCTGGCCTCCCGTACCCTGGGGTTTGTGGCCGACCTGTGCCGTAAATGAGGGGCGCCGCCCACCCGCGGCGATCCATTGCGAATTGAAAGGGGCTATGCCAACGGGCGTCCCCTGCTGACCCGGCGGTCAGCCACGAAAGGAACAGATGATGCAGATGCAAAATGTGGATGTGGTGATTGTGGGGGGCGGCATGGTGGGCCTGGGGCTCGCCGCCGCCCTTAAAAACAGTGCCCTGAGCGTGGCCGTGGTGGAGGGACAGTTGCCCGATCCTGCGCTCGGGGACGCGCCGGACAACCGGGTCAGTGCCCTGAGTCTGGCCAGCCAGCGCATCTTGCAGCAGGTCGGCGCCTGGGCCGGGATAGCGGCGCGCCGCCTGCAGCCCTACGAGAAGATGCAGGTGTGGGAGCAGGACAGCTTCGGCCAGATTGGTTTTGATGCCGCCAGCCTGCGCCAGGGGGCGCTCGGCCACATAGTCGAGAATCGGGTCATCCAGTTGGCGCTGCTGGAGGCGATCCTCGGTGACAGTAACGGGGAGGAGAGCAACATCAGCCTGCTGAGCCCCGCCCGGGCAGCCAGCCTGCAAAGTGGCGAGGCGGGGTCACTCCTGCTGCTGGATGATGGTCGTGCCCTGTCGGCCAAGCTGGTGGTGGCCGCCGATGGTGCTCACTCCTGGGTGCGCCGCCAGGCGGACATTCCGCTCACCAGCTGGGATTACGGCCACCATGCCCTGGTGGCGACGGTGCGCTGTGCCGAGCCCCATGAGGCGGTTGCCCGCCAGATCTTCACCCCGGATGGCCCGCTCGCCTTCCTGCCCCTGTGGCAACCCAATCTCTGCTCCATCGTCTGGTCCGTGCCCGCCACCCGGGCCGAAGCGCTGTGTGCCTGCGATGATGAACAGTTCAACCGCCAGCTCACCACCGCCTTCGATGGCCGGCTGGGATTGTGCAAGGTGGAAGGGGCGCGCAGCGCCATCCCGCTCACCGCCCGCTATGCCCGCGACTTCGCCCGCGAGCGGCTGGTGCTGGTGGGGGATGCTGCCCACACCATACATCCGCTGGCGGGGCAGGGGGTCAACCTCGGCCTGCTGGATGCGGCGGCGCTGGCCGAGCAGATAGTGCAGAGTCAGCGCGCTGGCATTGATATCGGTCTGCTGGCCAACCTGCGTGGCTACGAGCGCTGGCGCAAGAGCGAGGCGGCCCGGATGCTGGCGGCGATGGAAGGGCTCAAGCGACTGTTCAGCGGGGCCAACCCCCTCAAGAAGCTGGTACGCGGGGTGGGATTGTGCGCCTTCGATGCGCTGGCGCCACTCAAGCAGGGGGTGATCCGGGCGGCCATGGGGCTCGATGGCGAACTGCCCGCGCTGGCCAAAGGTGAAAAAATCTAATACTACTCAGGTTTTTTACAACAAAACTAATGTGATGAGGCTGATGACCCATTTTGGGCATCAGCCTTTAATCTGGGTGGCAGGCGAAACGTTTTTCTTCAAATTGTGACGAAACGGTAAAAATCAAAATTTAATCTCGTGTGAGTCGCTGTTCGACTGTTTTTATCACTGTTTTTACCTTAGTGTCTGGGGTCTGTTTACTGGCGGTGGATTAGTTTTTTTTGAGCGGCGTGCTCGCCCTCTTGTCATATAATCCGCTGCGTTCAAGGAATCACTCTTGCCCTGCGGGGCTGGAACGAGCACAGACTCCGACTGTCTCTTCTCTTTCTGTTGCACAGGCGATTGACCGTACTGTTGGCTGTCAGAGGAAGGCGGATTGCGAGTGTTGTCGCGAACGCTTAAGGAAACACAGCGATGATCCAGACTACAGTACTGCATCCCAAGCACCTGGAAGCCGGCGCCAAAATGGTGGACTTCCACGGTTGGGAAATGCCCATCAACTACGGCTCCCAGCTGGAAGAGCACCACGCGGTGCGCACCGATGCCGGCATGTTCGACGTCTCCCACATGACCATAGTCGACTTGACCGGTGAACGGGTCAAAGCCTTCCTGCAACACCTGCTGGCCAACGACGTGGCCAAACTCACAGTCCCGGGCAAGGCCCTCTACAGCGGCATGCTCAACCCCGATGGCGGCGTCATCGATGACCTCATTACCTATTATCTGACCGATACCTTCTACCGTCTGGTGGTGAACTCCGCCACTCGCGAGAAGGATCTGACCTGGATCCGCCACCACGCCATCGACTTTGCCGTGAACGTGACCGAACGCCCCGAGCTCGCCATGATCGCGGTGCAGGGCCCCAACGCCAAGGCCAAGGCGGCCAAGGTGTTCACCCCTGAGCAGAACGCGGCAGTGGAAGGCATGAAGCCCTTCTTCGGCGTGCAGGCAGGGGATCTCTTTATCGCCACCACCGGCTACACAGGTGAAGACGGTTATGAAATCGTGGTGCCGCAAGAGAAGGCGTGCGACCTGTGGCAGGCGCTGCTGGATAACGGCGTGGCCCCTTGCGGGCTGGGCGCGCGGGATACCCTGCGTCTCGAAGCCGGCATGAACCTCTACAGCCAGGATATGGACGAAAGCATCAGCCCGCTCGCCGCCAACATGGCCTGGACCCTGGCCTTCGAACCGGCCTCCCGCCAGTTTATCGGTCGCGCCGCGCTGGAAGCACAAAAAGCGGCGGGTACCCAGCCCAAGCAGGTCGGTCTGGTGATGGAAGAGAAGGGCGTACTGCGTGCCGGCATGCCGGTCACCTTCACCACCGCCAGCGGCGAGAAACGGGAAGGTGTGATCACCTCCGGCTCTTTCTCGCCGACCCTGGGCTACAGTATTGCCCTGGCGCGGGTGCCCCGCGATATCGGCGAGCAGGCCGAGGTAGAGATCCGCAAGAAGCTGGTCACCGTCAAGGTCACCAAGCCCGCTTTCGTGCGCAACGGCCAGAAACTGGTGTAACAACCCCATTGCGGCGAAGGGGATTGCCTTCGCCAGTACCCCTTGTACCCCCTCCAGGTACAAGTGATCCAAGTGAATAAGGAAGCACAAATGAGCCATATCCCGAGCGAACTGAAATATGCCACCTCCCACGAGTGGATCCGTGTTGAAGCCAACGGCGAGGCCGTGGTCGGTATCACAGAGCACGCCCAGGATCTGCTGGGAGACATGGTATTTGTCGACCAGCCGGAAGTGGGCAAGCAAATTGGTGCCGGTGATGACTGCGCCGTGGCCGAGTCGGTCAAGGCCGCCTCTGACATCTACAGCCCGGTGAGTGGCGAGATTGTTGCCGTCAACGAAGAGCTGGAAGGCAGCCCTGAGCTGGTCAACTCAGACCCCTACGGCGCTGGCTGGCTGTTCCGCATCAAGCTGGACGATGCGGGTGAGCTCGCCAACCTGCTGGATGCCGAAGGCTACCAGAACCTGGTGGACGAAGAGTAATGCCCCCGGGCCCTGCCAACACGGCAGGGCCCGTTTGTATGTCTGCCAGCCGGACCCGTACCGGCCGGCATCAGGGTGAAGTCGCCCGCGCCCGCCGCTTGCAGGTATTGCCTGCCATCGGGCCAATCTGTTTGTGCGCCAGGTTATGCGTAACAAGGTGACCCCCTGTCGATGCTGTCGCAGCATCAGGTACCGCACTGTGCACACTGCCTGCGGTATTCAGAACATGAGTGGAGTCGGTATCAGCCGGCTATCAGGAACATCAGGTCTTGGTTACCAGGACTTATTACCAGGAATAGGGAAATGACCCAGTCACTGTTTGAACTCGAACAAAAAACCGATTTCATCCGCCGCCACATAGGCCCGGGTGAGGAAGAGCTGCGTGTGCTGCTGGCCGAGGTGGGCGCCGAGAGTCTGGATGACCTGATTGAGCAGACGGTCCCCGCCGCCATTCGCCGTCCGGGTTCGCTTGGCATTGGTGCCTCCATGACCGAAGTGGAAGCCCTGGCCAAGCTCAAGGGCTACGCCGCCCAGAACAAGATCGCCAAGAGCTACATCGGCATGGGTTATCACGATACCCATGTGCCCCATGTCATCTTGCGCAACGTGCTGGAAAATCCGGGCTGGTATACCGCCTACACCCCGTATCAGCCGGAGCTGGCTCAGGGCCGCCTCGAAGCCCTGCTCAACTTCCAGCAGCTCACGCTGGACTTGACTGGCATGGATCTCGCCAGCGCCTCCCTGCTGGATGAAGCCACCGCCGCTGCCGAAGCCATGGCGCTGGCCAAGCGCATGGCCAAGTCCAAGTCTCATCTCTTCTTCGTGGCCGATGACGTGCACCCGCAGGTGATCGATGTGGTCAAGGAGCGCGCCGTGCACTTTGGCTTCGACGTGGTTGTCGGCCCTGCCAGCGAGGCGGTGAGCGAAGAGGTGTTCGGTGCCCTGTTCCAGTACCCCACCACCACGGGGGAAGTGAAGGATGTAGGGGCGCTGGTCGCCGCCGTGCAAGCCCAGAAGGGGCTGGCCTGCGTCAGCGCCGACCTGCTCTCCTTGCTGTTGCTCAAATCCCCGGGTGAACTGGGCGCCGACGTGGTGTTCGGCTCCGCCCAGCGCTTCGGCGTGCCCATGGGTTACGGTGGCCCCCACGCCGCTTTCTTCGCCACCCGCGACGCCTACAAACGTTCCATGCCGGGTCGCATCATAGGCGTTTCCAAGGACGCCCGTGGCAAGAGTGCTCTGCGCATGGCGATGCAGACCCGCGAGCAACATATCCGCCGCGAGAAGGCCAACTCCAATATCTGTACCGCCCAGGTGCTCTTGGCCAACATGGCGAGCTTCTACGCCGTCTACCACGGCCCGGTGGGACTGAAAACCATCGCCTCCCGCGTGCACCGTCTCACCAGCATCCTGGCGCTGGGGCTTAAAACCAAGGGCGTGGCCCTCAAACATGCCAGCTGGTTCGATACGCTTACCGTGCTGACCGCCGACAAGGCGGCACTGATCGCCAAAGCCGAAGGGCTTGGTATCAACCTGCGTGCCGATCTGGATGGTGCCGTGGGCGTATCTCTCTCCGAGACCACCACTCGTGGCGACGTGGCCGAGCTGTTCGATCTCTTCCTCGGCAAGGGCCACGGCCTGGACGTGGAGGCGCTCGACAAGGCGGCCCAGACCCATCAGGGCATCCCGCAGGATCTGCTGCGCACCGACGCCGTGCTGACCCACGAGGTGTTCAACAAGTATCACTCCGAGACCGAGATGCTGCGTTACATCCACCGTCTCGAAGCCAAGGATCTGGCGCTCAACTACGCCATGATTTCCCTGGGTTCTTGCACCATGAAGCTCAACGCCACCGCCGAGATGATCCCGGTGACCTGGCCCGAGTTCGGCAAGCTGCACCCGTTCGCCCCGCTGGCGCAAGCCAAGGGCTACCAGCTGCTGCTGGCCGACCTCGAAGACTGGCTGGTGAAGGTGACAGGTTACGATGCGGTCTGCATGCAGCCGAACTCAGGCGCCCAGGGCGAGTACGCAGGCTTGCTCGCCATCAAGAAGTACCACGAGTCCCGTGGCGAGGGGCATCGCGACATCTGCCTGATCCCAGCTTCTGCCCACGGCACCAACCCGGCCTCTGCCCAGATGGCGGGGCTCAAGGTGATCGTCACCGCCTGTGACAAGTCCGGCAACGTGGATCTCGACGACCTGCGCGCCAAGGCGGCCGAGGCGGGGGAGAAGCTTAGCTGCCTGATGGTGACCTATCCCTCCACCCACGGAGTGTACGAGGAGACCATCAAGGAGGTGTGCGACATCGTTCACCAGCAGGGTGGTCAGGTCTACCTCGACGGCGCCAATATGAACGCGCAAGTCGGGTTGACGGCTCCGGGCTTTATCGGGGCTGATGTCTCTCACCTCAACCTGCACAAGACCTTCGCCATTCCTCACGGCGGTGGCGGCCCGGGCATGGGCCCCATCGGCGTGAAGAAACACCTGGCACCCTTTGTGGCCGGCCACGCCGTGGTCAAGACCGACAAGGAGAGCCGCAACAACGGCGCCGTGTCGGCGGCACCGTTCGGCTCTGCCAGCATCCTGCCCATCAGCTGGATGTATATCGCCATGCTGGGTGACGAGGGGCTGAAGAAATCGACTCAGGTGGCCATCCTCAACGCTAACTATCTGGCCAAGAAGCTGGGTGAATCCTTCCCCGTGCTCTATTCCGGGCGCAACGGTCGGGTGGCTCACGAATGCATCCTGGATATCCGTCCGCTGAAAGAGGCGTCCGGCATCAGCGAGATGGACGTGGCCAAGCGGCTGATGGACTACGGCTTCCACGCGCCGACCATGAGCTTCCCGGTAGCGGGCACCCTGATGGTCGAGCCGACGGAATCCGAATCCAAGCGCGAGCTGGATCGCTTCGTCGAGGCGATGACCGCCATCCGTGCCGAGATTGCCAAGGTGCAGGACGGTCACTGGAGCCTGACCGACAACCCGCTGGTCAACGCGCCGCACACCCAGGATGACGTGATGGACGGTGAGTGGAACCGTGGTTACAGCCGTGCCGAGGCGGTGTTCCCGTCCGACGCCGTGCGCGCAGCCAAACTGTGGCCGTCAGTGAATCGCATCGACGATGTATACGGCGATCGCAACCTGTTCTGCGCCTGCATCCCCACCGAAGATTACGCCAAGTAATAGCGGCGCAGAGTGAATGAGGGTTAGCTACCCGATAAAACCAAGGCCACCCCAGCGGGTGGCCTTGTTGTTTATGGTGAATGCCTGACATGACATCACGCAGGAGTCTTCGCAACCTAGGGTTGCGTCAGGACTTGGCCGGTGCAAGCAGGGCCAGGGCTTTGGCCAGGGTATCAACGGATGCCTGATGCTTGCCCGCCTTGTGCAAGGTTTCCCCTTCGGCGCGCAGCTTTTTCACCTCGGTCAATTGCTCTGCACTGAGGGCCGGGCCTTTGGCGAGGGCGTCATCGATGCTCTTCATGTCTGCGGGGCAGTGAAAGGCGAGGGCATTGCCGGCAAAGAGCAGGCCGGTCATCAGCAGTTTGGTTTTCATGTTTGTTACCTCAAGGAGGGGGCTCATCAAGGATAGTGCGCCCTTTGCAGGACCGGTTGGGTTGATGTGGGCAGGAAGCAAGCGGTACCATGGCTGTTTAGCTCATTAATGAGCCACACAGGGAGACCCAATGTCACTCACAAGGTTGCTGTCACCCTTGGCCAGTCTGGTGATTTTTATTCTGGGCCACGGCATGTTCAATACCCTGCTGACGGTACGCCTCTCGGCCGAGCAGGTGTCGGTGCAAGCCATAGGCCTGGTGTCGGCTGCCTATTTTGGCGGTCTGGTGCTGGGCGCTTTCGTCAATGCGCGCCTCATTATCCGGGTGGGTCATATCCGGGCCTATGCGGCCTACGCCTCCCTGCTCTGTTTTCTGTTCCTGCTGCACGGCATGGTAGTGGAACCCGTCAGCTGGGCGGCGCTGCGGCTGGTGGGGGGCTTTGCCACCGGCGGTCTGTTCGTGGTGCTGGAGTCCTGGATGCTGGTCTCTAGTTCCCCGGCCAACCGGGGGCGGCTGATGTCGCTCTACATGATACTGCTCTACGGATCCCTGGCCATGGGCCAGTTGCTGCTCAAGTGGGTGGATCCCATGGTGCTGACACCGTTTGCCCTGTGTGCCATGGCGGCCACCCTGTCGGTGGTGCCGCTTGCGCTCTCCCGGGTGGCCACACCGGCCATGGTGGCACCGCAACCGGTCGGGGTGATCGAGCTGGTGCGGCTCACCCCGGCGGGCATGGGCAGCAGCTTCACCTCAGGCCTCATCCTCGGCGCCATCTACGGTCTGTTGCCGCTTTATTTTACCGATAGCGGGGCTTCGCTTTCGCGGGTGGCGGACATGATGGCGCTGGTGATCCTGGGGGGCATGTGCCTGCAGTATCCCATTGGCCGCATCTCTGATCGCTATGACCGGCGGCTGGTGATCCTGCTGCTCAGTGCCGTACTGACCCTGCTTGCTTTGCTGATGGTGTTGTTGCCCGAGGATTGGCGCGAGCCGATCGCCGGCGTCCTGGTGTTCTTGCTGGGGGGGATGGCGTTCTCCATTTATCCCCTGAGTCTGAGCCATGCCTGCGATGAGCTGCGCCCGGATCAGGTGTTGGGGGCCAATCAGGGGTTGCTGCTCGCCTACAGTTTGGGCGCCATGATAGGGCCATTGCTGGCGCCTTTTGTCATGATGCAGTTCGGGCCACAGGGGCTGTTTGTCTACTTTGCCCTGTGCGGCGCCCTGCTGACGGCGTATCTGGGCTGGCGCAAGCGGCAGCGGGCACCCATTCCACTGGCCGAGCATCAGGTGTTCATGCCGGTACCGCCCAATACTCCCATGACAGCGGAGCTGGAGCCGAGAACGGATCTGGAAGGGGAAGCTGTGCCGGCGACCTTTGCCACGCCCGAGGCGGAGGATGTGAAGACCAACTAGCGCTTGGTGAATAACACGGATAAAAAAGCCGACTCCAGGGAGTCGGCTTTTTACTGGCACGAGGGCCGTTATCAGGCGGTCACGGCATCGGCCTTGGCGGATGTTTCTGCCGCTTCCGGCGCCGCATTGCGGATGAGGTAATCAAATGCCCCCAGCGCTGCGGTTGCACCAGCTCCCATGGAGATGATGATCTGCTTGAACGGCACTGTAGTGGCGTCACCGGCAGCATAGACACCAGGCAGGGAAGTGGCGCCCTTGGTGTCGATCTCGATCTCGCCGAAGCGGGTCAGTGCCACCTCGCTCCCCTTGAGGAACTCGGTGTTCGGCACCAGTCCGATCTGGACGAAGATGCCAGCCACCGCCAGGTGCTTGATTTCACCCGTGGTGCGATCTTCATAATCCATCCCCACCACCTTGCTGCCATCACCGATCACTTCGGTGGTGCGGGCGCTCATGATGATGTCGATGTTGCCCATGGAGCGGGCTTTCTTCTGCAGCACTTCGTCGGCGCGCAGGGTATCGGCAAATTCGACCACTGTGACGTGCTCGACGATGCCGGCGAGATCGATGGCTGCTTCGATACCGGAGTTACCACCACCTATCACTGCCACGCGCTTGCCCTTGAAGAAGGGACCGTCGCAGTGGGGGCAGTAGGCCACGCCCTTGGTGCGGTACTCGAGTTCGCCCGGCACGTTCAGGTCACGCCAGCGGGCACCGGTCGCCAGGATCACGGCGCGACTCTTGAGGGTGGCACCAGAGGCCAGCTCTACATTCACATAGCCGTCCTTGCTGATGGCGGCGGCACGCTGCTCGGTGATCACTTCCACACCGTACTGCTTGACGTGCTGCTCCAGGCTGGCGGCCAGCTTGGGACCTTCGGTGTAGGGCACGGAGATGAAGTTCTCGATCCCGACCGTGTCCATCACCTGACCACCAAAACGCTCTGCGACGATGGCGGTACGAATGCCTTTACGGGCGGCATAGATGGCTGCTGCGGCACCAGCCGGGCCACCACCCACTACCAGCACGTCATATGGGGCTTTTTCGCTCAGTTCGGCGGCCTTGCGATCGGCCGCACCGGTATCGAGCTTGGCAATGATCTCTTCCAGCGAGATACGGCCCTGGCTGAACGGCTGACCGTTCATGTAGACGTTCGGCACCGCCATGATCTGGCGCTCGTTCACTTCGTCCTGGAACAGGGCTCCGTCGATCATGGTGTGGGTGATACCGGGATTCAGGGTCGCCATCAGGTTCAGCGCCTGTACCACGTCCGGGCAATTGTGGCAGGAGAGGGAGATATAGGTCTCGAAGTGAAACTCGCCCTTCAGCTGCTTGATCTGCTCCAGTACGGCCGGATCTGTCTTGGAAGGGTGGCCGCCGCTTTGCAGCAAGGCGAGCACCAGAGAGGTAAATTCATGACCCATGGGGATGCCGGCAAAATGAACGCGCGGGGCTTGGCCCTGTGGTGCAACGCTCATTGAAGGCTTGCGGGCATTACTGCCATCAGTCATGGCAATTTTTGGGGACATCTCGCTGATCTCGCGGGCCAATGCCAGCAGTTCTGCGGATTTGTCACTGTCGTTGCCGGACACGCTGATCTCGATGGGATTGACGATGTACTGCAGATAGGTGTTCAGCTGTTGTTTGAGGTTGGTATCCAACATCTTCGAATTCCTTCTTAATGATTGCGGGTCGGCGATGACTGGCCTGATGCTCCAAGAGGAGGCCAGAAAGCAGACCGGCCCTTGAATGGGCCGGTCTTGGAAGCGGGAGGCTTAGATTTTGCCTACCAGATCCAGGGACGGGGCCAGGGTGGCGTCGCCTTCTTTCCACTTGGCCGGGCACACTTCACCCGGGTGGGAAGCTACGTACTGAGCGGCTTTGACTTTGCGCAGCAGTTCCAGCGCGTCACGACCGATGCCGCCAGCGTTGATTTCAACGATCTGGATGATGCCTTGCGGGTCGATAACGAAGGTGCCACGGTCAGCCAGGCCAGCTTCTTCGATCATGACGCCGAAGTTGCGGGTGATGGCGCCGGTCGGGTCACCAATCATCGGATACTGGATCTTCTGGATGGTGTCGGAAGTGTCGTGCCACGCCTTGTGAGTGAAGTGGGTGTCGGTGGAGACGGAGTAGATCTCGACGCCCAGCTTCTGGAATTCAGCGTAGTTGTCAGCCAGGTCACCCAGCTCGGTCGGGCAAACGAAGGTGAAGTCAGCCGGGTAGAAGAACACCACGGACCACTTGCCTTTCAGGTCTGCGTCAGACACCTGAACGAACTTGCCATTGTGGTAGGCGGTGGCGTTGAACGGCTTGATTTCAGTGTTGATATAGGTAGACATGTATTAGCTCCTTGGTGATGTACATATGCCTGTCTGGTATTGAAGAGTCTGTCCGGACCAGGCGTTTAACGTTCGATGGATTCATCATAGGGGCTTTTCTTAATCGATTAAAGCCGCAAAATTGAATCACTTCAATCTATCTATTAGATAACCCATCGCTGCTGTACCTAACATGAATATCTCTGGCGTACAGAGGTAACCCCTTGTCGAGATTCAACATCTGTGCGGCACATCGGCTTTTCAAGGTCAGAATGGCTATTTGTATTGTGAGGCGGCAGGACGGTGTAGTGGCGTGCTACGCAATGGGAGCAGGAAGGGCAAGGCCGGGCAGGATAGTGCAGATAAAAAAATCCCGGCGTTGTCGCTATGACAAGGCCGGGTCATCAAACAAGGAATGGCTATATAAACAAAAGCTTTACAGCAAAGACTAACTACGGGGTGTGCAAACTTGCATACATATGAGAGGAAGAGGCTGGGTGCACAATCCCTCGTCTCCCCCTCGGCAACTATTGCATGGGGGAGATAATAGTGTGACGCAGATCACAAAGCAAGGTCATGATGTAAATTTTCAATCAAAATGAAAGTATTTCAGCTTTAATGTCGATTTAATATGCCGAAAACGCTTTTATTGTAATTTTATTACATTATTTTTAGATCAGAAGTCGCTGGGTGGCTCCTGTTCCTCCATCAGTTCGAGCAAGTTGATGGCGACCGCAATGAAATCCGACTCTGTCACTATGCCGATCAGCTTGCGCCCCTTGAGAACCGGCAGGCAGCCATATTTGTGGCGCTGCAGGTAGAGGGCTGCCTCCTTGATGCCGGCGTGGGGATCCACGCTCGCCACCTGGCGGGTCATGATCTCGTCGAGCTGGACACTGTCGGTGAATTCCGCCTCCCGCTCCGGGTTGATGAGCAGCAGTTTGGACTCGCGGGTGGCCAGGATGTCGGTGAGGGTGACCAGACCCAACAGATGATGGTGTTCGTCGACGATGGGAATATGGCGGATCCGCTCCTGCTGCATCAGATCCATCGCCTGCTTGACGCTGTTTTCCGGACCCAGAGTGAAGGGATGTTCTGTCATGATCTCGGATAAGGTCATCATGGTGGGCCTCCTTGTGTATCTGCTTTCACCCTAGCCCAGCCCCAGCAGGCAAAACATGATCAGGGTCAATACAGATCATTAAAGAATCATTAACCGGATGGATGTCGCAATATTGCTCGCTATCCCTTGTCTCTCTTGGGTTTTTGGTCTTTTGGGTTGCCTTGGAAGAGGGGGATAACTAGACTAGCCGCCGATTCCCCCGAGGTGAAAGATGCAAGTATCCGATTTTCATTTTGATCTGCCAGACGAGCTGATTGCCCGCTATCCGATGGCAGAGCGTACCGCCAGCCGCCTGTTGCAGCTCGATGGTCAAAGCGGCGCCCTGCGCCATGGTCAATTTGTGGATGTGCTGGACCAGCTCAACCCCGGCGATCTGCTGGTATTCAACAACACCCGTGTCATTCCGGCGCGCATGTTTGGCCAGAAGGCCAGCGGCGGCAAGCTGGAGGTGCTGGTGGAGCGCATCCTGGACGAGCACAGCGTGCTGGCACATGTGCGGGCCTCCAAGGCGCCCAAGCCGGGCACCCGCCTCATTCTGGATGGCGGCCCCGATGGCGAAAAGGTCGATGCCGAGATGCGTGCCCGCCACGATGCCCTGTTCGAGATCCATTTCCTCGACCCGCGCCCCGTGCTGGAGATTCTGGAAGCCATAGGCCATATGCCGTTGCCCCCCTATATCGACCGTCCCGATGAGGACGCCGACAAGGAGCGCTACCAGACCGTTTACAATCAGAAGCCGGGCGCCGTGGCGGCGCCGACCGCCGGCCTGCATTTCGATGAGCCGCTGCTGGCAAAGATCCGCGCCAAAGGGGTTGAAACGGCCTTCGTCACCCTGCATGTAGGGGCGGGGACCTTCCAGCCGGTGCGGGTGGACAAGATTGAAGAGCACCACATGCACTCCGAATACGCCGAAGTGCCGCAGGAGGTGGTGGATGCCATAGCTGCAACCCGCGCCCGGGGTGGCCGTGTGATTGCGGTGGGCACCACCTCGGTACGCTCCCTGGAGAGCGCCGCCAAGGCAAGTCTGGCCCAGGGCAAGCCGCTGGCGCCGTTTTTCAGCGACACCGACATCTTCATCTTCCCCGGCTACCAGTTTCAGGTAGTCGATGCCATGATCACCAACTTCCACCTGCCGGAGTCGACCCTGATCATGCTGGTCAGCGCCTTCGCCGGGTACGATCACGTGATGGCGGCCTATCAGGCGGCCGTGGCCGAGCAGTACCGTTTCTTCAGCTACGGGGACGCCATGTTCGTCACCCGTCGCCGGGCAGTGGCATAAGCCTCGCCCTTTATACCGGGCCTTCGGGCTCCCTATTGTCAGACTGTTTCTCTGACGCAACGAGGTAGCAATGAAATTTGAACTGAAAACCACTGACGGCCGTGCCCGTCGCGGTCAACTGGTCTTCGAACGTGGCACTGTGCAGACTCCCGCCTTCATGCCGGTCGGTACCTATGGCACCGTCAAGGGGATGACCCCGGAAGAAGTACGCGAGACCGGCGCCGAGATCCTGCTTGGCAACACCTTCCACCTCTGGCTGCGGCCGGGGCAGGAAGTGATGCGCGCCCACGGCGATCTGCACGACTTCATGAACTGGCAGGGCCCGATCCTGACCGACTCGGGTGGTTTCCAGGTGTTCAGCCTGGGGCACATTCGCAAGATCACCGAGGCGGGCGTGCACTTCCGTCACCCCATCAATGGCGAGAAGATCTTCCTGGACCCCGAGAAATCCATGGAGATCCAGTACGATCTGGGTTCCGACATCGTGATGATCTTCGACGAGTGCACCCCGTACCCGGCCACTTACGAAGAAGCGCGCAAGTCCATGGAGATGTCCCTGCGCTGGGGCAAGCGCTCCCGCGACAAGTTTGATGCCTTGGGCAACAAGAACGCCCTGTTCGGTATCATTCAGGGTTCCGTGTATGAAGAGTTGCGGGATGTGTCCCTCAACGGCCTGCTGGAGATCGGCTTCGACGGTTATGCGGTTGGCGGTCTGGCGGTGGGTGAGCCGAAGGAAGACATGCACAGGATCCTCGAGCACGTCTGCCCGAAAATTCCGGCTGACAAGCCGCGTTACCTGATGGGCGTGGGCAAACCGGAAGATCTGGTTGAAGGGGTGCGCCGTGGAGTCGACATGTTCGACTGCGTGATGCCGACCCGCAATGCCCGCAATGGCCATCTGTTCACCACGGATGGGGTGGTCAAGATCCGCAACGCCAAGTATCGCAGTGACACCAGTACCCTGGATGCGGACTGCGATTGCTACACCTGCAAGAACTACACCCGCAGCTATCTCTATCATCTGGACAAGTGCAACGAGATCCTCGGTGCCCGTCTGAACACCATTCACAACCTGCGTTATTACCAGCGTGTGATGCAGGGTTTGCGGGACGCGATCGAGCAGGGTAAATTAGACGACTTTGTAACTGAGTTTTACCGTCGGCAAGGGAAGCCTGTGCCTCCGTTAGCTGAAAATGACGTGAAATAACAACGATATATAAGTTAGTTATCAAATCTACATCAAATAAGAGGTTGTTAAATGAGCATTATCTCCAAGGCGTATGCAGAAGGCGCAGTTCCGGGTGCACAGGGTGGTGGTATGGAAATGATCATCATGCTGGCCGTGTTCGGCCTTATTTTCTACTTCATGATCTATCGTCCCCAGGCCAAGCGCGCCAAGGATCACCGCAACCTGATGAGCTCCCTGGCCAAGGGTGATGAAGTACTCACCTCAGGTGGCCTGGTTGGCAAGATCGCCAAAGTGTCCGCCGATAGCGAATACATTGTGCTGTCCCTGAACGATCAGACCCAGGTCACCATCAAGCGTGACTTCGTCTCTGCCGTACTGCCCAAGGGTTCTATCCAGTCCCTTTAATCTCCTGAGGAGCACAGCGTGTTAAATCGCTATCCGCTGTGGAAATACCTGATGGTGGTCTTCGTGATCGCCATCGGTTTTCTATATGCAGCCCCCAATCTTTACGGCGAAGACCCGGCCTTGCAGATTTCTGCCAGCCGTGGTGCCGAAGTCAAGTTAGAGACGCTTGATCAAGTGAAGGAGACGCTCGAGGCGGCTCAGATCCCGGTCAAACATGCTGCGTTCGAGCACGGCTTCATTCTGATCCGCTTCAAGAACACTGAAGATCAGCTCAAGGCGCGTGATGTCGTTGCCAGCAAGCTTGGCGATAATTTCATTACTGCCCTTAACCTGGCACCTTCTACCCCCGCCTGGCTTGAAGCCATCGGTGCGGCCCCCCTGAAGCTGGGTCTTGACCTGCGTGGCGGTGTGCACTTTCTGATGGAAGTGGACATGGCGGAAGCACTGACCAAGCAGCAAGAGCAGATGGTGCAGGATTTTCGCACCGAGCTGCGTACCCAGAAGATCCGTTACTCCGGCGTACGTCGGGTCGGTGATCAGGTACAGGTTCTGTTCCGTGATGAAGCGGATCAAGCCAAGGCTGTGTCTCACCTGCGTCGCCAGAATCCGGATTTGACCTTCACCACAGAGCAGAAGGGGGATGAGTTCATCCTGCTGGCTGGTTTGAGTGAAGCCAAAATCAAGGAAGTGAAAAAGTACGCACTCGAGCAGAACATCACCATCATCCGCAATCGGGTGAATGAACTGGGGGTGGCTGAGCCGCTGGTACAACAGCAAGGTGCCGAGCGCATCGTGGTGGAACTGCCCGGTATTCAGGATACGGCCCGTGCCAAGGAGATCCTGGGTGCGACCGCGACCCTGGAATTCCACATGGTCGATGAGACCGCCGACATCCAGGCTGCTGCCGATGGTCGTGTACCGCCGAGCTCCAAGGTCTACAACGATCGCAACGGTCGTCCGGTGGTGCTGCAAAAGCGGGTGATCCTGACCGGTGACCACATAGTGGGTGCCCAGTCTGGTTTCGATGAGTACAGCCGTCCCCAGGTCAACATCAAGCTTGATGGCCAGGGTGGCAACAAGATGGCGAACTTTACCAAGGACAACGTCGGTAAAGGCATGGCGACCGTCTTCATCGAATACAAGCCTGTGGGCCAACCCGGTCCGGATGGCAAGCGCAAGTTCCGCAAGCAGGAAGAGGTGATCAACGTCGCCACTATCCAGTCGCGCCTTGGCAGCCAGTTCCGCATCACGGGTATCGACAACGCCAACGAAGCCCATAACCTGGCGCTGCTGTTGCGTGCTGGTGCCCTGATCGCACCCATCCAGATCGTTGAAGAGCGCACCATAGGCCCAAGCCTGGGTCAGCAAAACATCGATAACGGTATGGAAGCCATCGGCTGGGCCATGCTGGTGATAGTGCTGTTCATGGGCATCTACTACCGCACCTTCGGCTGGGTGGCCAACCTGGCGCTGGTATTCAACCTGGTATTGATTGTCGGCATCATGTCGATGATCCCGGGGGCCACCATGACACTGCCGGGCATTGCCGGTATCGTCTTGACGCTCGGTATGGCGGTGGATGCCAACGTGCTGATCTTCGAGCGTATCCGGGAAGAGATCCGCAATGGCCGCGGTGTGCAGCAGGCCATTCATATGGGCTTTGATCGCGCATTTTCGACCATCGCTGACTCCAACGTTACCTCGCTCATCACCTGTGTGATCCTGTTCGGTATCGGTACCGGTGCCATCAAGGGCTTTGCCTTGACCCTGGGTATTGGTCTGACGGCTTCCATGTTTACTGCCATCACGGTTTCCCGCGCCATTATCAATCTGGGCTGGGGTGGACGGCGTATCGACAAGCTGCCGATCTAAGGAAGAGACATGTTTCAGATTCTACATTTTGAAAAACCTATCCCGTTTATGCGCTATGCCAAGCCGGGTGTGGTCTTCTCTACCCTGCTGATGGTGATCTCCCTGTTCTTCCTGTTCGATCGGGGCCTGAACTGGGGTCTGGACTTTACCGGCGGTACCACCATAGAGGTGGGATTCCAGCAGTCGGTGAGCCTGGACAAGATCCACGAGGTGCTGGATGAGCAGAAGATTGAAGGGGCGACCCTGCAACACTTCGGCTCCAGCCGCGATGTGCTGGTGCGCATGACCCCAGAGGAGGGGGTCAAGGTGGAACAGCAGGGCAACGAAGTGCTGGCGGCAGCCAGGCAGATCGATCCTGATGCCGTGCTCAAGCGTGTCGAGTTCGTCGGCCCCTCAGTGGGTGATGAACTGGCCACCGATGGCGCCTTGGCCATGCTGGCTTCCATCCTCTGCATCATGGCGTATGTTGCGGTGCGCTTCGAGTGGCGTCTGGCGTTGGGGGGGATTGTTTCCCTGGTGCACGACGTTGTCATCACCCTGGGCGTGTTTGCCTACTTCCAGTACGAGTTCGACTTGACCGTGCTGGCGGCGCTGATGACCCTGGTGGGTTACTCCTTGAATGACACCATAGTGGTGTTCGACCGGCTGCGGGAGAATTTTCGCAAGGTGCGCAAGGGGGATACCGAGTACATCCTGGATCTCTCCATGACCGAGACCCTGAGTCGGACCATCATTACCTCGGGTCTGACCTTCGTGGTGGTGCTGGCACTGCTGCTCAAGGGCGGTGCCCTGATCCACGGATTTGCGGTGGCCATGGTGATAGGTGTTGCTTTCGGTACCTACTCCTCCATCTATGTGGCGAGTGCCTTCGCCATGTTCCTCGGGGTCAAGCGGGAGCACATGCTGCCGACCCTGGTGGAAAAAGAGGGCGCGGATCAGCAAGAGATCCTGCCGTAATCGACAAGGGCGCCGTGAGGCGCCCTTTCTCTTATGGGGCGGGTGAGTCATTATGCTCCCCGATGACCCATCTTCCATTACCTAAGGCAAGGAGCAAGCCATGCAACACAATCCCCGTTTTCTGGCCCTGGTCGAGGCCATTCGTCCTCAGGTGCAAGAGACTGACGTGCACCAGATCAAACGTTGGCAGGATGAGGGGCGTGCTTTTCACCTGATCGACGTGCGGGAAGAGAGCGAGTGGGCCAGAGGTCACCTGCCAGGGGCGGCCTACCTTGGTCGCGGCGTGATTGAACGCGACATCGAGACCCGCTATCCGGATCCGCAGACTGAACTCTATCTCTATTGTGGTGGGGGTTTCCGCTCCATCCTGGTGGCGGAAAATCTGCAAAAAATGGGTTATAGCCGGGTTGTCAGTGTCGATGGCGGTTTTCGGGGCTGGTGTGAGGCCGGATACCCTGTCGAATCCTGATTTATTTGAGGGAGAGGGGAACCGCCACATGACAAAGTGACGGTTGACCTTTACCATATGCGGGGTCAAGCGTAAGCGTCGGAGTGTTCATTGAACGTCAGGAAAGGGATTGGATACCTCCTTGGTGTCCTGTTGTTGCTCCCCATGTGGGGTTGCAGCAGTAGCAGTCAGGTTAAAGCGCCTCAAGTTCCCAAGCCGCAACCCGCTTCACTGGTATTGGCGACCCCCCTGCAGGTCTCTTACCAGAGCGAGTTGGCGTTGGCGCGACTCGGTCAGATGCTCGGTGAGATGGAGTTGACCACAGAGCAACGTGCCGAACTGTTTTATGAGCGTGCCGTGGTGTTTGATCGGGTCGGCTTGCGCTCCCTGGCGAGGCTGGATTTCAACCGTGCCTTGCGGGAGAAACCGGATTTTGCCGAGGCCTATAATTTCATCGGCGTCTATCTGGTGCAGCAGCAGAATTATGACGAAGCCTACGAGGCATTTGATTCCGCTCTCGAACTGGCTCCCGACTATGACTATGCCTATCTCAACCGCGGGATCGCACTCTATTACGGCAATCGCCCCGAGCTGGCCGCCGCCGACATGAAACGCTTCTATGAAGCGCAGCCGGAAGACCCGTATAGGGTGATGTGGCTCTATCTGGCTGAGCAGAAGCTCAATGCGCCGGCTGCCATGAGCAGGATGCGAGAGCGTCTCAACAAATATGACGACGACGCCTGGAACTGGGATCTGGTTCGCCTCTATACCGGTGAGCTCAATGCCACCCAGTTGATGGGCAATGTGGTGAAAGGAGTGAAGGATAACCGGGAGCTCGCCGAGCGCCTGTGTGAAACCTACTTCTATCTGGGCAAGTTTGAACTGGCCAAGGGCAACCGCAAGGAAGCCATCAGCTACTTCAAGCTGGCGCTCGCCAACAACGTGTATGACTTCATCGAGCACAGATACGCCCTGCTGGAGCTGGAGCTGATGGCGCGCAAACCCTTGCCGCTGGGCGCCCAGAGTTCACAGGGCAAGAGCAGCAAACAGGCATCCTGATTTGCCTGTGTCTGCGATGTAAAAAAGGCCTCTTGATGAGGCCTTTTTGCTGTCTGCGTGCTGGTATTGGTACGGTGTTATTCCATCAGAGCTCATGCCGGGGATATTTGACACCAGCAGCCGTGGCCGCCGCGCTCAGGTCTGGCATTGGTGCTGTGTCATTCCACCAGGACTTATGCCGGGGATATTTGACACCAGCAGCCGTGGCCGCCGCGCTCAGGTCTGGCATTGGTGCTGTGTCATTCCACCAGGACTTATGCCGGGGATGTTTGACACCAGCAGCCATGGCCGCCGCGCTCAGGTCCGGTATTGGTGCTGTGTCATTCCACCAGGGCTTATGCCGGGGATATTTGACACCAGCAGCCGTGGCCGCCGCGCTCAGGTCCGGCATTGGTGCTGTGTCATTCCACCAGACTCATGCCAGGGATCTGGCGCCAGTAACCGTTGCAGTCCCGCTCCTGTTGCAGGGGCAGAGGGGCCTGCCCCTGCTGGTTGGCCTTGAAGCGAGCCAGCATCTCAAGGGTGTCCAGTCCCTCCGGGGAGAGGCGTACCACATCCACCAGCTCCGCCATACCGCCAAGCTCGTTGCCGAGGTTGTAACAGTAACCGGACTGGGTCTGGATGCCGTTGAGATTGAACACCTTCTGCCCTTCGCGGCTGCTGGCCAGCCGGCCTGTGGGGTAATGGATGCAGGCGAGCTCGCAGTTGTCTTTGGGCTTGTCGAGGGAGCGGGCGGTAAAGCAGCGCGCCGAATAGGCGAGCGGCAGATGGCCGTAGGCAAACACCTCCACTTCAAACTGCTGGCGGGCAGCGCCCAGATCCTGACAGAGCTGAATCAGCCAGTCGCGGGAGAGCTCCACCGGCATCACCCAGCGTGTCATCCCCTGTTTGAGCAGCATGCGCAGCACATCGGCATTGTAGGCGTTGATGGCGGGGCCACAGACAAACGGGAGCCCGGCCTCGCTGGTGAGTTGAACAGTGCCGAGATCGTTGGCTTCGACCAGCAGGTCACCGTTGTCGACCAGCCGCTTCACCTCCTTGAGTTCGGAGGGGGCAGAGATGAGGGCCAGGGTCGAGAGCACCACTTGCTTGCCGGTGCTGGCTACCTGGCGGGCGAGGGCAATCCAGTCATCTGCTTTCAGCTCGCGGCGTTTGCTGCAGACGGTTTCTCCCAGATAGATGATATCTGCCTGACTGTTGGCAGCGGCTTGGTAGAAGGCCTGGGTGTCGGCCTTGGGCCAGTAGAAGAGCAGGGGCCCGAGAGAAAATTGCATTAGTTGTGCTCCTTGTGGCGACTGAAGGGGCTGAAGGCAGCATCGGTTGTTTCGGGACGAAATGGCATCGGGCCTCCTTATTGCCACTGACGGTGATAGGCGCCCAGGGTAGTCTGGCTCCCTTCAGAGACGCGTGCGAGCTGGGCATCCCACTCGGCTTTGACCTGATAGGCCTCGGGATTGGCCTGATAGGCGTCGATGGCTGCGCGCCAGACCCGGGTAACCTGCTCCACATAGGCGGGGCTGCGCTGGCGCCCTTCAATTTTGACTGACTGGATGCCGGTCTGGAACAGCTCGGGCAAGAGGCCAAGGGTGTTGAGGCTGGTCGGCTCCTCCAGTGCGTGATAGGTCTGGCCATCCACCTCGAAGCGCCCCTTGCACAGGGTCGGATAACCGGCGTTTTCACCCGGACCATAACGGTCGATCAGCACCTCGTTGAGGCGGGACTCGAGGCCCGCCGGCGTCTCCTCCCAGCGCACAAACTTGGCCGGTGAGCAGGCACCGACCGTGTTGGGGCTCTCCCCTGTCATGTAGGAGGATAGGTAGCAGCGGCCCTCCGCCATGATGCAGAGGCTGCCGAAGGCGAACACTTCCAGGCCGACGTCGGTCTCGCGGGCCAGCTGCCGGACCTGGTGCATGGAGAGTACCCGTGGCAAGACCACCCGGCCGACGTTGAAATGCTGCTGATAGAAGCGAATGGCGGCGGCGTTGGTGGCACTGGCTTGCACAGAAACGTGCAGCTCCATGTCAGGATAATGGCGGCTGGCGTAATCGAGCACGGCGAGATCGGCGATGATCAGTGCATCTGCACCCAGGGCAACCCCCCTGTCTACTGCCTGTTTCCATCTGGTATCGGAGCCCGGGTGGGCGAAGGTATTGATGGCGATGTGCAGCTGGCGGCCATGTTGATGCACGTAGTCCACCGCCTTTTCCAGCTTGCTGTCGGTGAAGTTGAGACCGGCAAAGTGGCGGGCATTGGTGTCATCCTTGAAGCCGATATAAACCGCATCGGCCCCGTTATCCACGGCTGTTTTCAGTGCCGGCAAGCTGCCTGCCGGACAGAGTAATTCCATCGGGTACGCTCCGAGAGGGGAAAAATGCAAAAGTGGCCCGATTGTATTCATCGATGCCTTCCCACTTTTTGACCTGAGGCAGCTTTGTGTGGCTTTACCCTTCTTGAGGTAAGTCGGCACAAGTTTGATTTCCAACAGGATCCAGAGTGCAACCCTGTGCTTGAATGCGTAAAAACTTGGGAGTTCATCGTGTTTCAACAACTGCAACGTCGTCTGGTCGAACAGGCCCCCCGCTTTTTGCGTCATCCCCTCAAACTGGTGCCTTTTACTCTGCAGCAGAACCTGATGGAGCGCCTGCTGGCGCGGGTGTTCAAGGAGGCCATCCAGGATGGTGACTTCGCGTTTCTGGCTGGGAAATGGCTGAAAGTCGAGGTATCGGATCTCGAGCTTTGCTGGTTTATCAGCGAACAGGATGGAAAGCTGGTGGTGGCACGCCATTGCGATCGTGCGGATGTCTGTTTCAGCGGTACCACCAACGACCTCATCCTGATCGCTGGTCGCAAAGAGGACCCCGATTCCCTTTTCTTTCAGCGCAAGCTGAAGATTGAGGGAGATACCGAGCTGGGACTGGAGGTGAAGAACCTGATGGACAGCCTGGATCTGGACGGTTTGCCGAGCCTGATGCGCTATTCCTTGATGGATCTCGCCATCTTTATCGAAGGTGCGCGCACCCTGTCAGCGCAGGAGTCGCACCCTGCGCCGACGGGCGGGATCCCGTCTCAAGTGTGAAGCCAGGCCAGCGGCATGGTGGCGGTAGTGACTGCGAACCCACAGGCAGCGGCATGCCCAGGCACAAGGAAGCAAGGCCATCAGGGCCATGGCATCGGGGAGGTGAGAGAGCAGCAACCCCAGCGCCAGCCAGATAAAGGGCTGGGCCTCGTAGAGCCATTCCGGCTGGAACCAGCGCTTGGTCGGAAAGATGACCAGGTCGGTACGCCGATAGCTGGAGCGCATCATCCAGCTCGCCGCACCGGCCACAAACAGCAGGGCACCTGCCAGCCAGAGCAAAGGGGAGTCGGTGAGCATGATCATGCCGACTGCCGTCAACAGATAGCAGGCAGGCAACCTCTCATAAAGCCAATGTGGGTACATGTCGCCTCCACTCGTTTCCTTCTCCA
The DNA here is from genome assembly GCF_029237305.1 of Aeromonas sp. 2MA4. NCBI lineage: Bacteria > Pseudomonadati > Pseudomonadota > Gammaproteobacteria > Aeromonadales > Aeromonadaceae > Aeromonas > Aeromonas sp. 2MA4. The sequence continues at coordinate 9,316 of NZ_JAACFY010000009.1, read as the reverse complement.
TCCTCCAAGTTTAGCCAGCCTCCCCGGTTGGCTAATGATGCTTTGTTCTACAAAATGACGGTTTTGTTGTGAAATGGGACGCCATTTACGGTGCCAAAATAGCGATTGGCTATGTTACAATTGCGCGCCATTTTTGACTGAAGATTGACTGGGCATGTTGGATCAGATTCGTATCGTTTTGGTAAACACCTCTCACACAGGCAACATGGGATCCGCGGCGCGAGCCATGAAGACCATGGGGCTGACCCAATTGGTGTTGGTTGATCCGCAAGCCTTGCCTGATGACGGCGCTCATGCGCTGGCTGCAGGTGCCAGTGACGTGCTCGCCAATGCCCGTATCGTATCGACACTGGATGAAGCCATTGCTGACTGCGGTCTGGTCATCGGCACCAGTGCCCGTTCCCGCACCCTGAGCTGGCCCATGCTGGATCCCCGTGCAGCAGGGGAAAAAGCCGTGGGAGAGGGGATGAAGCATCCGGTTGCCCTGGTGTTTGGCCGTGAACGTACCGGCCTGACCAACGACGAGCTGCAGAAATGCCACTACCATGTGGCCATTCCGGCCAATCCGGAATACAGCTCCCTCAATCTGGCCATGGCGGTACAGACTATCTGCTATGAAGTGCGGATGTGCTGGCTGCAGGATCAGGCTCCCGAGGTGGAGAGCGAGGCGGATTATCCCAGCGCCCATCAGCTGGAAGGCTTTTATCAGCATCTGGAGCAGACTCTGCTCAAAACAGGCTTCATTGCCGACGACCACCCGGGTCAGGTGATGAGCAAGCTGCGCCGCCTGTTCAATCGGGCCCGTCCGGAAGCAATAGAACTCAATATTTTGCGCGGCATTCTGACCTCGATCCAGAAGCCAAAGCCGCAGGATTAAACCCGACTGTATTACTCAACCATATACTTGACTGTTTTAGTCGGGTATGTGACCATGTGCCCATATTGATTGGTTCGCAAGACGGTAAGGCATATGAGACTGACCTCAAAAGGACGTTACGCTGTGACTGCCATGCTCGACGTGGCGTTGCATGCAGAGCAGGGGCCCGTGCCCCTGGCTGATATTTCGGAGCGCCAGGGCATCTCCTTGTCCTATCTCGAGCAACTGTTTGCCCGCCTGCGCAAGCATGGTCTGGTGAGCAGTGTGCGTGGTCCGGGCGGTGGTTATCGCCTCGGTCTGGCCCCTGATGCTATCTCTGTCGGTCAGGTGATCACTGCAGTCGACGAGTCGGTTGATGCCACCAAGTGTCTCGGCAAAGGTGGCTGCCACGGCGGTACCCAGTGTCTCACTCACTCCCTGTGGCGTGACCTCAGCGAGCGTATTTCCAGTTTCCTGGGGGATATCACCCTGGCTGAGCTGGTGGGTCAGGCGGACGTGCGCCGGATTGCCGGCAAGCAAGATGAACAAATGAAAACCGTGTTGTCCCTGGTTGATCGGGTAGAACACGGCGATGTGAGCTTGAAAGTCCAACTATAAACAAACGTGCTTTCCACGGCCGGTCGATGTGTGACCCTGGCTGTAACGGAGAAAAACATGAAACTGCCTATTTACCTTGATTATTCGGCAACCTGTCCGGTGGACCCGCGTGTCGCAGAAAAAATGATGCAGTGTCTCACCATGGATGGCCTGTTCGGCAATCCAGCTTCCCGTTCCCATCGCTTTGGCTGGCAAGCTGAAGAGGCGGTGGACCTGGCCCGTAATCAAGTGGCAGAGCTGATCGGTGCAGACCCGCGCGAGATCGTCTTTACCTCCGGCGCGACCGAATCCAACAACCTGGCCATCAAGGGCGTTGCCCATTTTTATGCTGGCAAGGGCAAGCACATCATCACCTCCAAGACAGAGCACAAGGCAGTACTCGATACTTGCCGCCAGCTGGAGCGTGAAGGCTATGAGGTGACTTACCTCGAGCCGATGCCGAACGGCCTGTTCACCCTGGAGCAGATCGAAGGCGCCCTGCGCGATGACACCATTTTGGTGAGCATCATGCACGTCAACAACGAAATTGGCGTGGTGCAAAACATTGCCGCCATCGGCGAGCTGTGCCGCTCCCGCAAGATCCTGCTGCACGTGGATGCAGTCCAGAGCGTGGGCAAGATCCCGGTGGATGTGGAAGCGCTGAAAGTTGACCTGCTCTCTGTTTCTGCGCACAAGGTATACGGCCCGAAAGGGATCGGTGCCCTGTTTGTGCGTCGCAAGCCCCGCGTTCGTCTGGAAGCCCAGATGCACGGTGGTGGCCACGAACGTGGCATGCGTTCAGGCACACTGCCGACTCACCAGATCGTTGGCATGGGTGAAGCTTTCCGTATCGCCAAAGAAGAGATGGCGAGCGAAGGCCAGCACATCATGGCCCTGCGTCAGCGTCTGTGGGATGGCATCAAGGATATTGAAGCCGTCTACATCAACGGTGACCTGGAACAGCGTGTACCGGGCAACCTCAACGTCAGCTTCGCCTATGTGGAAGGGGAATCCCTGATCATGGCGCTGAAAGATCTGGCGGTCTCTTCCGGTTCTGCCTGTACCTCGGCCAGCCTGGAGCCCTCCTATGTGCTGCGCGCGCTGGGCCTGAACGACGAGCTGGCGCACAGCTCCATCCGTTTCAGCCTGGGTCGCTTTACCACAGAAGAAGAGATTGATTACGCAATCAAGCTTATCCGTGACTCCATCGGTCGTCTGCGCGAGATGTCTCCCCTGTGGGAGATGTACAAAGACGGCGTCGATCTGAACACGGTCGAATGGGCTCATCACTGATCCATCGGATCAGTGATCAACGGAATTAGCAGGAGTTAGATATGGCTTACAGTGAAAAAGTAATCGACCACTACGAGAATCCCCGCAACGTAGGTGGCTTCGACAAGAACGATCCCAACATAGCGACCGGTATGGTCGGTGCTCCGGCGTGTGGCGACGTGATGAAGCTGCAATTGAAGATCAGCGACGACGGCATCATCGAAGACGCCAAGTTCAAGACCTATGGCTGTGGCTCCGCCATTGCCTCCAGCTCCCTGGTGACCGAGTGGGTCAAGGGCAAGACCCTGGACGAAGCCGCCGGCATCAAGAACACTGACATCGCCGAAGAGCTGGCTCTGCCACCGGTGAAGATCCACTGCTCCATTCTGGCTGAGGATGCCATCAAGGCCGCCATCGCCGATTACAAGCAGAAGAAAGGTCTCTAAGGTCAGGAGAGCAGTATGGCCATTACCATGACAGATGCCGCAGCGGCACGGGTTTCCTCTTTTCTGACCAACCGGGGCAAGGGCATAGGTCTTCGCCTCGGCGTCAAGACCACCGGCTGTTCGGGTCTTGCCTATGTGCTCGAGTTTGTCGATGAGCTGGCGGATGAAGATCAGGTGTTTGAGCAGAACGGTGTCAGAATCATCGTCGATGCCAAGAGCCTGATCCATCTGGATGGCACCGAACTGGACTTCGTCAAGGAAGGCCTCAATGAGGGCTTCCAGTTCAATAACCCCAACGCCAAGGGCGAGTGTGGTTGCGGCGAAAGTTTCAGTGTCTGACAGGTTTGACATACATGATGTCCTGCCGGTTGAACTGGTCGAAAACGACCAGTTCAACAACACCCGGCTCAGCGTTTTTGGCGAGTTTGGTGGCGGTGAAAACGTCTGTGTCTAAGAGGTTTGCATGAATCATTTCGAGCTGTTTGGGCTGGTTGAAGGCTTCGAGCTCGATACCCGTCAACTGGCGGACACCTACCGTCAGTTGCAAACCCAGTTCCACCCCGATCGTTTTGCCACGGCGCCCGAGCGGGAACAACTGGTTGCGGTGCAACGAGCCGCCCAGATCAACGATGCCTACACCACCCTCAAGACGCCCCTGCGCCGAGCCGAGTATCTGCTCTCCCTGCGAGGCACCGATATTCGTGGCGAGCAGCAAACCCTGCAAGACACCAGCTTCCTGATGCAACAACTTGAGTGGCGCGAGCGCCTTGCAGACTTGAAAGGGGAAGCCGACCCTGAGGGTGCCATCAAGGATTTTCGCCAGGAAATAGGGCATGATCACCAGCTGTTGATGCAACAGCTGACACTGACGCTTGCCGCTGGCGATGATCTGATCGCGGCTGATTGCGTCCGCAAACTCAAGTTTGTCGACAAGCTCCTCGAAGAGCTGGAACGATTCGAAGACTCACTGTTCGAGTCTTGATCCTTTAACGCTGGAATTTTGATTACCCATGGCATTATTGCAAATCGCCGAGCCCGGCCAGAGCGCCGCACCTCATCAGCATAAACGTGCCGTTGGCATCGATCTTGGCACCACCAATTCTCTGGTCGCGGCAGTGCGCAGCGGCCACGCCGATACCCTCTGCGACGAGCAGGGTCGGGATCTGCTGCCCTCAGTGGTGCACTATCAGGTTGATGCTATCCGTGTCGGCTTTGACGCCAAGCGTGAAGCCTCACTTGATCCGCACAACACCATCGTCTCCGCCAAGCGGATGATGGGCAAGGCCTTGGCCGACATCGATACTCGCCAGCAGCCTTACCAGTTTGTGGCCGCCGATAACGGCATGCCCCAGCTGCAGACCCGTCAGGGGCTGGTCAACCCGGTACAGGTTTCAGCCGAAATTCTGAAGAAACTGGCTGAGCGTGGCGCCGCAGCACTGGGCGGCGAGCTGGATGGCGTTGTCATTACCGTGCCCGCCTATTTCGATGATGCCCAGCGTCAGGGTACCAAGGACGCTGCCCGTCTGGCCGGTCTGCACGTACTGCGCCTGCTCAACGAACCCACTGCCGCCGCGATTGCCTACGGCCTCGACTCCGGTCAGGAAGGGGTGATAGCAGTGTATGATCTCGGCGGCGGGACCTTTGATATCTCCATCCTTCGTCTGCACCGCGGTGTGTTTGAAGTGATGGCTACCGGTGGTGACTCGGCGCTGGGGGGCGATGATTTCGATCACCTGCTGGCGGACTGGATCAAGGCACAAGCCGGTTTGAGTGGTCAGCTGGATGCCAGCACCCAGCGCGAATTGCTGGATGTGGCCGCCGCCGTCAAACACGGCCTGACCGATGCCGAGCTGGTGCCCTGTGCCTTTGCCGGTTGGCAGGGGGAGGTGAGCCGTCACCTGTTTGAGGAACTCATCACTCCGCTGGTCAAGCGTACCTTGCTGGCCTGTCGCCGCGCCCTGCGTGATGCGGGGCTGGAGCAGGTGGAAGTGCTGGAGGTGGTGATGGTCGGTGGCTCTACCCGGGTGCCGCTGGTACGCGAGCGAGTGGGGGAGTTCTTCCAGCGTACGCCGCTGACCAGTATCGACCCGGACAAGGTAGTCGCCATTGGCGCCGCCATCCAGGCCGATATCCTGGTGGGCAACAAGCCTGATGCCGAAATGCTGCTGCTGGACGTGATCCCGCTCTCCCTGGGCCTTGAGACCATGGGTGGCCTCGCCGAGAAGGTGATACCGCGCAATACCACGATTCCGGTGGCCCGCGCCCAGGAGTTCACCACCTTCAAGGATGGCCAGACAGCGATGGCAATCCACGTGGTGCAAGGGGAGCGTGAACTGGTGGCCGATTGCCGTTCCCTGGCCCGTTTCACCCTGACCGGGATCCCCCCCATGGCGGCGGGGGCTGCCCACATCCGCGTCACCTTCCAGGTGGATGCGGATGGTCTGTTGTCGGTCAGTGCCATGGAGAAATCCTCCGGCGTGCAGGCCGAGATCCAGGTCAAGCCTTCCTACGGGCTGGGGGAGGAGGACATACTCACCATGCTGAGTGCCTCCATCGCCAACGCCCAGCAAGACATGGATGCTCGCATGCTGGCAGAGCAGCAGGTGGAGGCCGACCGTGTGGTCGAAAGTCTCAATGCTGCCCTGGCCGCCGATGGCGATGCGCTGCTGAGCACCGCCGAGCGCGCTGCCATCGACAGTGCGATCACCCATCTGCTGTCTGTGCGCGCCGCAGGGACAACCAATCAAATCAAAGATGCCATCGAGGCGGCGGACGCTGTCAGTGGTGAATTTGCAGCCCGCCGGATGGACGCCTCCATCCGCAAGGTGCTGACCGGACAAAACGTCAACAAGGTGTAATATGCCAAAACTGATTATTCTGCCCCATCCCGAGCTCTGTCCGGACGGTGCCGCGCTCGAAGGCAAGAGTGGCGAGACCATCCTGGATGTGGCGCTGCGCAATGGCATCGAGATCGAGCATGCTTGCGAGAAGTCCTGCGCCTGCACCACCTGTCATTGCGTGGTGCGAGAAGGGTTTGACTCCCTCGAGCCGAGCGATGAGCTGGAAGATGACATGCTGGACAAGGCATGGGGACTGGAGCCGGAATCCCGTCTCAGTTGCCAGGCAAGACTGGCAGACGAGGATCTGGTGGTGGAGCTGCCCAAGTACACCATCAACCTCGCTTCAGAACGCCATTGATGGCACCTTAATTACACATGAGTGAATTGAGCGTGCAGCATCCCATGGTGCAGTAATGATATGGTGAAGGCCGTGACCCTTGAGGGGAACGGCCTTTTTTGTGCTCGTTATTTCCCTATTGATTAATGAAAGTGCCAATAAAAAGGAAGCAAGAGAACATGGCTGACATGATGAACGTACGCTTGTCCCTCCAGGCCGCCGCCGCCCAGTGGGGCGAAGGTGCCCAGCTCAGTTTCAACGGTGACGAGGCCCGCATTCATCTGGGCGCTATCGCCCAGGAAGATGACACCTTGCGCACCATACAGCGTGCGGCCCGCCGTCTCGAGTCCAGCGGTATCAAGCGGGTGAAGCTGGCCGGTGATGAATGGGATCTGGAACGCCGTTACGCTTTCGCCCAGGGCTTCTACGCCGCCAAGGGGACGCGTGAGCTGGACTTTGGCCCACAGAGTGAGTCCGATGCCCTCGAGCTGGATGCGCTGATCAAGGCGACTCGCTGGGTGCGTGAGGTGACCAACGGTTGCCCGGAAGCCATTTATCCCATGAGCCTGGCGGAATCAGCCTTGCTGCTGATCCGTGGTCTGGGTGGGGATCAGGTCACTGCCCGTATCACAGCCGGCGAGGCGTTGCGTGAGGCCGGCCATATCGGCATCTGGTCGGTAGGTCGTGGCAGCGAGCGAGAGCCCGTGCTGCTGGAGCTCGACTACAACCCGACCGGGGATCGCAATGCCCCCGTGGTGGCCGCCCTGGTGGGCAAGGGCATCACCTTCGATTCCGGTGGCTATTCCATGAAGTCCTCTGACAACATGCTGCCGATGAAGTCCGACATGGGCGGTGCAGCCATGGTGACAGGCGCTCTGGCGCTGGCCATCAGTCGAGGTCTCAAGCAAAGGGTCAAACTTATCCTCTGCTGCGCCGAAAACCTGGTCTCCGGCCATGCCTTCAAGCTCGGCGACATCCTCACCTACAAGAACGGCATCTCGGTCGAGATCCAGAATACCGATGCCGAAGGGCGTCTGGTGCTGGCCGATGGTCTGATGGCCGCCTCCGACAGTGGCGCGACCTACATCCTGGATGCCGCTACCCTGACCGGCGCCGCCAAGACGGCGCTGGGTCGTGACTACAACGCCGTGTTTGCCCTCAATGAAGTCGAGCAGCAACGGGTACTGGCAGCCGCCAAAGCCGAACACGAGAAGGCCTGGGCCCTGCCACTCGAACCCTGGCACGTGGGCCAGCTCACCTCTGCCTTTGCCGAGCTGGGCAACGTGGCCTCTGCCGAAGGCACGGCCGGGGCCACCACGGCGGCCGCCTTCCTGTCCCGTTTCGTGCGTGACGAAGGCAAGGGCTGGGTACACCTGGATCTGGCGGCTTCTTATCAAAAATCAGGCAATGATCTCTGGGCAACCGGGGCCAAAGGCCACGGTCTGCGCACTATCGCACGCTGGCTGCAGGAGGTGAGTGCATGAAGGTCAGCTTACATTGCCGGTTGCAGGAGGTACTTGAATGAACATCTGGTTAAGCCGTGAGTTTGCTTCCGCCGAGTGGGGGGAGGGGGCGCTGCTCTCTCACCGTGCCGATGGCATGGTGATCCATCTGGTGACCGCTACGCCGCTGATCGATATCCAGCAGGCGGCGCGTCGCCTGTGCAGCCAGGGGATCCAGAAAGTGGCCCTGGCCGGTCATTGGGAGCGCGAGCAGCAGTGGGCCTTCGCCCAGGGACTGCAGACCCCCAAGGCCGAAGTCGAGCTGCAATGGGCCACCTCGTCCGAAGAGGACAGGGAGGAGCTGGAGGCTCGCTGGCTGTGCGGACGCTGGGTCCGCGAGATGACCAATGCCACCCCGGAGCAACTGGGGCCGCTGGAGCTGGCGGTGGAGGCGGCGGCCTTTATTACCGAGCTGGCGCAGGACAGGATCAGTCATCGCATCCTGAAAGGAGAAGCGTTGCAACAGGCTGGCTGGGTCGGTCTCTATCAGGTTGGCCGTGGCAGCGATCGCGAGCCCGTGCTGCTGGAGCTGGACTACAACCCGACCGGGGATCGCAACGCCCCGGTGGCGGCGGCCCTGGTGGGCAAGGGCATCACCTTCGACTCCGGTGGCTACTCCATGAAAACCTCCCAGGGCATGCTCACCATGAAACATGACATGGGGGGGGCGGCCATAGTGACCGGTGCCCTGGCGCTGGCCATACTGCGCGGCCTCGACAAGCGGGTGAAGCTCATCCTCTGTTGCGCCGAGAATCTGGTCTCCGGCCACGCCTACAAGCTGGGTGATATCCTCACCTACAAGAACGGCACCACGGTCGAGATCGTCAATACCGATGCCGAGGGGCGCCTGGTGCTGGCCGACGGCCTGCAACTGGCAAGCGACAGCGGGGCGTCGCTCATCATAGATGCAGCCACCCTGACGGGCGCCGCCGTCATGGCGCTGGGGGGGCGTTACAACGCCCTGTTTGGCCTGGACAAGGGACTGGTGAGTCGTGCCATGGCCTACGCCGATGCCGAGCAGGAGCCCGCCTGGCCGCTGCCGCTGGAGCCCTGGCACCGCCAGCAGTGCCCGTCTCACTATGCCGACACGGCCAACAGCCGCCCTGTGCCGGGCGGTGGCCCTGGCGGCGCTTCCAACGCGGCGGGCTTCCTCTCCCGCTTCGTCGGCAATGAAGGACGGGGTTGGTTGCACGTCGATCTGGCCGCCTGTTTCAGCGAGAACGGTGACAGCCTGTGGGCGCCGGGCGCCAACACCCTGGGGATGCGCACCATAGCGCATACCCTGCTGGCGGAAGCGCGCTGAGCAGGATGACAATCGTCAAGGAAGGGCACCTGAGGGCTGTCTCTTGATCACATCTGTTGATGCTCAAGAGACAGTGCCAGTTCATAGCCTTCAAGGAGGGTCTGTAACCTAAACCAGCCCTCCCATAACACCGCTATCGAGGCTCGCCCCGTTCTCTTGGTGT